>JBBRCR010000048.1:0-27465 GCA_038204695.1 Opitutales bacterium | reverse complement strand
CCACAACAGCGGACCCAGCTGATGGAGGAACTGCGCGTACCCGTTGAGGTGATCGGGATCCTGAAACACCTGGAGGTTGCCCACGAGGTGGCCAATCACGAATCCGATGAGAATCACCCCGGTAACGGCCATGAGGATCTTCCGGCCGATCGAAGAGCGGAACAATAAGCCAACGAGGTTCATCGAGTGTAATCGCGAGCGGGAGGACGACGCAAAGTGCGCCAAGAAATCGTGGACGCGGGGATTGAAGTAAAGGCAGCCGCTGGCAGCGGTGAGCTTATAAGGGAGCCTAACTTTTTCGAGAAGCACGCCGGGCTGCGGCGGGCCATACAACGAGGATCTTCCAGCAGGAGCGGAGGATCACGTTTTTTGCGGCGTCAACGCGAGGGGTTTCAAGAGGGAAAATTTTCCACTGGCCGCGGGCGCAATCACCCGCCGCCGAAACGCGTTCACCCGCGCGCCATCGCCGAGCATCCGGGCAAGAGCGGCCTCCAACTCGCGGTGGTTCGGCGCGTGGTCCGCCACGTAGTGGAAGTCCCAACGCGTCTCCGCCGTTTGCAGCAGCTGGTAATGCCAGCAGGCGAAACCCGCCGGCAGCGCCGAATCGATGTCCGTCGGCGACACCAGCGAGCCATCCGCGCGAAAATGCAGGTTGCTTTCGCGCCCCAACAGCCGGAACCCGTGCGGAAATCGCTGCACGATGTCGCCCGTATGGTAGCGCAACAGCGGCATCGCTTCCCGCCCGCGAGTGGTCACGTAGATTTGGAATACGTCGGGCAGTTCCGGACGCCACGGGACGAGTTCGACAAACGCATTCGCATCGATGACCTGCGAGTTGTCCTTGAAGGCCTCGCCCACGAACAAGTAGCCGGCCTCCGTCGACCCGTAGAGATCGACTTGCGGCGCGGGGAAGACCTCCGCAATCCGCTGCCCGTGCTGGCGGCTCGCCTTGCCATAGGTGAGAATCACTGCGCGCAAGCTTGGCACCCGAACGCCGCGTTTCTGCGCCGCCCGCGCGAGCAGGGCCAGATATACCGGCTCGCCCTCGAGAATCTCCGGCCGCATAGCCTGCAATTCGAGCACGATTCGGTCCCACTCCCCTTCGGGAAACGCGAAAGGATCGCTGGACAGATTCAGGTAAACCGTGCCGTCGAAATACCGGTTTGGGAATGGATGATCCTCGTACGGGCAGAGGTTGCTCGAGCACCCCACCGGCGCCAGCACGCACTTGCGGTGCGGCCGGCCCACGAATTCCCGCAAAATGGGCGACGCGGCATAGGCTCGCTCGGTCTGCGCCTGCCACCAGCCCTGCTCCATGATCACCGTCATCGGGGACTGCGTGGTCCCGCCCGTGCTCTCGTATTCGAAATCCTGGGTCTGAAAACCCCGCTCCACCCGCGTGTAATCGGAGAAAAAGGCCTGGTGGCCGCGCTCAACGATTTCTTTCTTCGAGAGCGCTGGAATTTCGCGGAAACACGCCCACTCCAACGGTTCGGCATGCAGGGGGAACCGTTCGGGATACAAGGGACTCCGGGCATAGATCCGCCGCACTTCCTGCTCCAGCGCGGCGGGCAGGAAGCCGTTCGGCGCCAGGCCGAGCGACTCCGGAGCATTGGCAAAGGTAGGTACGGACATCAGTGGGATTCCTACGCAGGAAACCGGGAGATTCCCCGATGTCAAATGCACCGCGAGAACCGCTGCACAACCGGCACGGCCCGCTACCGGCGTGCGGCGCGACGGTATCCGGCGAAGAACATCAGCGCATTCAGGACGAGCCCGTGGGTGATTTTGCGCTCGCCGATCATCGTGAACACGTCCTCCACCCGCTCGGTGGTGACGTGAAGCTCCTCGTCCGGATCCCACGCCAGCGCGGCGGATTTCGTGGCGTTTTCCACGAGCACAAAATGGCTCCGGTTCGACTGGAAGGCCGGATTCGGATGGACCCACCCCAGGACGGTGGCGGAGGTACCGACGTATCCAGTTTCTTCCTGCAACTCGCGCTGGCCGGCGAGCAAGGGATCCTCGCCGCGCTCGATCACGCCACCGGGGATCTCCAGCGAAAAGTCGTTCGTCCCATAGCGAAACTGATTCACCAGGACGAGCCGCTCGTCCGGCGTGACGGCGACGACGTTCACCCAGTCGGGCGCATCGATCACCACGAAATCGCGCTCGACCGCGCGGGCGTGATGACGAAACCGCACCCGGAGCAATTCGAAAATGGCCGTCTTGATCGCGGTCGCCTGTCGCAACCGCTCCCAGCGCGCCGGATCGGTTGAAGGGGAACTCATGGGCAAAAAAATGCCTCCCGGCCGTGAGGACGAGAGGCCAAAGGGAAAATTCGAAGCCGGATTATTTCTTCGCCGGCAGCTTCAGTTTCTGGCCGACCTTGAGCCCGCCCCAGTTCAAACCGGGGTTCACCGATTGCAGGTCGGACACGGATACCTTGTTTGCCGTCGCGATCTTCATGCCGGTATCGCCCGCTTTCACGATATACTCGCCGGGTCCCGCGACGACGGGGCCGCCGCCACCCTTCTTATCGTGCGCCGCCGCCACGACTGGCCGCTTGGCCGCCTCTTCCAGTTTCGTGATCGAACCGCGCAAATTGCCCAGTTCTCCCCCAACCTGGTTGAACGCATCCTGGGTGGACCGCGTTAAGTTCTGAATATCCTTGGACGCCTTTTCCGCCACGGCCGAGGCGGAACTCGCCGCGGACTCGACCGTTTCGATTCGCGCCAGTTTGCCGTTTTGCTCGGCCATAGTCTTGTTGACCTTGGAAAGGCTGATGGCGGCATACCCACCAAGCAGCAAGGCGATGACGCCTACGATAATGCCGCCTACCGGAAGCATGCTGTTGTTCTCGCGCGAAATTGTATCCATGGAAGGAAGGTTGCGCCCACAACAAAGGCAATCGGGGGACGACGCAAGAAGAGATTGGTTCACCCCTGTCAATCGGGCAGGATACGGTTCAAAATGCCGAAAAATGCCGGGATGGGCCGGCGTTTAAACATTGCGGTGGCGCCACATCCGTTCACTCCGCGCGTCTCCGGTTTCTGGATTCGCGTTCCGCGGATCCTGCGCCGGGCCATCCCGGAGACGCCTGCCGCCCGCCGTGGAAATCGAGGGCGGGTTCGCGTTAGAAAGCCGCAATGAACAAGCGTGTTTCGGAGGCCGGATGTTGCCAGCCCGCCGGTCGCCACGTCTTGCTGCACACGATCTCCATGAAGCTGATCCGGTTTTTTTTTCGCATCGATCCCGACACACTGGCCCCGGAGCTGCGGGCAAAGATCAGCACCGAAAAGCCGCCCGGATCGTGACGGCACCCCCCAAGCGAAAATAGAATAGCCGCGCGCAACCATGAACGCCCCTTCACTCTTTATCAGTCTCACCTTTTTCATCGTCGCGGCGTTGGCCCCGGCGCGGGCCGCGGGCCCGGCCGTGCGCATTATCCCCGATGTCGCTTTCCTCGCAGCCGATCGGGCCGAAAAGCTCGATCTTTATCTTCCCGGCGAGCGCGTGAAGGGTGAGCGGGCGCCGGCGGTCGTTTGGATCCATGGCGGCGGCTTCTTGGGCGGCACGAAAAACGAGGCGCGCGCCAAATCCATCTGCACAACACTCGCCCAAGCTGGCTATATAGCGACGAGCATTGACTACAAGCTGGGTGACAGAGCCTGGCCGCAAAACCTCCGCGACTGCAAAGACGCCGTGCGTTTTCTGCGCGCCCGCACCGCCGATTACGCCATCGATCCTGGCCGCATTGCCGTGGCCGGCGGATCGGCGGGAGGCACTCTCGCACTGCTGGTCGCATTCACCTCCGGCCGAATGGAACTCGAGCCCGAAGACCAATATCCGGGTATTTCGAGTGGCGTGCGTTGCGTGATCGACATGTACGGCATCACAAACCTGCTGACGCGCCAGGTGACCGATAGCCAGGGGCGACCAACGGGAAGGCAGTCCGGACCGCCCAACCGCGCTTTTGGCGCAACCTCCACAGATGACCCCGTGTTGAGAGCGGCGTCGCCGGTGACGTACGTCGCCAAGGATTCTCCGCCCGTTCTCATTCTGCACGGCCGCGCGGATACAACGGTAGATCACGCGCAATCGGAGGAGCTCGCCGGCGCCTTGAAACAGAGCAACGTTGAGCATGAGCTGATTTTCCTCGATGGCATCGGGCACACGTTCGATTTCGAAACCTGGAAAAAGAAACCCCTTCCGCGCGATCTTCGTCCCGTCGTGCTCGAATTTCTGGCGCAGCACATGAAGTAGCCTTCCCCCTCAAATCATGACCAGATCCACCGCATCACGCCGCACCTTTCTCAAATCCGGGCTCGGTGGCATTCTCGCCGCCAGCGCCGCGCCGCAGTTCGTATCGTCGCGTTTGTTCGGCGCGCAGGCGCCATCAAAGAAGATCACCCTGGGCTGCATCGGCGTCGGCGTCCACGGATTTGGTGTCAACCTGAAGCAATTCCTGGAGGAGGAGGACTGTCAGGTCGTCGCGGTGTGCGATGTCCTCGCAAGCCGGCGGGCGAAAGCTCGCGCGGCCGTCGACGAGAAATACGAGACAAAGGGCTGCGCCGAGATCGCCGACTTCCGCCAGTTGCTCGCCCGCCGCGACATCGACGTGGCCGTCATCTCCACGCCCGACCACTGGCACGTGCCGATGGCGCTCATGGCGCTCGCCGCGGGCAAGATGGTTTTCTGCGAAAAACCGACGCTCACGATCGCCGAGGGCCAGGAACTCGTCGCAGCGGTGGCAAGGCACAAAGCTGTGTTTGCCACGGGACTCGAGGATCGCTCCGTGATCCAATACCACAAACTCGCCGAGGTGGTGCGCAATGGCGGGATCGGACAGCTCCAGCGAATCAAGGTCGGTCTGCCCACGAAACCCGTCTATCCAGTTGAAGCGCCCGTTCCCGTGCCGGCCGACCTCGATTACGAGTTGTGGCTCGGGCCCGCTCCGTTCCGCCCCTACACGCCCAACCTGACGGATGCGCAGGTGTGGCGGCAGATTCGCGATTTCTCCGGCGGATCGCTGACCGACTGGGGTGCGCATCTAATCGACACCGCGCAAGTCGCCAACTTTTCGGAAAACTCCAGCCCGGTCGCTGTCACGGGTAAAGGCGTCATTCCGCCGAATGCGCTAAACACCGTTCCGCAGACCTACGAAATCACCTATACCTACGCCAACGGGGTGGTCCTCGAAGTCTCGTCGGCCAGTCCATCCATTCGCCTCGAGGGATCCGAAGGCTGGGTCGGGAACAAGGGCTGGCTGGGCCGGCTCGAGGGGAGCAACATGGATGTTTTCCGTCGGACCTATGATCCGTCGACGAACAAGATCTGGCCGCGCCGCCCGCGCGAACACCGCGATTTTCTCGATACGATCAAGACCGGCCAGCCGCCGATGTATACGGCCGAGGCGCTTCACCGGCTCAGCACCACGCTGCACTTGGGCGCCATAGCGATGGAACTTGGCCGGCCGCTGAAATGGGACCCGCAGGCGGAGAAGTTCAATGACTCCCAGGCCAACGCGCTGCGCCAGCGCCCCCGCCGCGAGGACTGGAAGCGCCACTCATCGATCTGATCGTGCGCCGCGCGCGCCTGAATCGAAAAACGGGAGGACGTTTCACGTGGAAGGTCCGCGGCGAAACGCGCACCATCGCCGTCGAGGAATACGACTCGTTCGGCGCGGCGTGTTTCCGGTTGAAGCTCGGACGGGCGACGTGAGCGTGGCCTGATGGTCTGTCCGTCGACGCCGCCGAGCGGAGTCGCAGTCAACTCTACAGACTCACGCCGTCGGCGGGGAAACCGCGCCCGGCGGTTTCGCGTGTGTGGGGCGGCGCTTGCGCCGGCTCTCGGCAAACGCGCGAACGTCTTTCTCGCCTGAGCGCAGGAAGTCGAGGTCGCTGCGTGCGGCGACCCACTGAGCGTATGGGTTGCCCGCCGGAGCCTCCCCCGCCGACCGCAGCCAACATTTGGCCGGACACTGAAGGATGGCTTCGAAGAGGTGTGACGTAATCCCCATGACCCGAATCCTTCGCTTGCTCGTCGTCATTCCTCCTCCTGCGGATACTGTTCCGGCGCTTTCCCGTGCGCTTCGAGGAGTTCGATCCCGGAATTTCCGGGGGACGGAGGATCGATTCGTTCGAGCCGCAGCTCGAACCGCCAGCAGTCGCCGTAATCGAACATGAATTTCATCACACCGCGCTCCGGCAGGCCCGTGTCGCCCACCGCTTTTCCCGACGCATATGGCCCCTCGCCGGAATAAGGATGGTAATACACGTAGCCCTTGCCCGATTGGTCCACGAATCGAAATTCGTAGAGGTGCTCGGTGTCGGAAAACTCGAATGCGCGCAGGATCGAATAAGCCAGGTGGCCCAGCATGGCGTCACCCGGCACGGCCAGCCGCCGCCAGACCGCACCCACGGCACGACCGTCGGTCATCGCGACCTTGAACACGTAACATCCCGATTGAAACGCAGCGCCCGGCGCCGAAAAAACCTTCCGCCAGTCGGGAAAGAAAACGCCAAAGGCCGGCTGCAGAAATCCAAACCCGGCATCCTCCGGCATGCGCCAACGGCGGATCTCGTCGCCCTGACCGCCCGCCCGCTTATACGCCTCGACCGCGGCGTTCGCGATCACGGCTGCCACCGCCTCGCCCCACGGCGTGCGCCGCGCCTTTTCGAGCAGCCAGCCGCGGATCTCCCTGCGCCGGCCGGCCAGCGGCCGTTCCTCCACCTCAATCAGTCCAAACATCTGGTGGAGATGCACATTCCAGGCCGAGACCGCGTCCCAACCGAGTTGGTATTCGTCAAACGTCGTCCAGCGGTCGGTTTCGAGCTTCAGCAGAAACTTGAGGTTGTCGCGAAACTGCATTTCCCCTCGCGACTGTTGGGCGCCGAGAAACTCCACATCATCGGCGCAAAACAACCACGCTTCCAACAGCGCGAAATATTTTTCAACCGGGTTGAGGTCGCGCCACGACGCCAGCGCTCCGGCGTCGATCCACACTCGCTGCCGATCCCCGCGCGCGAGCATCATCACGCGCAGCAGCACGAACAGTCCCGCGATATTCGGATAGTGCCGCAACAAGGGCCGATTTAGCCGAACGTCAATGGGCGCCGCCAACCGCGCATTGATCTCCGGCATGGCGGCAGCCGGCAGGTTGCCCTGTTTGCTCTTCGTTGGCAGGCCGCGTTCGCCGATGAAATCGATCAAAGTCTCGATATCGCGGAGAATCGTGCCGGGGCCGTCGGCGCAGATGTGTTGGGCGGTCAGTGCCGGCAGGCGAGCGGCAATTTTTTCAAGGCTGGTCATGGCTTTTTCCACTTGAGCTTTCGATTTCGTTGAGGGCCACTGGCTCGCTCATTGACGCTGCTGGCGGGCAAATTTTCGTCGAGCTTGATTCTCATCACGCCGCCGGCGCGGCGGGCAGCGGAAAATCTTCGCGGGCACTGGTCGCGGTGAACTCGATCACCGCTCGCGCCGCTTCCGGTGTGAACGTGGGTAAAGCCGGCGACGATTTCTTCGATCGTGACCCGGTCTGCGAGCGACACCAACATGGTGCGAACGGTGACCCGCGAGCCGCGAACCACTGCATCGCCGCCACCATTGGGCCGGGTCGCGCAACTCCGTTTCGCTGAGCGAAGTCTCGAAAAAACCGAGCGGCACGCTGCGATGTTTAATGGTCGGGGCGACAGGATTCGAACCTGCGACCTCCTGGTCCCAAACCAGGCGCTCTACCAGGCTAAGCTACACCCCGAACCGAATGCTTCACGCTTGGCGGAAGCGGCCGCGTGTCAATGGCGGTCTCGGATTTGCCGCACACCAATCCGAAATCACCGGCTGAGAGGGCAAAACGCGTTCAATGCCGAGCCGGAGACGACACGGGCTTCGGCCGTGTGTCCCGGCAGAATTCGCGCGACCGGAGCAACCGCGACATTTACACCGCGTCTTCCCCTTGGTTGAAGATGACTATGCGGTTCAGCTTTCTCCTCTTGTCCGGCTTTCTTGCGACGACGCTCATCAGCTTTGCGCAGACCAACGAGGACTCCACGGCTCCAACGCTCACGCTGCAGCCAGCGGGATTCACGGGTTTCGCCGGTGATACGGTGACGCTCGCGGGCTCGGCCCAAGGCTCACCCGCCCCGGTGTACCAGTGGTTGCGCGACAACTTCATAGTCCCCGGTGCAACGAGCCCCACGTTGATGATTGCGAACGCCGCCGTCGGCGACACCGGCCTCTATGTGCTGGTCGCGTCGAACGTTCTCGGATCGGTGAACACAGTTCCGGTTGCCGTCATCATCACAAAGCGTCCGCAGACCATCCTCTTCACCTCCAACGCCACCGCCGTACCCGCCGGCTCCAGCATCAATGTCGGGGCGATTTCCACGTCCAGCCTGCCGGTCACGCTGAGCTTCGTCTCCGGGGCCGGTTCGCTCAGTGGCAATCGTATCACGGGCGCGGGCGGTGACGTTGTGATTCGCGCCTCCCAGGCGGGGGATGCGACGTATGATGCCGCCACGGTCGAACGCACCTTCACGTTTGTCGCGGGGGGGCTCTCCCCGTTTGTCACGAGCGCACCCGCCGATCAAACGGTTGCATCGGGAGCGAGCGCCACGTTTCGCGTGTCGGCCGTAGGCACACCGACGCCGTCGTATCAGTGGCAGAAGGACGGCGAGCCCATTTCCGGAGCCACTCGTTCCATCCTTGCGATTGAAGCAGCCACCCTGGCCAACGCCGGCCGCTACACCGTCGTGGTGGGCAACGCGATGGGATCCGTCACTTCCGCTGCCAGCCTGTTTGTGCGCTCCGCGCCGGTGATCGTGAAGTCTCCCGAGAACCAAACTGTCGACGCAGGAGCATCCACCCGGCTGGCGGTGGAGGCGGCCGGGTTTCCAGCGCTCACGTATCAGTGGCGCAAGAACGGCGGGCCCGTCGCTGACGCCACCGGCGCGGCCCTGGTTTTTGCGGCGGTGAAAAACACCGACGCCGGCCGTTATGATGTCGTGATCACAAACGAACTTGGCTCCGTCACCACGGCGGTCGCGACGCTCGCCGTGAACTTTCGTGATTTTTCCGGCACCTACTTCGGACGGTTCAGCGGTGGGGCGGGCAATTTCGCCCTGTTCGTACGCCTCGACGGCACGGCCGCATTCGTGGGCCATCTGCCGCAGTTGCAGACCGGACTGGCCGTGCTGGACGTGCCAGTGGATGCCGCGGGAAATTTCAGCGTGGCGACGCGGACTCTCGCCACGACTGCTTTCGGCGCCGATTCGGCCGCCTTGGCTGACGCCGAGCCAGGCCGGGCGGCCGCACCGCAGGCGATTACGCTGCGGGGCGTGCTTGACGAGACGACTGGCACATTGAGCGGCTCGATTCCCGAACTCGGCCTAAGCATCGAGGGAACCCGGGCTGCGGCCAGGGGCCCCGCGTCCGCCCAGGCGGGCTTTTATTCCGCTGTGTTGGTCGGCAGCACGGATGGGCGCGGATACATCGTGGTTGCGCCCGATGGCCAGGCTTATTTGTTCACCGCGAGTGGCGCCACACTCGACAGCGCCACGGGGACCGTGAGCAGCGACGGTCGGCTGCGGATGACGGGCACGCAGGCGGGGCTCGATTTCGGATTCACGGGCGGAACGGTGACTGGAACCGTACAGCTGCCCGGCGGCGTGATCGGCACGATTCTGGGAGTGGCCGAAGACGTGAGGCGCGACGAGCATCTGGCCAACATTTCGGTCCGCAGTGGTGTCGTGGCCAATTCGACGTTGATCACCGGCTTCGTGGTCAGCGGCAGATCGCCCAAGCAGGTCCTCGTCCGGGCGGCAGGACCCGCGCTGGGTTTGCCGCCGTTCAATCTGCCGAACGTGCTTGTCGACCCAGACATTCAGCTCTTTCGCGGCAACAACCAGGTCGCCCAAAACGATAATTGGGGTACGCCGCAGGCCAACGCGGCGGCGCTGGCAACGGCCGCGACCCGCTCCGGCGCCTTTGCCTTTAGACCGGGCAGTGCAGATGCTGCGCTGCTTCGAACGCTCGCGCCCGGCGCGTACACCGTAGTTGTGGGTGGGGGCGCGGGCGTCGTGCTCGCCGAGGTGTACGAGGTCCTCGAGAACAATGAAACGCCGGCCACGCGCAGGCTCGTGAACCTCTCCGCCCGTGGGCCCGTAACAGCCGCGGCGCCCTTGATTGCCGGGTTTGTCATCTCCGGAAACGCACCGCAGCGCGTGCTGATTCGCGGCGTCGGCCCGACTCTTGGCGCCGCTCCGTTTAATGTGGCGAACGCATTGCCCCAACCGCAGCTGACGCTTTCGCGAGGCCGCACCACCTTGAGAACTGGCGCCGATTGGTTCCGCGATCCGGATGTGGCATTGATTCGATCCGCGGCCGCCAGCGTGGGCGCGTTCCCATTGGGGGCGCAGAGCCGGGATGCCGCCCTCCTGGTTTTCCTGGCGCCCGGATCGTATACGGCGCAGGTCACCGGTCCTGCTGGCGCGAACAACGCGAACGCCAACGGAATCGCCCTGGTCGAGGTGTACGAAGTCGCGCCGTAACTTCGGACGGCTCACAGAGCCAGCGTCCATCCAGGCGGTTTCCGAAAGCCGGACCCGGTCGAATCCAATGGCGCCGTGTCTCCGACCGGCGCAGCCACGGCGGAAGCCACTTCATCTCACTGCAATTCGAGCGGCCGCAGGTCGACGATGCGCGCAGAATCGGCGCGGATACGACCACCACGGATTGTAATCCTCATACCACGTTTTGGGTATTCACAGCCGTTGTACGTCTCGTTTCACGCACCGAGATCCGACACGCATGAAAGCGTACCGAATGCTGCTCGCCGTCACCGCTGGAATCATCGCGTTCCCGTGTTTCGCCCAAATCACCGTCGTCCCAAGCTACAGTCAAAGCTTCGATTCAATCGGCACCGCGCTGCCCAACGGCTGGAACGTGTGGACGTCGTCGACTTCGATTTCGAACGGCACCGTGTTCAGCTGGAATACCGGGTTGGTCGCCAACAATGCGGCCGCCACAACTTCCAACTTCTTCCGAAATTTGCCGGGCGCCAGCCAGACGTGGTCAGCCGGACTCTCAACGGGAACAGACCGCGCACTGGGCTGGCGGGCGGGAGACTCAGCCAGTCGCGATGGCTCAATCACCTTCACGCTCAGCAACACGGCAGGATGGAACTTCGAGTCGCTCAGCCTCCAATTATTCACGCCGAACAACTCCGGAACTCCCGCCACGTTTCAATTGCAGTACCAAATCGGCAGCACCGGCACATTCCTGGAGTTCTCGCCCCTAATCACCTATGCGAACAATACCGCGCAGAATCCGTTGCTCATCACTTCCATTTCGCTCACCTCCGGCCAGCTGCTCGCAATCAGCAATCAATCTGATCAGGTCACCCTGAGGCTGGACAACAATGCGACGAGCGGCACCTCCTGGAATACGCTCGCGCTGGATAACTACACGTATACCGCCAGCGCCATTCCCGAACCCTCCACCTACGCATCGTTCGCCGGTGCATTCGCCCTGGCCGGAGCATGGTGGCATCGTCGCAAAAACCGGACTTAGGTAAATGAACCTCGGGTGTCCTGACTTGGACAACTCGCGCCAGCCGCATGGGTCCGGCGCAACTCGCCGCCAAGGATCGCTACTTCGCACCCGGCAGCTTCACCTCGACCTTGGGTGACTCGTTGCCCGACGCCGGCGGCGTCGTTCCCGCCGGTGCGTTCACCGCCGCTGGAGCGGCCGTGACCGGCATACTCGCTCGCAGCGACATCGCCCGGGAAACCCATGGGCTTGTCGGATCGATCTGCATCAACTGATCGGAAAGTTTCTGGACCTCGGTTGAGTTGCCCGCCTCGGCGGCGAGACTCGCCAGATGATATGCCGCCTCCGTGCGCACCGCCTTGAGTTGGTTTGCATCGTTGGCCAGCTGCTTCAGTTCCTCCGAGCCTTCCGCGGCCTTGCCCGCCTGAACTTTGGCCATTGCGCGGCCAATCCGCGCCCGGCCGACCAACGGCGGATCCTTCAACATCGTGAGGGCCTTGTCGTAGCCGGCGAGCCCATCCGCTGACTTGCCCGCCGCGTAAGCCTCGTCCGCGATCCGCAGTTGCGCGATTGCCCCGAGCGTATGGCCACTGTGGGTGGCGGCAAAAGACTTCAACTGCTCGGGTGTCGTGGCGGCCGCGTAGTCGCGCTCGACATCCAATTCGCGCTGGCGGGCGAGGTAATCCCACGCGCCTTTGCCGAGGATGAAGACAATCACCGCGAGGCAGGCGCCAATCACCAGCGGCCGGTTCTTTTGCCACACGAGATTCACCTTGTCCTCGAACGACAACGCGGTGGCCTCGTTCACCGCGACCAGATTACGGTCGTCGCCGGCATGTTTCGGATCAGAAGGAGGAGTGGCAGCCATGGGCATTGCGCGAGATTTGGACGTTGAAACCGACGACGAGAACAAATGCCGCCGGCCATGTAAATGCCGGAAAGCAGTTCAGTCGAACACCACCGTTTTGTTTCCGTAAACCAGCACCCGCCCTTCCAGGTGCCAGCGCACCGCCTGTGAGAGGACAATTTTCTCGAGATCGCGCCCTTTGCGGACCAATTCGTCGACTCCGTGCCGGTGCGTCACGCGCGCGACGTCCTGGTGAATGATCGGACCCTCGTCGAGGTCTCGGGTCGCGTAATGCGCCGTAGCTCCAATCAGTTTCACCCCGCGGGCGTGTGCCTGATGATACGGCCGCCCGCCCGCGAAGGCCGGCAAAAATGAATGGTGAATGTTGATCACCGGTCGCGTGAATTTCTGAAGGAAGTCGGCTGAGAGCACCTGCATGTAGCGCGCGAGCACCACCAGATCCACTCGCTGTTGTGCCAGCAACTCGACTTGCCGCGACTCCGCTTCGGACTTCGTCGCCGCCGTGACCGGGATATGGAAGAACGAGAGCCCGTAGCCGCGCGCCACCTCGGCGAGATCCGGGTGATTTCCCAGGATGGCAACAATATCGCAGGCGTATTCACCTGCTTTCCATCTCAACACGAGATCATGAAAGCAATGATCAGCCTTCGAGACGAACAGCGCTACGCGCGGCCGATCCGCGGATGAGAGCACGCGCACCTGCATGCCCAGCGAGCCAGTGGCAAAAGCGACGAACTCACCCTCGGCTGACCCCGGACTAACGACACCGCTGGCCGACGTATTCGCCGCCGATGGCTCCCATTCGACCCGCTGAAAAAAGATGCCCGCTTCCCGGTCGCGATGTTGGTCCGCGTGCAGAATATTGCCGCCGCGCTCAAAAATCCATCCGGCCACCCGGGCCACCAGCCCCGGTTGATCCGGCCCGTGCAACAGCGCAATCAGAGTGGGCGTTTCCATCAGGCCCGACGATTCGCCGGCAAAACCCGCCGCAATCTGAAATCACAACACGAGATCATCGTACTCACAGGTATTTTTGCATCGCCTGGTAGACGCGCTGCGCATTGGCCAGACTGCCGCCCACGAGACCATAGCGAATCTTCACGCTGGTACGGTTCTTCCCGACCTCCTTGATCTTCACCGTTACCAGGGTGTCACTCGAGTCCCGGGCCTTGATTTCCGCCTCAACGACCTTCTGGTCGTCTTGCGTCTCGAAAAGCCCCAGATCCTTCAGGCCTTTTTTGGCCGCGGCATGCACGGTGGCATAATCGCGGTCAGCGAAGACCTGCAGTTCGCCCAGGCCGGGTTTGTATTCGCCCTGCACATTCGGAGCCACCTGGACCTGCGTGCAACCGGGAGCAAACACCAGGACGGCCAGCAGAGCGGCAAGCACACCGCGGAAAGTCGAAACGAGGGACATGTTCTTCATCAGTGCGGCGGATTTATGCATGGCATGACATGGGTTCAGCCGGACTTCAATCCGCGCGACAGGTTCCATGTAACGCTTGACAGAAGTGTCACGGCGTCGCGTCAAACGAGGTTCACATTGCCACGGTACGCTTGAATGGGACGCACGCCCACGTGCTTTTCCTTCAGCGCCCGGATTCCATCCACGGCCGCCGCCGCGCCCGTAAGGGTGGTCATGATACAAACATTGTGGGCATACGCCGCCGAGCGAATCGCATTTTCGTCGCGCCGCGGAATCATGCCGCCGGGCGTATTGATCACCATCTGGATCTGCCCGTTCTTGATCAGGTCGACCGCGTTTGGCCGGCCCTCCTGAATCTTGGCCAGCTTCTTCACCTTCAATCCCGCATCCGCCAGGGTTTGCGCGGTGCCGCTGGTGGAATAAAGCGTGAAGCCAAGCCCCTCGAGTTTGCGTGCAATTTCCACCGCACGAGCCTTGTCGGCATCCTTCACCGACATAAACACGTTCCCCTTGGTCGGCAGTCCTGGCTTCGCCGCGGCTTGTGCCTTGGCAAACGCGATGCCGAGATCGTCGTCGAGTCCCATGACTTCTCCGGTGGAGCGCATTTCCGGCCCGAGCGTGATCGTGGCCCCGGGGAACCGCACGAATGGAAAAACCGCCTCCTTCACACACCAGTGCCTGGGCGTCTGTTCCCGGTCGAAGCCGAGATCCTTCAGCTTCATCCCCGTCATGACCTTGGCTGCGAGTTTCGCCAGCGGCACTCCGATCGCCTTCGCGACAAACGGGATCGTCCGTGACGCCCGCGGGTTGACTTCGAGAACATACAGCTGGTTTTCCTTGATCGCGAACTGAACGTTCATCAGCCCGATCACGTTCAATTCGCGGGCCAGCGCATACGTTGCGGTCCGCACCGTCTCCAGCATCGAAGGTGCGAGCGTATGGGGTGGCATCACCATGGCCGCATCGCCGGAATGCACGCCGGCATACTCGATATGCTCGAGCATGCCGCCGATCACCGCTGTCTCACCATCGCTGATACAATCCACATCGAGCTCGATCGCATCCTCGAGGAACTTGTCGATCAGCACCGGCTTGTCGGGCATCACATCGAAGGCCTGCCGCACGACCGCGCGGAACTCCTCCTCGCTGTAGACGATGAACATGCCGCGCCCACCGAGCACGAAGGATGGCCGCAGCAGCACCGGAAACCCGATCTCCTGGGCGAAAATCAGAGCGTCCGTCTCATTCATCGCCGTGCGATTCGCGGGCGACGTGAGTTTCAGCTTGTCCAGGATCGCCGAGAACAATTTCCGGTCCTCGGCCATCTCGATGCTTTCCGGTGACGTGCCGATGATGTGGACGCCATTCGCCTTCAAGGCCGTCGCCAGGTTGAGCGGCGTCTGCCCGCCAAACTGCACGATGGCCCCGACGCAGCCTTCCTGCTGATAGATCTCGAGTACGTCCTCGAGCGTCAGCGGTTCAAAATACAACCGGTCGCTCGTGTCGTAATCCGTGGAAACGGTCTCCGGGTTCGAGTTCACCATCACGGACTCGAAACCCTCCTCGCGCAGCGCAAAGCTGGCGTGCACGCAGCAATAGTCGAACTCGATGCCCTGCCCGATCCGGTTCGGCCCGCCGCCCAGGATCATGATCTTCTTCTTGCCCTGCGGCGGCAGGATTTCGTTTTCATCGCCGTAACTGGAATAATAATACGGCGTGAACGCCTCGAACTCGGCCGCGCAGGTGTCGACGAGACGGTAGGTCGTGGCGATGCCGCGCCTTTTCCGTTCAGCGCGCACGGCCCCCAGGTCGCTCTTCAGCAGGTGCGCGAGCTGCGCATCGGAGAAACCGAATTGCTTCGCCCGGCGCAGGGCCGGCGTCTCGATGCCGCTGAGGGTCGTCTGTTTTAACTGCTCCTCCATCTCATGGATTTCCCGCATCTGATGCAGGAACCACGGGTCGATTTTGGTGAGATCGAAAATCCGCTCCACGGAGTAACCGGCACGAAAAGCGTGTCGGATGAAAAAGATTCGTTCCGCGTTGGGCGTGCCGAGCCTCGCGTTGATGACCTTTTCCTCCACCGGCTCGTCGCCGCCGTGCTTGCCCCCGCCACCGAAGCCGCGCGCACCGATTTCAAGCGACCGCAGGCACTTTTGAATCGACTCCTTGAACGTGCGACCAATTGCCATCGCCTCGCCCACCGATTTCATCGCCGACGTCAGCGTGGGGTCCGCATCGGTGAATTTTTCAAAGGCGAACCGCGGGATCTTCGTGACGACATAGTCGATCGTCGGCTCAAAACTTGCGGGCGTCAGCCGCGTGATATCGTTGCGCAGTTCATCCAGCGTGTAGCCAACAGCTAGTTTCGCCGCGATCTTCGCAATGGGAAACCCGGTGGCCTTGGACGCCAGGGCCGAGGACCGCGACACTCGCGGGTTCATCTCGATCACCACCATCCGTCCCGTCTCTGGATCGACCGAGAACTGGATGTTCGATCCGCCCGTCTCGACGCCGATTTCGCGAATGACCGCAAAAGACGCGTCACGCATTACCTGATACTCCTTGTCGGTGAGCGTCATCACCGGGGCCACCGTGATGGAATCACCCGTATGCACGCCCATGGGATCGAAGTTCTCGATCGAACAGATCACCACGCACTGGTCCTTGTGATCCCGCATCACCTCCATCTCGAATTCCTTCCAGCCGAGGAGACACTCCTCCACCAGCACCTCATGCACCGGAGAGAGGTCGAGACCGTTGGCGACAATCCACTCGAATTCTTCCTTGTTGTAGGCGATCCCGCCGCCGGATCCGCCCAGCGTGAACGAGGGGCGGATAATGAGCGGAAAGGCCCCCAGTTCCCCGGCGGCGAACCGGCCCTCCTCCATCGACTTCACGGTGCGCGATCGCGCGACATCCAACCCAATCCTCAGCATGGCCTGCTTGAAGAGTTCGCGGTCCTCGCCCATCGCGATCGCCGCGGGTTTCGCCCCGATCATCTCGACGCCATATTTTTCGAGGATCCCGTGCTTGTGCAGTTCCATCGACAGGTTCAACGCGGTCTGGCCACCAAGCGTCGGCAGCAATGCCGAGGGTCGTTCCGCCGCAATGATCTTTTCGAGAATATCGAGGGTGAGGGGCTCGATGTAGGTGACATCCGCGAACTCCGGATCCGTCATGATGGTCGCCGGATTCGAATTAACCAGCACCACGCGGTAGCCCTCCTCTCTCAGCGCCTTGCAGGCCTGCGTGCCGGAGTAGTCAAACTCGGCGGCCTGTCCAATGACGATAGGACCGGCGCCAATGATGAGGATCGACTTCAGGTCGGAGCGTTTGGGCATGGGCGTAGATTTCGGCGAGGGTTGCGAGCCGCGAAACGTGCCGCAAGCGGGAAAGCAAAATGGCCCTCGTCTCGCGCCCAATTCAGCACGGGCGTCACGCGCATACGCCCAGTGATACCGGCGCGGCGGGACGCCCTGCCGCGTACGGCCCCCGCGGGGATACAGGCCCGCCCAACGGCATCCATCCCGCCGGAATCGACTCAAACGACCCGGGTGATTTCGATTCCGAGCACCTTCGCTGCGGTGCCCCTGTCGCCCCGGCACATTTGGAGCACCTGCTCGATGTAGAGTTTCTCCTGCCCGGCAAGGTATTCTGCAAGCGACGGCCAGTCCTTGATCTGGCGCAGCCGCACCGGCAGCTGTTGCGCCGTAATCACCCGTGCATCCGTCGTCGCCGCTATTTTGGTCACCACCTGATAAAGTTCCGTCAGATTCCCCGGCCAATGATGGGCGGTCAGCACCGCGATGGCATCTGGAGCAAACTCGATGATGTTCGCGTCAAACACCGCATTTGACGCCTGCGCTGCGTAGTGCTTCGCCAATAGCGGAATGTCGTCCGGACGTTCACGCAGGGGCGGCATGTCGACCGGCAGTGACGCCACGCGGTAAAACAGCTCGTCGTGGAATTTCCCTTCTTCGACCAGTTTCTCCAAGTCGTGATTCGTCGTACACACGAGCCGGAACCCATGGGCGGTGTTGCGCAACACGCTGACCAGTTCCTTCTGCATCGGCGCGGACAAACAATGCAGATGCTGGAGGAACAGCGTCCCGCCTTTCGCCTGCTTCACCCATGTGCCGCCCTCACCATTGCGGCCCAGCAGCCCTTCCTGAAAATTTGCTTCTGAACTCAACGAACAATCGATTCGGACGAATGCCGAATCGGGCGCTCCGGTCGCTGCATGCAGGATGTCCGCCACCGCGCTCTTGCCCGTCCCGTTCTCCCCGACGAGCAAGACGGGGGTTCGCACCACGGCCAGTTTCCTGATCTGGGCGATCAGTTTCGTGATTCGCTGGCTCTTCCCGATCAGCCGCGTTTCGATGTCGGCCGCCTTGATGGGCGCCAGCGGCGCGAGCGTACCTTGTTCAGCCTGGAATTTGCGGAATTCCACCCCCCGCCGGAGCGTCGCCAGCAACTCATCGACGCGAAATGGTTTTTGGAGGTAGTCGAAGGCCCCGTACTTCAGCGCCTGGATCGCGCTTTCCGTCGACGCATACGCCGTCATGATGATGACAACGCAGTTGGGATCATGAACTTTCAGCTGCCGCAACAGCGTGATCCCATCCATCGGCTTCATGTCGATATCCGCCAACACCAAGTCGTACTTGTCGGACTTGTACCGCACGAGCGCCTTCTCGCCATCCGTGGCGAACGAAGTCGCAAAGCCGGTCGGCTGGATGACTGCTTCTAGCATCTCGTGGATGGACACGAGATCATCGACGATGAGGACGGCGGGCATTGTAGCGGAGTGACGGAGCCGCGGACGTTCCGGAGGACGGACCGTGATGAATTTCCGGACGGCCCGTTGCGGTTACTGCAGGCCGCCGGCGACCGCGCCGAGTTGAAAGATGGGGAGGAACATCGCCATGACGATGCCGCCGACGACGACGCCGAGGAACACAATCAGCATCGGTTCGATGAGCGAGGTGAGTGCCGCCACCGTCGCTTCGCACTCAACGTCATAAAAATCGGCAATCTTGTTCATCATGCCGTCGACGTTGCCGGTCGCCTCGCCCGCCTTGACCATGTGCTTCATCATCGGCGGAAAAAACGCGTTGGCGGCCAGCACCTCGGAAACCTGGCCGCCCTGGCTGACGTGTTTGGAAATTTCTTCGCAAGCGTCCTCAATCTGCACCTTTCCACTGGCCGCCGCGACGATCTCGAGCGTACGCAGAATCGGCACACCGGAGCGAATCAACGTCGCGTACGTGCGGCAGAATCGCGACAGCGCGATTTTATGGACAAGGTTGCCGAAAATCGGCGCTTTCACGAGGAAGTTGTCTTTCGTGCGACGGCCGTTCGGGGTGGCGACGAACTTGGAGAGGACCCAGTAGGCGGTGTAGCAGCCAAGTCCGATCGCCCACCAGTACGCTTTCATGAAGTTGGACAAATCGATCAGAAATTGCGTCGGGGCGGGCAGCTTCGCACCGAAATCTGCGAACATCGCGGCGAATACCGGGATGACGAAAATAAGCAGCACATTGACCAGGGCGATCGCCAACCCGATGACGGCGATCGGGTAGGTCATGGCGGACTTCACCTTCTTGGTCAGCTTGACCGTGGACTCGAAGTAGCTTGCGACCTTGCCGAGGATTTCCGCCAGGCCACCACTCGCTTCACCCGCCTCGACCATTGACACGAACAGGGTGTTGAAGGAGTTGCCAAACTTTCTGACGGCGGAGGAAAACGAATTGCCCTGGGAAATATCGGCCCGGACATCCCGAATCACTATACGGAAGCAAGGATCTTCTGTCTGGTCCTGAAGCGCCTCGAGACACTGGACCAAGGGCAGGCCGGCCATGAGCAGTGAGGCGAGTTGCTGGGTGAATAGGGCAAGTTCACCGAGGGGAAGCTTGTATGTCTTGGATTTCTTCTCGAGTGACTTCTGCTTGGCGAGGGTCTGCGCGGCCTTGACGCTGCTGCCCTTTTTCCTGGGGTCCGAGCGTAAGGTTGTCCCGGTACTCGAACCGGCGAATGTGAGCAGTGCCATGGTTCCGAGACAAAGCCGGCCCTGTTCAGCGAGCAATCCATTTTGCCGTGAAGGATGGGTAAAAGAACAGAGAAAGAAAATGGCAAGTGCCTACCATGTTGTAGGGACTACTTTTGGTAATTACGCCGCTCGCGGCGCGGGCAGTTCGGCTCTGCGCTCCATCTCCCGGCCTACATAAAGAACGCGCCACTCGCCGGCAATCGCGTGACATTCATATCACGAGTAGAGATTATATCCGGCCAACAGCTCACGTTTATCACCTGGCGTATAGTCGCAGTCCGTACATCCGAATCTGGCTTCGTCGTGCTGCTGATGGGCCGCGGCGATCTGCATCCCCAAGCCCTCCCCGCTGTTCATATCCCGACACCACACACTCCGTTGGTTCGCCACCAACGCATACACCTGCTCCCCTATCAACTCTGGTCGTAATATATGTATAGGCCTACATACGACTCGTGAAACGAGGATGGAAACAGTGTGACGCTACTCAGCGTCCAGAACTCAGGCCTTCTTCCTTCTTGTTTTGCCGCCTTCCGCCAGCGGATCCCGCGTGGGATCCATGGTGCGCAGTTGCTCGGGGGTCGGCCCGCCGCCGAACTGTTTCCAATAGAGTTCGGCGAACGGATTCAGGCGTGGTCCGAGCACCTTTTCGTTGACCAGCATTGGCTGCACGGACTGCCACCAATCGTCATAGAACGTCGCCAACTGTTGCACGATTTCGGGATGTTCCTTCACCACATCGCGCTGCTCTTCGCGATCACTGGCCAGGTCGAACAGTTGCCAGACCGGCGCCGCGCCGCCCTCGGTTGAAACGAGATGCCAGCCGGGAGCGCGGACACTGCAGTTCCTAAACTTGGCCGGGGCCGGGTCGCTGTTTTTGGGCCAGCGGCCCACGTGTGTCACCAGCATGCGTTCCGCCCACGGCGCGTCCGGTTTCTCGAGCAGCGGCAGCAGACTCCGCCCCTCGACCTGCGCACGGAGGCGGGCATCTAATTTGGCGCCGGTGATATCCGCGAGGGTGGGCAGGAAATCAATGTGGGCCGTGAGCGCATTCACGTCCGCAGGGCGCAGTCGTTCCGGCCAGCGCCAGAACGAGGAGGCCCGCGTGCCGCCAAGCCAGGGTGACCCTTTCTGGCCCCGCATTCCGGCATTGTACACCTTCGTGCCGGCCGTGCCGCCGTTATCGCTCATGAAAATGACCAACGTATTGCGGGCGAGCCCCCAGGCTTCGAGTTTTGCGAGCAGTCGCCCGACGTTTTCGTCGATGTTGTGAATCATGCCGAAGAAATTCGCCGTCGCGTCGTCGGGGGCCTTGCCACCGTAGAGCGCGGCATCTTCCGAACGCGCGTTGTACGGTCCGTGCGGTGCGTTGGTCGGGATGTAGGCAAAGAACGGCCCGCCGCGGCTCTTCACGCTTTCGATCCACTTCGTCGCCTGGGCGAAGAACACGTCGGTGCAGTAGCCCTTCGTCTTTTCGAAGCGTCCGTTGTGCAGAATCGCCGGATCGAAGTACGTGTTGCCGGGAGCATCGCCGCAGGACCCGGGATACGATTGTCCAATCCCGCCGCCACCGTGGATGAACACCTCGTCGAATCCCCGCTTTCCGGGTTGATACGCCGCCTCGTCGCCCAGATGCCACTTGCCGAAAACTCCCGTGGTGTAACCCACGCCTTTCAGCACCTCGGCCACCGTGATTGCTCCCAGGGCGAGCCGCTCACGTTCGTAGATGGTATGCGTGATGCCATTCTTGAACTCGTGCCGTCCCGTCATGAGCGCGCTGCGCGTCGGAGAACAGGTGGGACTGACGTTGAAATCGTTGAAGCGTACACTTTGCGCGCGCAGCGCATCCAGGTTGGGCGTCTTCAGCACCGGGTTGCCGTGGGCTGAGATGTCCCCGTAGCCCTGATCATCCGTGAGCACGAAAACAATATTCGGCTGGCTGCGCGGCGCAGCGACCGCGCCCGAAAGCAGCAGCAGGAAGGCCACGACCGGCCGGGCGAATGCAGGCTTGAACGCGGCCAGCATGTTCACGGCGCGAAAGCGCGCTCCATCGTAGGGTGTATTCATGGGGGTTGGCTTGAAAGGATTGAAAGGGCGCGGCACTTCAAATGCGTGGTCGAGTTGGACTGTGGCATCACTGATTTTCCGCTCGTTGGCGAACAACTTTGACTGCACGATCAGATCGGGGCTGCGAATGACACTTGTCGCTGCGGCCTGCGGCAGGTTCGATTGGCCGCGGGATGAAAATTGAGAATCGTGCCGCTCGCTCGACCACGCCATGAGCCGGTTTCTAAAATGGACGGGCATCACCGTCGCGTTTATCGGCACCGTTTTTCTCGTGCTTCCGTATGTTCCCGCACGACGGGTGGTCCCAGGACACAACCCATGGCGGCCGCGGCCAGGCCAGCGTCCGCTCGTGATTGCCCATGGCGGGGGACAGGGATTGCAGCCCCCCAATACGCTGTTCGCATTCGAATACAGCGTGGCCCTTGGCTGCGATGTCCTGGAAATGGATCTGCGGCTGACCCGGGACGGCGTGCTCGTCACGCTGCACGACGAAACGATTGACCGCACCAGCGATGGCAGCGGTCCCGCCATCGGTTTCACCCTCGCCGAACTCGAGCAGCGCAACTTCGGATTCAAATTCAAGGACCCGACCGGCGCGCGACCGTATCGCACTCAACCAGCGCGAATCGCGACGCTCGAGGAGGTGTTCAAGCGATTTATATCCATGCCGATGGTGGTGGAATTGAAGGATCGCGGAGTCACAGGAGTGACGGCAGCAGGCGCGCTCGCGCAACTGATCGACCGCTATCAACGAAGTGCGAACGTTATCGTGGCTTCGTTCGACGCCGCGACTCTGGACGAATTTCGCCGCCGCTCCGGCGGTCGCGTCGGCACCGCCGCACCCATGCAGCGCGCCAGGTGGATGGTGATCTTAAACCAACTCCGGTTCGACTGGTTTGCGCCGACGGGTGACCAGGCTCTGCAAATTCCCATCGCAGCGTCCGGCTTTCGCCTCGACACTCCGCGGCTGATCCGAGCCGCCCACCGACGCAATCTGGCGGTTCATTATTGGACAGTAAACGACCCGATTGAAATGAAGCGTCTCATTCAACTTGGCGCCGATGGGCTGATGACGGATCGTCCCGACCGAATGCTCCAGGTATTGGCCGAACTGGGACGGTGACGGCGAGCCGAGGTCACGATAGCCGCGGTCATCCGCCAGAATGAGGACGAAACTGGGTGGGTTCCAAAGCCGCGGGACTGGCGGCGGGAAGCCCGATTCTGTTGTTGCGGGGATCCCCGCCTGCGCCAAGTTTATCGAGCGCCGCACGTGTATAAATCAGAGGTGTCTTCCAGCTGCCCAAGAGGGCCCTTGCCGTCACCCAAAGGGGCTTTGTGAGTGAGCGAGCAATGCGTGACGAAAGGCTTACTGTGGTCATGGCAGGCGCCACCGGGTTTGTCGGCACGGCGTTGCGACAAGCGTTGAGCCCCCACTTTCGGGTCGTCGGACTCACCCGCTCGACGGCCGATATCAGCCGCGCCATGGGTCACATTGGAGAGAGCGATCAGACGGAGTGGCGAAGTTGCGATCTCTTCTCTCTGCTCGACCTGGAGAACACGATGCGCGACGCCGATTACGCCATCTACCTGGCGAATTCGGTTCTGCCCTCGTCCCGCCTGGTCCAGGGCAGCTTCGAAGACATCGATCTCATCATGGCCGACAACTTTGCGCGGGCGGCGCAGTTTTGCGGCATCAAGCAGATCCTTTTTCTGGGCAGCCTCATTCCGACGAAGGAGAATCTACCGCCGCATTTGACCAGCCGGATCGAAGTTGAAAAGACGCTAGGATCCGGAGCCACGCCGCTGACAACTCTGCGCGCCGGCCTCATCGTCGGCCCGCGGGGCGCCTCCCTCCGCGTCGTAATCAACCTCGTGCGCCGGTTGCCCGTCATGTTGCTGCCCGGGTGGACCCTGACCGAGACGCAGCCGATTTCGATCGACGATGTCGTCCGGGCCGTCCGGCTCTGCCTCGGCGCACCGCCGTACTTGGGTGGCCAATACGACATTGGGGGCCCCGACATCATGACTTTCCGGGAGATGCTGGAACGGACCGCCCGCGCGTTGGGAAGAAAATGCGTGATGGTGAACGTTCCGGGCGATTCCCCGGTGCTTTCGAAGCTATGGGTCACGATGCTGGGCGGCGCCTCCCATTATGTGGTGGGTCCGCTCGTCGAAAGCCTGCGCTTCCCCCTGGTAGCCAAAACCAATCCCGTTCACGCCACCCTGGCCGCCGGCGCCAAGACCTTCGAGGTGGCCCTGCGTGAATCGTTCGACGCGCGCGGACGCCTGCTGCCAAACCCGCGGGAGCACATTCGCGCCATCGATGACCGCGCCATCCGCCGAGCCCGGCGCGTCCGCTCCATTCAGCGACTGCCGTTGCCGTCAGCCTGGACCGCCCGGCAGGTGACGTCGGAATATTACCGCTGGCTGCCAGACGCGGTCCGGCCTTTCTTGCGCGGCGTCATCGAACCGGGCGTTTCGGTGCGGGTGTATCTGGGGTTTACGTCGTGGCTGCTGCTCGAGTTCACCTGCGCACCCCAGCGCAGTTCGGAGGACCGCCAGTTGCTCTACATCACCGGTGGAGCCCTGGCCCGCACCAGGCACAACCGGAAGGGACGCATCGAGTTTCGGGAAATTCTCGACCGGCATTGCATGCTCGTGGCGATCCATGACTACACGCCCACGCTTCCGTGGTTGTTTTACCGATACACGCAGGCTTACGTGCACCTCTGGGTCATGCGGCGGTTCGGACGACATCTGGCCCGAATGAAATCAGGCGGGATTCCCCCCGCGGAGATCACGCAACCGGACACCAAGGTCTCAACTTGAGACGCCACGCCTGATTGGCCCCGGTTCACCCCCGCGGGCTATACGGCGGTGGAGTGCGGCGGTTTCGCCGAAGCCGACACGTTTCCGGCTGGTCGGCGTTATGGGCCTTCATTCGAGGGCTCTCCGCGATTCTTCATTCATTTGGCCTGCTCCTTGGGATGATGTTCGGGGGACGTGAAAAAGCCGAGGACGATGTCGACCACAAACCGGAGGATGAACAGGGGATGAAGCGTTCGAACGAACACATCCCGGTACGGCGCGCTGCCCGTAAAGGTGTCCCAAAGAATCGAACTCATGCGCGCCGGGGCCTCCGGGTGCAACTGCTCGCGCCGGACCATGCGCAGCACGCCGCGGCGGATGAAAACCGCCCGCTGAATAAGCGTGGTCACCAGGTAGATGATGCGTCCAAAAAAGTTATCATGCGCGATGGCACGCAGAACCGGCCAGTAATGCTGCTGCAATGCGCCCGCCGACACACCATGGTATACGACAGCGACGGCGGCGGCCTTGGCCCCGCGGTAGGCCGCGCCAATCCCATCCTTGTAGAGGCGGCTCACCGAGCAATCGCCGATGAAAAGCAACCGGTCGGCAAACGGCCGGACGGCACCTCGCACTGAGATGCTCGGCATACAATGGCAAAGATTATCCGGCAGACTCCAACCCTTGGGCATGCACCGATCGATCCCGGCGGATGTGACAAAGCTGGCGACCGTTGCGCGCGTGATTTCGTGTCCGAGAAGGCACAAGGTCACATAATCTCCCTTCGGAATCAGCGCGCCGAACTTGATGTTCGGCAGGTCGGGCAGAAAAAGATGCATCGAGTTCCCGAGGTGCTCGTTGATGGACGCATTGCCCAGGTGAATCTCGGTGATATAGGTCCGGGACATCCGCGGCGGCTTGTAGCCCGTGGCCAGGGCCTCGAAAATCTTGAACGACTGCAGGTGCTTCCCGGTGGCGGCGGCGACCAAATCATAAGTCTGGAATTCCCGCCCGGTGGCCTTCACCTGGATCCGGCCATCGGCATAACGCACCGTGTCGACCCTCGCTTGAATCCAGTGCGCACCGCGGCCCTTCGCTATATTGAGGAGGTGGGCATCGAAACTCCCCCACTTGCTTTCCTTTTCATTCTTCGGTCCTCCGCCCCGATGCAGCGCCGCGATCCGGCGTTCCTGGTGCGGTGTCCCGATGCGGACGGAACCAACATCGAGATGCATGGTGTAGGAGTCGATGCCACGCTGGACCACATTGGGTGGCAGTGGCACGCCCTCCATTGCCAGGGCTTGGACGAGCCACTCGGAAACGAGGCCGCCACAATTGTTGCATCCCGCCGCACCCGGCCGGTTGAAGTCGCGTGGCTCGTAGATGTCGACTTCGAGTCGCAGGCCGGCCCGCTCCGCCATCTGGAGCAGGAAGGCGCCAAACAGCGATCCCGCCGGCCCGCCGCCAATGACCGCCACCCGTGAGCCGTCCACCAGATCGTAATCGGATGCAGCGTTCATAAAACGGCGCCAACGCCAGCCACCCGGGTTCGATTAAACCGCCCGCGCCTGGCCTGGTCATGCATAAAATTTTCCTGTCCTAAAAATACGGTGCGACCAACAACCACAGTGCGATAGTTGTTATATGAATAACCTGATCGCCCCAAATCAATACATGCGCGCTCATTTCGCCAGAGTGGGTCTGACGAAATACCCGCCCCCACCACAATTGCGGGACGCGTGTATCAATCAGCAGATGAGTTATGCCCAACACCAAACCACCCAGCCAGCCGAGTACCAGTCCCAACAGCACACCGTGAATGGCCGCGTGCACCCACGCGGCCGGATGCACCAACTTTGTCTTGTGCGATGCCATCCAGTCATTTTGCAGCAGCCAGTCGCCGACCAGGTGAAGTACGAATGCCTTTTCGAACGGGGTCATTGGAGCAGGAGCCAAATTACAGGCCGGCTCGCCGCGGAACTCAAGGCCGGCGGCGAGCAGGGATCCGGAAAAGCGCCGGAAACCGGGGGAAGTCATTTGCCGCGCCTAATTCGATCGCACGCGTGAACTTCCCGTCTGCTGGGTCCAGGGTTTCTCCGTGCCGCCAATTTCAGAGGCCCCGCCCGCCGGATGCTCGCCCGCACCCGTGCCCAGAATAAGTTCGAAACCCAGCACGGCCGGGACCGCGCTATAGAGAGGCCCGCTGCCCGCCGGCGGGTAAACCCAAACGTGGTACTTGCCCTTCCCGCCCGAGCCGTCCCAATCGACATTAAGTTCGACCGGCGTTCCATCGAGGCGCGCGTCACCCCGCCAGTGCATATTTTCGTTCGCCTGCACCTTCAGAGGAATCGAGCCAACCGCAATGGTCTTCCCCGAGAGCCGCGCATAAACGTATGCGGTAAGACTGTTCGATTTGGCCGAAGCCAGGATGGAGTTTGGCCCGAAGCTGGGATCGCTGCTCGTCATCGAGCCGAGAATCTCCGCCTTGGAAAGACCCGGATTGCTCGCGGTGGCACCGGGCGCCGTGGCGTCGGTATAATTGACCCACGCCTGTTCGCTGCCGAATTTGAGTACCCTGCCAGAATTGATCGTGACGAAGCTTGTCGCAGAAGAGCCGACGTACAGCACATCGGTCAGATTGATCGGACCATCGGGCAACGTCACCGTCTGGCCAAAATACACCGCGACCTTGTAGGTGCC
>JBBRCR010000047.1:0-27710 GCA_038204695.1 Opitutales bacterium | reverse complement strand
GGTCGCGCCCCGCCTTGGCCCCGAGCGCGGCGACCGGCGGACTTTGGCGGAGAACTGCGATTCCGTGTTTCGATGGCGACAAGCCGCCGCTCGGAGACACGGCGCTACTCCAAGCCGGCCATCAGGTGCGCGGGTAGGTACTCGGCGCGGAGCCACTCCTTGCTTTCGCAGCCACGATAGTTGCGTTGCGCTCTCACTATTTCCAAGCCTCGTCGAAAAATCCCGCGTCGACAATCTTGCCGGGCCAGCGTGGTCCGGGCGGTTCGCGCAAGTCGATGATCGCGTAATCCGGAAGCTTCGCGATTTGGAGTGAGTTGGTCCCGTATGCGTGTTCGCGAAAATCGATGCCGCTGTTTAACACCACATAGCGCGCGGGATTCAGCGGATTGGGGAAAATGAGCACGGGCGCGTGATGCGCCGCATCGTAAGCTTTTCCCCGGAACACGATTTGCTTGGCGTCCCATTGCAGCGGCAGGTGCGGGAGGATTCGTGCGAGCACGCGATTTGACGATGGGTCGCCCCACAGGATCAGGTTCGCCGCGGCGATTTCTGTGTCGCTGATTGTCGTGTCATCCGTCGCACGCACGTCGCCGCGGAAGAGGTCGCGCCACATTTTCGATGCATGCGCGAGTTCGCCGCGGAGCCAACGGCCGGTTTGCGGATGGAGCGGATTGCCAGTTGGACGAACGAACACGAAACGGCCCATGAAGGCATCGGCGATGGGGCCGGTGAGCGTGGGGCGCTTGCGCAGCGCAGCGTCCGGTTTTCCGCTTTGCCATTGCCCGTTTTCACGGTGGAGCGAGGCCCCGGACGGTGATTCTCGCACGGCGACTTTCTGCCCGTCGATCGTCACCGAACTGATGCCCGGGAGGACTATATTGAGTGCGGTGGTGTTTCGTGTCGTGAGGGTGACCAATCCGCCGTCTTCGCGCCGGGCGAAGATATCAGCGCGTTCCCAATGTTTTTCCAACCCTTCAAACTGAACCCATGAGTCACCCGGGTAGCGCAGCGTGTAGGTTGTCACTCGCACGTCGCGCGGCAACGGGTCGCGGCCTTTGTCCGCGAGCGCTTCCAGCCGCGCCGTCAGCTCGTTCTTCGTTTCAGGATGATACTTGTGGGCGGTGTTTGGCCCGATCAGGCGCGGCAACGTCAAGCCCTCGCTCGCCATGGCTTGCTCCATCAGGTCGGCCGATTGTTTTTGAGGATCAATCTCCCCGCTATATGCAATGGTCGGGCAGTTGAAGAGATTGCCTGCGTAATTCGTCGCACTGTACATACGCCACAATTTCTGCTCCCACCACGTGGGCGGTTCCTTGCCGGGAGCGAGCGCCTTCGTGTAGATCGCCACCTCGGCAAAACCCGCACCCGGCGAAGCGGCGCACCACAAACCCGCGTGATGGGTGGCAAGGTGCCAGGTGCTGGCGCCGCCCATGGAGAATCCGGCGACCGTGATCCGATCAGGATCGATCGAGTAGTGATCGCGGACCGCGGCCATCGCTTCAAACACGTCGACTTCGCCGGCAAACTTGGTGGCGTTGCAGAATCGCCCATAGGGCACCAGTACGAGGGTGTCGCGCGGCATGAGCGGCGGCGGCCCGGCCTCGCGTTCCGCGATGAAGGCGAGTTCCGTGCGTTTCTCGCCGCGACCGAGCAGCCAGACCATGAGCCGGTTTTGCCGCTCGCGCCGCCATGATTGCGGTACGATGACGGCATAAGGTTGAACCGAATCGTCGAGCTTCGAACGATAGCCGCGAATCACCAGTCCGGTGGCGTCAAGCCACGGTGCGTTGCCCTGCTCGAGTTGCGCCGCTCGCTGATGGCCCAGTTCGAGCAGGTGACGCGCGGTGTCGACCTGCTTCGGTGCGAAAAACTCGTCGTAACGCAGAGCCCAATCGACGGCCTTGTGAAATAGCTCTACGTCGGGGAGCCGGGCGGCGAGTTGTGGCCGGCCGGCGACCGCGGACGTGAGTGCGTCGAGTTCGCGGCGCAAGCTGGCGGCGCCGGCGGTAAGTTCGACTCGCGCCGCATCTGGAATGCGGATACCGGCCGGCGGCAGGCGTTTCGCCGGGGGCGGTGGTGTCGGGGTGGAAAGTGGCGCCGCCGCGGACGCGGTCAGCGTGAGCATGCTCGCCAGCAGGAGACGGCTCAAATGGGGCGGGGTTCTCATGGGGAAGTTTTCGCGTCGGCGACGCGGAAGGCGGATTCAACTTGCCGAAATCTCAAAGCAGCAGTGTCCGCGAATGCACGCAATCAAACGTGAAGTTACAGAGTCGTCCACGGGCGGGCCGTGGGACGAAGAACATGGGCGGGACGCCCATGCCACGCCGGGCACGGTCCGCACAGCGAATTGAATCAGCCTCCGGTTTCCCGACCGATGGTTCGAGGTCGCACGGGGCGTCCCGCCGGTGGGTTTGGCATGGCATGGGCGTCTCGCCCGTGTTTCTCGTAGTATACCAGTATGGCGTCCCGCCCATGTTCAGTTCGACCTGACGCGGCTCGGGTATGCGCGCTCCACTCCGAGTCCATTCGGCACGAGCGGGAGCGAACGCAGCCGGATGCCCACCGCATCGAAGATGGCATTCCCAATGGCTGGCGCGATGCCCACGATTGGCACCTCGCCGGCACCTGCGGAGGGAAGATCCTTTCGGTCCACGAGCACGACCTCAATGCTTGGGCTGTCACTAAAACGCGGTACACGATACTGCGAGAAACGTGGGTTCAGGATGCGGCCGTTCTCGAAACGAATCGCTTCAAACAGCGCCCCGCCCAATCCCTGCACGATGCAACCTTCCACCTGGTTCTTCAGGTGATCGGGATTCAGCACCGCACCGCAGTCCAGCGCTTCGACCACGCGCAACACACGGACCCGCCCGGTGGCGCGATTGACGGCGACTTCAGCGCAGGTAGCGATGTAGCCGTTCTTGTCGAAACCGAGTGCCATGCCGATGCCGCGGCCATCCCCACGTCCGTCGCGACGGGTCGATTGCGACCAGCCGAAGCGGGTGGCCGCTGCCTCCAACACCGCGCGAGCCCGGGGGTCGGTGAGGTTCTTCAGGCGAAATGCCAGCGGGTCCATCGGTAGCCGCCGCGCAACCTCGTCGATGTGCGTTTCGCGCGCGAAGTGATTGGCGGTTGCGGCGAGCGCCCGATACGATCCCTGGCGCAGCGGTGATTGCGACGAATGATATTCCGCCTTCTGCCCCGGGATGTCGTAGATGGCTTTGATCGCAGCGTTCCCCGAGTTGAAATTGTGATGCTCCCATCGCGTGATTCGCCCGTCGGGATCGACTGAACTCTGAATCTCGATCACGCCGGCCGGGCGGGCGTAGGCCCACGTAAACTCCTCGTCGCGCGTCCAGACCAGCTTCACGGGTTTTCCGGCGTGCCGGGCCAGCCGCGCGGCTTCGACGGCGGCTTCGCCCGTGTGTTTGCCGCCGTAACCGGAACCCGTATCCGGAACCAGGACACGGATGCTTTCTTCCGGCAACCGGAACGTTTTGGCGAGTTCGCTGCGGACGCCAAACGGATGCTGCGTCCCCGCCCAGACGGTGAGTTTCCCGTCCTGCCACTCGGCGACGGCGGCGCGCGGCTCGAGCGGAGCGTGCGCAATATACGCCACGGTGTACGCTTCGTGCCGGGCACCGGCCTCACGCTGGGGAGCGGCGAGCGGAGGCGGTGCGTTTTTCGCCGTGGAGCGAAGATGCGCGAAAAGTTCGCGCTCCGAGATTTGGGGCAACGTTTTCCACTCCGCCCGCAACGCGGCGACGGCCTGCGCGGCCAGATGCTCCGAGCCCGCCGTCACGCCAATAAAGCTGCCATCGCGAATCAAGGTCACGCCAGGCATCGCCTCCGCGGCGCTGGTATCCACGGAGACCAACGTTGCCCCGAGCGCGCCGGGACGAAGGACCCGCCCGTGGACCATGCCGGGCCGGATAATATCGGTGGCGTAAGCGTGCGCACCGGTGATGTACTGGCGGGCGTCCACTTTCGGGACCGATGTGCCGAGAACCTTCCATTGCGTGACGGGCGTGAGCGCGACGCGGTCGTTCACATCGAGGATGAGTTTCTCGCCGCGGGTGAGTTCGCCGTATCCGATGGAGCGTTTGCTGGCCGCGTGGTGGACCTTGCCAGCGGCGGCGGTGAGCGCCGCTCGTTCAGCCGTCCATTTCTTCGCCGCCAGGTCAAGCAATGCTTCGCGGGCCGTCGCGGCCACGCGGCGAACCTGCGGGATCATGTCAGGCGTGCTGCGACTGCCGAATGTGCCGGCGTCCCACGGCACCAGTGAGGTATCGGCGAGCACCGCTTTGACGGTGGCGAGTGGTGTGCGCAGTTCTTCTGCCACGGCCGCGCTGATCGACGTGCGGACATTCTGGCCAACCTCGGCTTTGCCGGAAAAGACCGTCACCGTGCCGTCGGCCGCGATGTGGAGCCACGCGGCGAGTGTGAATCACGACCACCGCCGTCGCCTTCCCCTTTACCTCGGGAAAGCCGATGAAGCACTTCAGGTCACGGCCGCCGTGCTTGATGGTCACAAATTCGAGATGGCGGGGGGAGCTGTTGAGACGGGCCTTGGTCGGATCTTCGGCGGCGCGGACGGTCAGCGTCAGCGTGACTGCAGCAAGCAGAAGCAACAAACGATTCATGGATGGATGTGGGATTGGGGTTGAGGGGCGCGGCGCCCGATGCGCTGCGGCGCCCCGCAGGACGCGAAGCGAAGCGAATGGTTGCATTTGCGCAACGCAAGCGAACGCTGACGCGCAACGTTTCGACCGTGCGGCCCGTCTTCCATTGTTCGAACCAAATCGCCGTGCTTTCTGTCGTGACTTCATTGCGGCAGGCTGGTGCGGATACCGCTTTCCGGGCGTCGGATGCAGGGCGCATTTTTACCATGACCAATCAATCCGTTCTGAACCTCGGGCGTTCTGCCTGTGGGAAAACTCTCGGGCGGTCCCCGCTCGCATTCGGCCGCTTATTGCAGGGAATGACCGCGCTTGCGATAGCCGTGGCGATTTCGGCGCCGCTGCCTGGTGCGGATGACGCGCTCACGAGAGACGCCCACGCGACCTTGGAGAAGGCCACGGCCTACATTCGTTCGATTGCAACGGAAGGCGGCTACTTGTGGCGATATTCACCGGACCTCAAGACGCGGGCGGGGGAGAACGACGCGACGGATACGCAGATCTGGATTCAGCCGCCGGGCACGCCATCGATGGGCATGGCGTTTCTGCGCGCGTATGAAGCAACCGGTGACGCCCGTTATCTCGACGCGGCAAGGGGAGCCGCCACCGCGCTGGTCGTTGGCCAGCTGGAGTCGGGCGGCTGGGATTACCTGATCGATTTCAATCCGAAGATGAGCCCGAAGTGGTACCGGCGCTCCGATGTGGGCCGGATTTCCGCCGCTGACGCCGCGAAGCGAAAGAATATTTCCACCTACGACGACGATAACACCCAGAGCGCGCTGCGCTTTCTGCTGGCCTACTGCGATGCGGCGAAAGGGTCGAGCGATCCCCGCGACGTCCGGATTCAAGATGCGCGGGATTATGGGCTGGCGAAGCTCATGGAGGCGCAGCGTCCGAACGGCGGCTGGCCGCAACGGTGGAACGGCGAGAAGATCGATCCGCAGAAGTATCCTGTCCAGGCGGCCCGTTTTCCCAAGGATTACCCCCGCGAGTATCCGAAGGTCGATTACATGGGACATTATACCTTCAACGACAACACGCATCGCGATTGCGTGCTGACGCTGCTGGAGGCGGGCCGGCGGCTCGGTCGGCCCGAGTTTCGCGCGGCCGCCCTGCGCGGTGGCGATTTTCTGATCCTGGCGCAGTTGCCCGAACCGCAACCCGCGTGGGCGCAGCAGTACAATCCCCAGCTGGAACCCGCGTGGGCCCGGTCGTTCGAGCCGCCCAGCGTTTGCTCCGGCGAGAGTGTCGGCGTCATGCGGCTGCTGGTGGACCTGTATGTTGAAACTGGAGACAAGAAATACCTCGAGCCGCTGCCGCGCGCCATCGCGTGGTTCAAACGCTCGCAGCTCGCTCCGGACACTTGGGCCCGCATGTACGAACTCGGAACGAACACGCCCATCTACGGCGATCGCGACGGCAAGATTAAGTATCGCGTCGAGGATCTCAGCCCCGAGCGGCAGACGGGTTACTCCTGGAAGGGCGCTTACGGGGTGGCCGGGGCGATCGCCTATTACGAACAGGTGTTGTCCGCCGGCCGTGAGACGATCCAAAAGCGGCAGGTCGCGGCGGATTCGCTGCGACGAGGCCGGCGCGACGGCCGCGGCGCGGGCGGCGGCGGTGGGCTGGAGGCGCAGGTGAAGGAAGTGATCGCCGCGCTCGATGAAAAAGGCCGCTGGGTGAGCAGCTACCGGGGCACCGAGAATATCAGCAGCGACACGTTTATCGCGAACGTGCGACTCCTGAGTAGTTATCTCGAGCCCGTGAAGCGCCGGTAGAGGCGACGTCCCTATTCGCGGGGCAGTGCCGTGGCGCTCGCCGCCACGAATCCACTCGCTCTTCGCGGTTCGTCGAACTGCGCATGACTGGACGTAGCGCTTGCCACGGATCGCGGCGCGGAAAAAGCTGGCCCCATGAGTGCTCCCACACTGCACACCGTTCATGGCCAACCGTCTTGGTCGTTCCGATCCAGTCATGTGCATGCGCACCTGACGAGACTCGGCGGCCATCTAGCCCGGAAAATTCACAGCTACTATGATAACATCCCCCACGCTGGGGCAGTCGCCGGGAGTGGCGCCGGTCTTTGACCGGCGTTCGCCAGTCGGAGACTGGCGTTACGGGCGAAAACGCGCGCACAGGGTGTGAAATTTCCCGGCTAGGGCCGGTGGCATTTCGGCTGCAAGGCCGGCTGGTATCGCCATACTCGATCGCGCCGTGGGCTGAGGAAAAAGTGGCGGCAGACATGCCGGCGCTGCTGCGCGCATTGCGTGGAGATTTCTTTTGCGCACCTTTCGGCGGGAATGCCACACCGTGGCGGGGCGAGAAGCTTCCACCTCACGGCGAGACAGCCAACGCGAACTGGAGGCTAGCGGCGTTTGAGCGGGCCGCGGATCGAATCACGGTGCATGCGATATCAGATGCTGAAGCCGGGCGCCGGATTTCGTTCTTTGGAGAGCGTGCCGCTGATGACAGGCGGTTCGGCCGATTTGACGCACTATCCGGCCCGTCGCGGTTACGAGGACCTCGTGATGATCACCGCGGATCCAACGCTGCCGTTTGCGTGGAACGCGGTGACATTTCCGCGTGAGCGATACGTGTGGTTCGCGCTGCGCGATCCGCGGATCCTGCGCCACACGATTCTGTGGATGTCCAACGGCGGACGGCATTACGCGCCGTGGAATGGGCGTCACACGTCGGTGCTGGGCATTGAGGACACCACGAGCTACTTTCACGCGGGACTCGCCGAGTCCGCGAAGCCGAACCCGCTCAGTCGGCGCGGCATCCCGACCACGCTAAACCTCAGTCGCAAAATGCCGACGGTCGTCAGCACCATCATGGCGGTGGCGGCAATCCCCGCCGGGTTCGATCGGGTGAAGGAAATCCGCGCAACGAAGGAGGGCGTGGAGCTGATCGCGGATAGTGGGAAACAGAGCGCGTGCTCGCTGGACCTTGGATTTCTGAATGCGCCGGTGAAGGCGTGAGCCTTTGTTGCGGGAAGCCGCGTCTTCTTACTTCGACGACACGGTTCCGGCAAAGGTCGGCGTGCTCGAGCGATATAGAGTGACGGCTTTTCGCCGCGCTTCGAATTTCACCAGACCATCCGCCCACCCCGCCTTGATTTTTGCCCGCGGTTCGCCAGCGCGGATCGCCTGGAGCGTGCTGTCGTCGCCGAGCAATCGCGTCATGTCGTCGACGTTGAACTGTGCCGGATAAAGCCGGCGCAGCACGAGCGCGAGTTCAATGCCGATGTCCACCACGGCGCACGCGTCACGGTCGGTGAGTATGGCTCGTACTCCGCCGCACTCCTGGTCGCGGTACTTCAACGACGCGGCTGGTCCGGGGTAGAACCCCGTTTGCGGTGTGAAACGGACGGATTCGAAACGAACGCCCGGAATCCCGGCACGATTCATCTCCGCGGCTAGTTTAGCCCCATCGACGAAGGGCGCGCCGACTTGCTCAAACGGTTTTTCGGTGCCGCGCCCCATTGAAATCGACGTGCTTTCGAGCAGGCAAAGTCCGGGATAGAGCGTCGCCGCGGTCAGACTTCGCATTGACGGCGATGGATTGATCCAGGGAAGTCCGGTCTCATCGAACCAACGATCGTGAGTCCAGTTTTCGCAGCGAACGACCACGAGCTCGGCGCCGTACGTCCGCTCCTGGTTAAACAGCTGCGCGAGTTCGCCCAGTGTCATGCCGTGCCGCACTGGCAGAGGATGGAAGCCGATGAAGCTGGGATGGCGGGTCTGGATCGGACCTTCGACGTGCGTGCCGGTGATCGGGTTGATTCGATCGAGGACGAAGAATTTCTTCTGCGCGCGAGCGGCCGCCTCCAACGCTGCTCCGAGGGTCGCTGAGTACGTGTAGAAGCGCGCGCCGACGTCCTGCAGATCGAGCACCAGCGCATCGAGGTCGTTCAGATGCTCGGGCTTGGGGGCGCGCGCGCGGATCACCGCGAGGTCGTAGTCCGCGGCGGACTGGCCCCCGCTGCGCCGAAGAGAGTCACCGTACAGGCTGTAGATGGGTAGCTTCGTCCGTGAGTCGATCTCATCGGCGACTTTGGCGTCGGCGTTGCCGCGGATGCCATGCTCAGGGCTGAACAACGCCACAAGTTTCACTCCGGCCGCGGCGTGAAGGAGGTCGATGGTCGAGCGCCCCTGACGGTCGCGGCCGCTCTGATTCGTGATGAGCCCGATGCGCAAGCCGCGCAGCGGCGCAAAATCGTCACGCACGAGCACATCGATTCCATTCAACACCGCGCCGACATCGCGCCCGATCGCCTCCGCGGCAAGCGTGCCGATTTCACGGCGAAGCGGAGTGACATCGCCCTTGTCGTCCGGGTGGACCCGATTGCTGAGAAAGATCACGAAGCTGCGCGTGCCCGGATCGAGCCACAGGCTGGTGCCGGTATACCCGGTGTGGCCGAAGGTGGCGCCGGCGGGAAACCAGCGTCCGCGCGGGCTCGAAAAACGCGAGTCGATATCCCAGCCAAACCCACGCCGATCCGAGCCGTCGATTTGCGAGCGAGTCATTGCGCTCACGCTCGCCTGACTGAGCACGCGAACACCTTCCAACTCGCCGCCATTGAGGAGCATTCGGCAGAATCGCGCCAGATCCGCCGCGGTCGTGAACATCCCCGCATGTCCGGCCACGCCGCCCATCATGCGGGATGACGGATCATGCACGACGCCGCGGAGCATGTTTCCATTGATCAGTTGGGTGGGGGCGATCCGGGAGATTAACGCAGCAGGCGGAAGGAAGCCCGTGTCGACCATCTCAAGGGGCCGAAATATTTCGCGCGCAGCATAGTCGTCGAGCTGGCGGCCGCTGGCGAGACGGACGAGCTCGCCGAGCACGATGAAATTGATGTCGCTGTAGATAAACGTGCTGCCGGGCGGATGGCGCAACGACTCGGCGCAAGCCCGCTGCACCGCCGGCTCGATGCCGGACCAGGCGGGTTTGTAATCCAAATCAGGCCGCAGGCCCGACGTGTGCGTGAGCAGGTGTTGAACGGTGACGCTGTCCTTGCCGTGTGCGGCAAACGCCGGCACGTAGCGCGCCACGGTGGCCTGCAGGTCGAGCTTGCCGCGCTCGATGAGCTGCATCACCGCCGTCGTCGTCGCAATCACCTTGGTGAGCGAAGCGGCATCGTAAATTGTATCGACGGTTCCTGGCTCTGGCGCCGGCGCAAGTGCGCGCTGGCCGTAGACTCGGCGGTGCACCTCGCCGTTGCGTTCGAGCCAGAGAACGCCGCCAGGAAGTTTGCCGGCGGCGATCGCGTCGGTGATTGCTGCGTCAATGGCGGCGAGCTTATCCGACTTGAATGCGCTTTTCGGGGCGACGGACTTGGCCGCTTCCGCCGAGGGAGTTGGGGTTGAACTGCAGCCCGCGACGCCAAGGACAACCATCAAGGCGAGCGTACCGAGCAGGATTGAACCGGAGCGCCCATGTTCAGGAGGGGGGCGGTGGCCGGCCCGGTTTCCGAAGATGGCTGCGCTTTGAAGTGAGATCACGGATACGGCAGCTTTAGACGCTCGCCAGCACTTTCTCCAGGAACAGCCGGTTGGCGCGCGCGTTGACGGTCGTTTCCTCCGGCGTCGCTCCGATGCGGCAGCTTTCAACCATGATGGGCCCATTGAATCCGGCGGATTTCAATTTTTTGAGTACGCCCGCAAAATCCACCTTGCCCTCGCCAAACTGGATCATGACTTCACTGCGCTGCGCCGCGCAGTCCTTGGCGCAGAGTCCGGTCACGTGCTGCGCGATCGCGTCGAGCTCGGCCACGGGATCCTTGCCGGTGTAGAAGATGATGTTTCCGGCGTCATACCAAATTTTGAAGTTGGGATGACCGACCTCCTTTATGGAGCGCAGAATTTCCTCGGCCGCGCCGCTGCCGCCGCCGTGCGGCTTCAGCACGACGTTAATCCCGCGTTCCTGGGCGAAAGCCGCGGCGTCAGCCATGATTTTGAAATATTTCGCGTATTGCTCCGGCTTGTTCACGCCGAAGGTCAGAGCGAACTTCAGCCCGAGAGTCTGCGCGTTTTCGATTTGCCTGCGCGTATCGGTGATCGCCTCGGCCAGCGGCGCGTCTGTCTTGATGCGCAGCGCACCCATATTCGCCTTGAGACCCCGCGCGGCGATCTTCTGCTTCAGTGAGGCGAGGTATTCCGGCGTGGCGGCACTGCCGATGAGTGGCTCGGTTTTTGTCGAGGTCAGCAGGCCGGTCCATTGATAGCCTGCGGCTTTGATACCATCCAGCGCCTGCTCGTAGGTCCACTTCGTCCAGGGACGATTGAAGCAGCCCACGGGCCACTGGGTGGGGGACGTTTTTGGGGCGGCGGGTAGTAAACCGGGCAACGTGGCCGCGGCAGCCGCGGCGGATGTGCCGATGAGAAAGTCGCGACGGGACAGGGACGGGGTGTTCATGCGAGGTGACTGCTCGAGGATTGCAGTGCGGCGACCGGCGGCAACTCGCAACCGGCGGGAAACCACCGGCTTCGGCACGGCGCAGCCGTTCCGCCAGCTCGGCACCGCCCCGCCCACGAGCAACTGCCCGGATCAGAAGATCGACAGCGCCTTCGCGCTTTCCAGCACGACCCAGGCGCAGCCGCCCGCGAGGGCAACGCGGAAAACGTTTCGGGCGACTCTGCGGCCGCGGAGAACGGCGTCGTACAAATCCGTGTCGAGTTTGCGATTGCTCTGCGCAATGAAGCTCGCGAAACGAGGATCACGGAAGCGACCGCGCGGATCCCGTTTCAACCCAAATCGGACGGCCGGCCGGCGGAACAAATTGAGCAGGACGCGGAGCATGCATGCGTCTTCTGATTTTAAGTTGGTTTTTTCAATCCGAATCCCGCTACCGTCGCGCCTTTCACGCTTTTTATTGCGATACCATGCATCACTTCCATTACTCCGGCTCTGATCTGCACTGTGAGTCCGTCGATCTTGCAGCCGTGGCGAAACTCTATGGGACGCCAACGTACGTCTACAGTGCGGCGACGATGGAGGATAATTATCGCCGGCTGCAATGCGGGCTGGAAGGGCTGGACGCGCAGCTTTGCTACGCCATGAAGGCGAACTCGAATCTCGCGCTGTTGCGACACTTCGCGAATCTCGGCGCGAGTTTCGACCTGGTGAGTGGTGGTGAGATTCGCCGGGTCCTCGCGGCGGGGGCGAACGTGAAGGCAAGTGTGTTTGCTGGCGTGGGCAAGACGGAGCCGGAAATCAAGCTGGCGCTGGAGAGCGGGATTTTTGCGTTTCACGTTGAGAGCGAACCGGAGCTTGCCCGTATCAATCACGTGGCCGGAAAACTCGGGTTGAAAGCGCCGATCGCGATTCGCGTGAACCCGGATGTGGACGCGAAGACGCACGCGAAAATCACCACGGGCAAGAGCGACAACAAATTTGGCATTCCGTTGAAGTATGCCGCGGCGGCATATGAGGCGGCGGCGAAGTATCCCCATCTCGCGATCAAAGGCGTGCAGATGCACATCGGTTCGCAATTGACCTCGGTGGCGCCGTATGTGGAGGCGGTGACGAAGGTCGCACCGCTCGCCGCCGAGTTGAAGGCGAAGTACGGCATCACCTATTTCTCGATCGGTGGGGGTATGGGAATCATGTACAAGGATGCTCTGGCGAGTGGAACGCAGGCCTGGTGGGACTCGCAGCCGGCGGACAAACGCCCGTTGACGCCGGAGACGTATGGCGCGGCGATGGTGCCGCTGCTGAAGCCGCTGGGATTGAAAATTCTGCTCGAGCATGGGCGTTTCATGGTGGGCAACGCGGGTGTGCTGCTGTCGAGGGTGGAGCACCTGAAGCGCGGAGCGGGGAAAAACTTCCTTGTTGTCGATGCGGCGATGAACGACCTCGTGCGGCCCGCGATGTATGAGAGTTATCACGAGATCGTGCCGGTGCATCGCGACTCGTCGCGCCGGGCCTTGACGGCCGATGTGGTTGGACCGATTTGCGAGAGTGGCGATTGTTTTGCGAAGGATCGCCAGCTTCAGGAGGTCGGCGAAGGCGAATTGATCGCATTCATGAGCGCCGGAGCTTACGGCTACACGATGTCCAGTCGCTACAACACACGCGCGATGCCGGCGGAGGTGCTCGTGAAGGGCAGCGCCTTCGAACTCATCAACACGCGGGAAACGTTCGAACACATGATTGTGGGCGAGCGCGTTCCGGCATTTCTGACCTGAGCCGCAACCTCGCATGAAGTTCGTTGTCATGGGGGCCGGTGCCTGGGGCACGGCTATTGCGCTGCACCTGGCGCGCGCCCGCCACCGCGTGGTGCTGGTCCCGCGGCGCGCAGAGCATGCGGCGGTGGTTGCAGCGTCGCGTGAGAACGCGGATTACCTCCCGGGAGTGGCCCTGCACCCCGCCGTCGACATCAATCACAACCTGAGAACGGCGGCGACTGACGCGGAAATTTTCCTGCTGGCGTGTCCGGCTCAAGCGTTGCGCGAAACCAGCGAGCGGCTTCGGCCGATTCTGGAGGGAATGCGGAGCGTTCGTCTGGTGCTCAGCCTCGCGAAAGGTCTCGAGTTGGGCACGCATTTGCGTCCTTCAGAGGTGATAACCGGTGTGCTGGGCGACGTGGAGAGCGGTTCGCTGACCGGCCCGACCAACGCCCTTGGCGTGGCGCGGGGCGATCCTTCGGCCATGGTGCTTGGCACGACGGCGATGGGCGGCGCGGCGGAGGAATTGCAGGTGGCCATCAGCGGACCCACGTTGCGCGTTTATACGAGTGACGATTTGGCGGGGGTGGAGTACGGCGGATGCCTGAAGAATATTTACGCGATCGCGGCGGGTTGTTGCGACGGGTTGCGGTTGGGTGACAACACGAAGGCGGCGCTTCTGACCCGGGCGTTGGCCGAGATGGTGCGCGTGGGGGTGTCGCTGGGGGCGCAACGCGAAACGTTTTACGGGTTGAGCGGATTCGGCGATTTGGTGGCGACGTGTTATGGCGAGTGGAGCCGCAATCGGGAGTTTGGCCAGCGGATCGGCGAAGGACACACCGCGGCAGCGTTGGTCGACCATCGGAAGACCGTGGTTGAGGGCTACAAGACGACGGAATCCTTCGCAGAGCTGTGCGAGGCGCGCGGAATTGACGCGCCGATCCTGCGGGAGACTCGGGCCATTCTGTGTGACGGAAAGAAACCGGCCGCAGCGCTCGCGTCATTGATGACACGTGAGCTCAAGGCGGAGGAAGGCAGCGGGGGCTCGGCCGAGAAATAGAGCAGCAGCGTGCGGTCATCGGCGGCCACTAATCCATCTCGACGCCCTTCGCTTGGCGGGCAAGGCGGTACGCAGCACAGCGCATCCGCGGCAGCGCGAAGTCAGGAAATCCGCTGAGGTTGATGATGGTGGTGCACGCCAGTGCGGTCCAGTCCGCCGCCGGGCATGCCCGTGGCCGCACCCTGCATCGTCATCCCACGCCACCACACACTCATGAACAGAAGCGGAAAATAGCTGGCGGCGGCGATCGCGAAGGCCTGGCCCACCATGAAGTTGATCTGCAGTTGCTCGACACCTGTGCCGAGGACGATGGCGACCGCGCCAACAATCACGGCCGAGACTTTGAACGCCAACAGGCGTTCGGCGGACCGCGCGTTTGGCCGAAGCATTCAGCCGTAAACATCATGGGCAAGGGCGCCGGTCATCGACACGAGCAGGCCGCTGAACGTGCTCATGAACGCCGCGAAGGCGCCGGCGCAGGTGATGCCACTCATGACTGAGCCCCAGATGCCGAATCGTTGATTCAGCAACCTCGGGAGCTCGAGCACGATTTTGTCCGTACCCTTGGCGCCTGTGGCGGCGTAGAGTTCAGGCAGGAGATTGCGGCCGAGCACTCCGAAAATTGGCGGAAACACATAGAAAACGCCGATCAGGATCATGTATGGTTCGCCGGACTTAAAAAACGGACCGGCCGTAGACACCCACATGTCCACGGCCGGTATTTGTTGGGGTAGCTAACATTCCGCTTGCGCCCGGTCTACGGAAACCCGTAGCGCGAGCGGTTCGCGGAAAGTCTAGTAAGCGGGGGAAGTATAGCGATTGAGTGAATCTGCGCTGCGCGCCGATTGTTCAGAACGACGCACAGCTTGCTTTTGTATGAAGCGCGCCGGCGGAGCTGCCGGCGCGCAATTTAGATCACGCCTTAGAAACGATACTGCACGCGGCCGTAGATGACGTGGGCGTCGAAATCATTCAGGCCCTGCCACGTGTCGTCGCGATTGGTCACGTAGCCGTACTTCAACGTATAGATCAGGTGATCGCTCTGGCGGCGCACCCAGGTCACGTAGGTGGACCGCGTCTTCTGGCTCGTCCCGTATGGCAGTGTGAGAGCGGAACGATCAATGTAGTTCCTGGCGCTGAAGAACGAGTGGTCGAGGTACAGGTCGTCCAACTTCCCCACCGCGTAGCCGCCGCCCACCGAACCGTTGACGTAGTTGTTGTCGGCATTCTGCACGAAGGCGATCGCCGGCGTCTTCATCTGGTCATAGGTGATGTTCAGATTGCCGGTGAGATACAGGCGGCTCGTCGGGCTCCACGTCGCGCTCTGGCTGATGATATGCGATTCGAGCTTGGAACTCTGTTCCATGGTCAAACCAGCGTCCTGGGTGAGGATTTTCGACTGCTGATTATCGTACCGCGTGACGAGGTTTAGCGCACTCACGGGGTGCCACGTCATGCGGATGTTATAATCGTTGGTTTCGAAATCCTGATCCGTGATATAGGCTGGGTATCGATCGGCGGACAGATTCGGCGTGTTATCCCGGCGGATGTCGTAGTCATTGACGTTGCCTTTGAAGTAATACTGAGCGGCGAAGGTGAGACCCGGCTTCACATACCAGTTCGCGCCAAAAGAATATTTCTGACTGGTGCGTTTGTACTCCAGGTCACGATCAATGTTCACGATCGTGTGCTCCAGAATCCGGTCCTCTTCGTGGTCGCCTTTGCCTTGTATCCATTCGGCTTTACCGCTGAAGGTCCAGTCTGGTTTGCCGGTGTAGCGAACTTCAACCGCCTCGCCGAACTCATCCCACTTCTTCTTCTGCTCACCCTCGGCCTCTTCGATGATGGCGCTGAAGGCGGGGCTGGCTCCGATGTTGGTTTCCTCGAACTCCGACATCGACTCCTGATGCATATTTTCGAACCGAAGGGTTGGACGCACCGATACGTTCTTCATCGGCGTGTAGACCGCATTTAAGTTCAATACCGTCTGCTTGATCTCGCCTTCGCCCGTGAGGTCGTAGAAGCCCTCGTCGCGCTGCTGACGGCGAACGTAGGCGGGATCATACACTGGATCGTAGCTCTGACCGTAGATGCGGCCGCCGCTGATCGTTGCATCGAGATCCGTGCGCATCGCGCCTGCTGACACCGTGAGCTTCTCGTTGATCTTGCGCAGATAAAATCCATGGACCGCGAAGATGTCGTTCTTGCTCTGGTCAGTAGAGGTGACCTGGCGATCGGCAGTCTCGAAGGGACGGCGGCGGATCCATCGTTTATTGTCGAGTTTGGTCTCGCTGTAGCGCGCACCGACGTTCCATTTCTGTTCCTCGCTGCTATCGTTGCCGATATCGAGTGTGATCAGATTGGTGACTTCATCGATGTCGTAGAAGCCCGGCACGAAGTTCCTGGTACCATAAGGTGCTCCCACCAGGTTGGTGTCGGCCCACATTGTGGAATCCTTCATGCCATCTCGCTCCCGGCGCTCGTACCGCAATTTTATCAAGGTCTTGTTCGCAGTGTAGGCGCCAATTTCCGCCCAGAGTTTGGTCCGGATTAGGCTCAGGTCTTCATCGAACATGACGAACGACTGGCCGGTTGGACGGAAATAGCCCCCGGACCCATCGTAGTACACGCGGAAACGTTCAAAACCGGCATCCACGTAGAACTTGTCCGTGCGATCGTAACGCAAGCCGAGCTTGTACTCGCCCTCGTACATCAGGGCGCGGGCGTTGAAGCGAAGGACGGATTCCTTATCTTCACGGGTGAGGCGGTATTCATCGATTCCAAAGTATCCATCTTTCTTTTGCTGGATGATACGCTGGAAGGCGGGGCGATCTCCGTCGAGGAGCGTGCCGCCGGCGACGACGGACAAGGTTCCCTCGGTCGTAATATTTTGAGCGAAGAGCGCCGCGGGAAGAAGCAGGGATGCCCAAATGGCGCAGGTGCGATAACTATGCATGGCGGGCGTAAATTTTAGGTTTGCGTGTCGATGATTAGAACCGGAGCGACGAGTTGACATGCGAGCCGTGCACAGCCTCGTGGCAGCCGCCCGACCAGCAGGTGCCGCGTTGGACGAAGGGGGCGTGGTCGCGACCGCCGATCAACAGCTGGCCGGTGATGGTTTGCTGTTGGTAATGGCACTGCAGGCACAGCGTCTGATTGCGTGATTTGAGCATCTTCGCATTTACCGTGCCGTGCGGATTGTGGCATGTGGTGCAGTTGTCGCGCAGCGCCTCGTGCTCGAAAACGTACGGACCGCGTTGGGCTTCGTGACACTTCAGGCAAAGTTCATTGGCGCCCATCATCTTCGTGCCACCAGCGACGACCGCGTCACCCGCGTGGGGGTTGTGGCAGTCGCCGCACGACATGTCGCCGTGAAGAACCGGATGGCTGTTTGCCAGACTGAATTCGCCGCGCTTGTCCAGGTGGCACTGGAAGCAAGTCTCCGGGTTTTTCGACGGATTGATGATTGTGCCGGCGCCGCCACCCTTCTGTGAGTGGATGCTGCCTGGTCCGTGGCACGATTCGCACCCGACATTTTTGGCATTCTCACCCTCGGCTTTCAGCTTCGAGTGAGTCGCATCATGGAAACCGGCGGTGATCTTGTCATGGCACTGGGCGCAGTCGCCCGAACCAACGAATTTTGCGCCCGCGATTTGCGGCGGCGCAAACATCATCGCGTTGCGGTTGACCATCACGCAGGAGACGAGCAACAGTCCCCAACAGGCTGCGCCTCCGAAAATGAGGGTATTTTTAGACCGTTTAATCATAACGTGGAGTTTCAGTATTTTGGTGCAGGTGGTAAGAGGAAAGCCGGTTTGAGGCAGTTGCACTATGCCGGAGACGCCTTTGCATTGGCTGCGCATTCGTTGCGGAGGATTGCGCAGTAATTTCCAATTTCAATGCGCAGGGCTTGTCTGCGCGTCAAGATGGCACACGTCAAGCCGAGCCATGGATGTAACCGTGGTTGGCGCGCCACAACCCTGTGCCCGCCCATTCGTCCGCGAATGTATCGCGCCAACGCTGAGTTCCGCCAACTGGCGGCAATTACCGCCGAGGGTGCAGTGGCCGGGGCTCTCATGTGTATCGCAGTTGACGATACCAAAGTCGGAAGGTTTTCCGATCGTCAGCGGGTTTTACGCGGCCAGTGCGGTCATCCCCGTTTAATATGCCAGCACGGTCGCGCCACCGCGCGAAACAGCCGCTCGTCATCCGGAAGGGGAGGGCACAAACTGGGTATTGAGGGTGTGCATACGCGCATCGGACAATATGAGCTGGGGGATAGTGCCGTTCTGCCTGCCAGCTTTCTGATGAGGAAGTGGGAGCGACCACGGCAAGATAGGGGATCGCATCGACCGTCACGCGCACGTTGTCATGACGCGCAGTTCCATTCCGATCATTCGATCGGAGCATCGAGACGCAAAGCCGAGACCAGGGACAAAAAAAGAGCAGTAAACGTCCGGCAACACCCCGGGAGCCACACAGGCTGCGACAATCGCGGCGCACTGCGCGCAGGTTCATCGCAAGAAATGCATAGTTTTCGGCAACGTCTCGGTAGTGAATTCCCCGGCGTTCGACATACTCGACGCGTTACCCACCCCCGAACCATTTGCGTCAATTCTTACCGCAAGTCTCTACCTCTATTATGAAGAAATCCATTGTTACCGCCATGATCCTGGGGAGCGCTCCGCTCGCCATTGTTGTCTCGGCTTATGCCGCCGATGCCGCCGCCAATTGGGGCGAACACTGCGTCAAATGCCACGGGGACGACGGCAAGGGCCAGACCAAGATGGGGAAAAAACTTTCGATTCGCGATCTCAGCGACGCGAAGGTGCAGGCCAAGTTCACCGATGCCGACGCGTTCAAGGCGATGAAAGAGGGCGTCAAGGACGACAAGGGGAAGCAGAGCATGAAACCGATCGAGGGATTGTCGGAGGCGGACATGAAGGCGCTCGTCGCCCACGTGCGCAGCCTGAAGAAGTAAACACAGCCTTTCCCCGCCAAGCCGATGGAACGCGAAAGTCAGCCGCCCGCCCGCAAGGGGCGTATCCGCACCAATTGGGTTCTCGCGGCTGTTTCCGCGACGTTCATCGTGATGGCTGGGTTGTTCATGGCCAACCTGTGGGGGCGTACCGCAATGCCGGCGAAGGTGCCACTCGTCGACGCGGAGTTTCTCGAGACAACTCCGTGGCGTCAGACCTACTCCGACCTGGCTAAAGCGAAGGAAGACTTGTCCGACTTCGACTGCTACGCGTGCCACGAGAAAAATAAGCCGCCGGTAATCGAGTACGATCCGCAGCACAACATCATCCTGCCGAAAGAGCACGCCAATCTGAAACTCGAGCACGGTTCGCATAATAGAAACAACGTCTGCTACAACTGCCACAACGAGCAGAATCTGGTGACGTTCCAGGCGCGCGACGGGCGTGAATTGAAATTCCAGGACAGCACCGCCCTGTGTGGCAGTTGCCATGGTCCGACTTATCGCGACTGGGAAGCCGGTGCCCATGGGCGCACCAGCGGATTCTGGGACCGCAAGCAGGGCGAGATTCAGCGACTGAATTGCGCGAACTGCCACGACCCACACTCGCCCCGGATTCCCACCCGGGCCCCGGCTCCGGCGCCGCGCCCGTTGCGCGAGCAAGGAGCACACAAACCCTCCACTGCGCATTAACATGCCTGCGTCCCACCCCGACCCTCTTTCACTGGACAAGACGTCCGATCGTGCGATGACGCGGCGCAACTTCTTGCGCTCCACCGCGGCAGTTTCCGGGCTCACTGCCCTGGCGGCAAGCCTCTCGCCGCTCCGTGAATTGAGCGACTTCAGCTCCACGGAGGAGTTTCTCCAAAAATATTACAAGGAGCTGACGCCGGACGACATGACGAAGGTCCTGAAGCGCATCGAGGGAGACGTCGAGCGCCAGTATGGTATCCGCCCCCATGTGCGGGATCTAAAGCCAATGGACGGAGTGGAGTTTGTATACTGCTTGAATCTCACCCGCTGCATCGGGTGCCGCAAGTGTGTGCACGCCTGCGTCGCTGAAAACAACCAGTCCCGCAGTCCGGAAATCCAATATATCCGTGTATTGAAGCTACCGCACGGTTCGCTCGACGTGGAGAAGGCAGACCACAACTACACAGCGAAGGAAGTTCCGGAGAAGGGCTTTTTCTACATGCCGGTGCAGTGCCAGCAATGCAAGAATCCGCCGTGCGTGAAAGTATGTCCCGTGCATGCGACCTGGCAGGAGTCGGATGGCATCACGGTGATCGACTACGACTGGTGCATTGGCTGCCGGTATTGTGAAGCGGCCTGCCCGTATTGGGCCCGCCGGTTCAATTTCACCAAACCCGAGGTGCCAAAAGAGCGAGTTAATCCGAACATGTCGTACCTGGGCAACCGGCCGCGCAAGCAGGGCGTGATGGAGAAATGCCACTTTTGCATCCAGCGCACGCGCGCCGGGCGCTATCCCGCCTGCCTCGAGGTCTGCCCAGTGGGCGCCCGTAAATTCGGCAACATCCTGGATCCGGAGAGCGAGGTTTCCTACATCCTGCGTGAGAAGCGGGTCTTCATCCAGTTGAAGGAGGAAATGGGCACTTCACCGCGGTTCTTCTACTACTTCGAAAAATGATCCAGGCAACGCGCAATTACTTCCGGTTCCTCTGGCGCTGCAGCCAGATCGCCTTTGTCGGCGACTGGCGTTACTACGCCTGGATGGGTCTGCTCACTGCGATCACGCTTCTCGGCCTCAATGCCTACTGCAAGCAACTCGTCAGCGGACTCATCGTAACGGGGATGAGCGACGAGGTGTCATGGGGCGTTTATATTGCCAACTTCACTTTTCTGGTCGGCGTGGCCGCCGCCGCCGTGATGATGGTCATCCCGGTGTATATTTATAAGAAAGAGGAGTTGCATGACCTCGTCATCTTCGGCGAGCTGCTCGCGGTGGCGGCCATCATCATGTGCCTGGCGTTCGTGACGGTCGACTTGGGCCGGCCGGATCGGTTCTGGCACTTGATCCCCGGGATCGGTCAGCTAAACTTTCCAGCATCGATGCTGAGCTGGGACGTCCTCGTGCTGAATGGATATCTGGTGCTTAATGTGCACATCTGCGGGTATCTCCTGTATTGTCGCTACCAGGGGAAAAAGCCGGCAAAATGGTTCTATATTCCATTCGTGTTTATTGCCATTGTCTGGGCTATATCGATTCACACCGTGACGGCGTTTCTCTATGTCGGTCTGGGCGGCCGTCCGTTCTGGAATTCCGCGATTGTCGGTCCGCGCTTCCTGGCGTCTGCGTTTACGGCTGGCCCTGCGCTCATCATCCTTGCGCTGCAAATCGTCCGCCGCGTCACGGCAGTACCGACAACTTCCGGCATGCGTTCCGCGCTCGGCGCGATCTCATCGCGGATGGGCGTGCGCCGGGAGGCCACCCTCAAGGATCTGGAGGTGCTGGCGCAGCATTTGCCCGAACTCGCGACCGTTCCCCTCGTGGAGCGGCTGAGCGCGTTACCGGGCGCGACTGTCTCCGAAGTCAATCGGGGAGATGTCCTGCTGCACCAGGGCGGGACCGATACCGACGCATTTTTCGTGTTGCAGGGCCGCGTGGTGGTGAAGCGTGAGGAGGGCGGACGGATCCGGATTACCCGCACAGTCGGTGCCGGTGAGCAATTCGGTGAGATCTCTGCGCTGACGGGTACTCCGCGCGTGGCCACGGCGATCGCGGAGGAGCCGACCCGTGTCTTGCGCCTGCCCGCTTTGTCGCTGCGGATGCTCATGCGCAATCCACGCATGAACGACATCATTCGCTCGCGGATGACGGAGCGGCTCATGATTACCGATCGCGCGCTATTCATGCTGCGGGGGATTGTGCAGGTCTCGATGCTCATCAATGTGTTTCTGCTCTTAAACGAAGTTTTCAAGGAATTCTATTCGGGGAACCTCCACGTGGCGTCCTCCCATTATCTGTTCCTGGGGCTGCATGGTTACAGCGGCTTGGTCCCGTGGATCTGGACGGCGGTCGCATTCAACCTCACGGCCATGGTGCTGCTGGTGCTGCCGGTTAGCCGCAGCCTGCGCTGGCTAAACGTTGCTTGTGTCCTGTCGATCGTCGGCATCTGGATTGAGAAGGGAATGGGCCTCGTTGTTCCCGGTTTCATCCCGACTCCGCTTGGGGCGATCGTCGAATATACCCCGTCCTTGAACGAGACGCTGGTGTGTTTTGGAATTTGGGCTTTCGGTCTGCTTTGCTATACGGTCTTCCTGCGCATGGCCGTCCCGATTCTTCAAGGCCGCCTGACCAAGGCGAACGAAGGCAAGGATGAGCTTCAAAATGCATCCGACGACTTGCTGCCCCCGCTTCCGACGATGCCGGCAAGCAGCGTTAGCTGAGCGCCGGGAGCCCCTTTTCTCCCATGGCCACACAACTCACTGCCGACGATGCCAAGCAGCCCCTCACGGCGCATGTGGCCGCCAAGGGGGCGGAGATTTTTGCCCAGTACGGTCCCCATTTAGGTTGGGGCGAACTACAGCGTCTGCTGCAGGACCGCGCCTTTGTGCGTTATCCCTGCGAGATTCGCTTCGATGCATCAGCGCTCGAGCCGGGTGAATTCGCATATCCTATGGCCAACGCAGAGACGCCGGAAGGCGGCTTCACGATGTATGTACATCCAGTTTACATGCTCGACCTCGACCGCGTGGCGTGGCTCGTGTTATATCAGCTCGTGGCGCTGAATTACGGGGAGTTTGCCTCGGCCGATGACGCGGAGGTGTTCGGGGCGAACGCGCTTGGGATTGAGCGTGACGCCTATTACAACGGGATCTGCGAGATGGCGGACCAACTGACGGCGGATGCGGGCGGATCTGAGTCGACGTTTGCCGCCCCGGTAGCCGCGCACACCGGCGGGTGTGGCGGTGGCTGCAGTTGCGGCTGAACGGGTGGCGCCGGGGGTCGCTGGGCGCGCCAGCCAATCGACGCGCAGCATTCGCCGGCGAGCACATCTTCCGATTTCAGCGGGGGACGGGCGTGCCCGAATCCACCAGCTGCCGGCGCCGCTGGCGCGTAAATGCCAGCGACACGACCAGCAGGACCGTACCAAGCACGAGGAATGAGATCACGCGGTAAACCGGTTCAAACCGGCTGATACCGATGACCACGAGATAAACCGTGGTCAGCAACAACGTGGCATGGCCCATCCAGCGATATTTCTGATTCCGGACAATCAAGTTCAACGTGTAGTAGCCGAGCGCGATGCCGACCCACGCGAGCGCGACATATTTTAGGGGCACAAGATGATATAGAGCGTACGGGAAAACGATGAAACCGCTGAGCAAATATGCGTTGCGCATCAGCTCCGTTTTCAGTTCGAGCCGCCCTTTCTGCCAGTTGAGGATGCGGGCGCTCAACAGGGCGACCAGGCCGAATCCGACGCTGATGCCGGTTTCGGTCTTGGCCAGAATCATATAGGCGAGTACGATCGCCACGTAGATGGCGAAATTTGCCACGATGATAAAGCGGGAACGAAACCAGATTGCCGTGGTCGCGACCACCACACTTTGGATGGACAACCAGACAAACACGTCAGGCATGGGCGCCAACTTGAGAATGGTTGCCGTAAGGGCGGCGTAGCCGGTCATCGCATAGAGGAACGTGGCCACGCGGGTGTGCGCGCGAATCCAGAACAGGATGGCGAGACCGAGAAACAGGACGAAGGCCGCCCCGTGCGCCGCGCCGAACCCAGGCTGAAAGGCCGCGAAGGTGTGTAGGAGAAAGACCCCATAACCGAACCCGCAGTTGACCAGCGCCAGGCTGTTGGCGATTGGGTCTTCCTCCTCTCCGTTGTCCGCGCGCAGCAATCCTGCCACACCCAGACCGAGCACACCCAACAGCACACAGGCCGGCGCCAGTGTCGGCGTGGTCACGACGTGAATGGCGCCGGTGCGAAATGGATTGCCCAAAGACCAGAGCAAATAGCTCCCGTGGACCATGGGGCAGGCTGCGAGCGGAAGCCATGGCCAGTTTCGCAGCCGGCTGATGGCAATCACCACAATCGTCAGGGCGATCAATATAGGCAGCACAAAGCCGGCTGCGCCGACCACAAGGGCGCCGGAGAAGCCCGCCAGCAGCGCCAATGTCGTCAGGACCGGAGACTTTCGCTGCACCGCGAACGCGAGCCCGACGGATATTGTCAGCGCGAGGACTGCGCGTCCCAAGCCGCTGTCGGTGGTTAGGACGGGACGCGGGCCAAAGAAATACAGCCGGAAAATCGCGAAATACCCGAGCGCCAGAGCCGCGGCACGGAGATACCCGGACATCATCTCTGATGTTCGCTCGAGCACATGCGCCAGCACGAGCATGAGCACGACTAGCGCCAGACCCGCCGCCCCGGGAAGCGCGGTCGGCAGCCCAGAGTAGGGGAGCGAAAGCATGAACCCTACACCCACCGTCAGGATGACGACCCCGCCTTTGGCAAACCATGTCTGGCCGACCACCAGTTCCAATTCTTCGGCGTTTCGAGTGGTGATGGGCTCCCAAGCCGGTGCCAGTTCTTGCGCGACCGGCGCAGACGCGGGCGGTGGCTCTGCCGCGGTGGCCATGGTCTCCAGGCGCGATTCGACTCGCCCGATGCGGCGCTCGAGCTCAGCGAGTCTGGAGGCCAGGGTCGCTTCTTCGTCCTGACTGATCAATTCGGGCATGCAGCAGGCGGCAAAATGAAGGTTGGGGTGAGGTCACGCACGCGGCGCGACGGGGCGCGCAGACTTTCCCGCAAAGTTGGCGCTCACGCTACCACTCGATTGCGCTTAGCTGCGCATTTCTTGGCGGCGACGGTGAATCGCTACAATCGACGCCCAGCTTTCGTCAACTGATGCGATGATGGTCCGTCACCCGATCACTACAATGACGGTGGAGGAAATGATTACACAAACGTCACGACCAGAGATTTCTTCGGTGACACGCCTGAACTCAGGGGCGGGCCGAGCCGTGCGCCGGGAGTGGTGGCGCGTTGCCCTTTTTGTGCTGACTAGTGCAGTGGCCACTGCCCGCGAAGCACCCGCTGCCGTGCCCGCTGGGCCCAAGCCAAATTCGACGGCCGCGTGCCTGGAGTGTCACAGTGACACCGACCTTTCGATGAAGAAGGACGGCAAGAAGCTGCCGCTCTTTGTGGACGAAAAGATCGTGGCGGCATCCGCCCACCGCTCCCTCGAATGTATCGATTGCCACGAAGGGTTTGATGGCGAGGCCACGCCGCATCGGAAACCAATGGTGGCGGTCGACTGTACATCCTGCCACGAGAACCTGGGCAAGAAACACGCATTCCATCCTCGACTCGCGTTGACGGAGATTCCTGCTGGAGAGGACACGTCCTGTGTGGCATGTCACGGCAAGCACGACACATTGGCCGTCAAGTCGCCCGAGTTTGCGTTCGCCGACGGGCCGCAACCGGAGACGTGCGGGAAGTGTCACGAAAAGGCCCGCGACCATTTCACTAGTTCAGCGCACGGCCGCGCCTTCGCGGCGAAGCAGCCCAATGCACCGGACTGCCTCACGTGCCACAAGCAGGACGTCGTGCCTCTCCTCAATGGGAAGTCGACACTTGATCAGAAGCTCGCCCAAACGAAACAATGTGAAGCCTGCCACGTCGGCAAGGAAACGGTCGCCGAACAGTCGCTGCGCGGCGTCAAGTTCGTCACCTCGTTCGAACAAAGTGTCCATGGGGCGGCGCTCAACGCCGGCAAGCCGGAGGCAGCCAATTGCGTCGATTGCCATGGTGCACACGAGATGAATCGTGCGATGGTTTCTGACGCGCGTTTGAACAAGCTGCATGTGGCGACTACCTGCGCGCAATGTCATGAGAAGATGGCGGTCGAGTTCAACGACAGCGTCCATGCGGCTGCGCTCCGGAAGGGCAATGTCGATTCTCCCGCGTGCACGGACTGTCACGGTGAGCACGATATCCGGAAGCATACGGACCCGCTTTCGCCGGTGCACAAGGCCAATGTCGCGCAGCAGGTGTGCGCCGACTGTCATGCCTCCGTCAAGCTGACAAAAAAATACGGCATTGCCTCGCACACGTTCCAGACATTTTCGGACAGTTTCCACGGTCTCGCCGTCCGCGGCGGCTCGGTTGAAGTCGTGAACTGCGCAAGTTGCCACAGCTCGCATGCGATCAAATCGCAGGACGATCCCGCGTCGACCGTGCACACGACAAATTTGGCGAAGACGTGTGGCCAATGCCATCCGGGGGCGAACACGCGGTTCACCGTGGGCAAGGTCCACGTCAGCCCCGAAACCCGCGCGGATGCCGAGGGCGGCAACCGGATCCTCTATATAATTTCGAGCGTCTATGTATTGATCATCGTGGTCGTGGTCGGCGGCATGTTCCTCCACAACCTGCTGGATTTCGTGAAGAAGCTGCGTCGAAAGGTCGCGATCCAGAAAGGGATTATCGAGGAGGAGCACATTCCACATCGCCTCTACCTTCGTCTGACGGTCAACGAACGCCTGCAGCATGCCTCGCTGGCGATCAGTTTCGTTCTGCTGGTTGTAACCGGATTCATGTTACGATACCCCGAGGCCTGGTGGGTGGTCGCGATTCGGAACTTGAGTTCACACGCTTTTGAGTGGCGGAGCCTGATCCACCGCGTCGCCGGCGTGGCGATGATTGCAGCCGGCGTGTGGCATCTGGGTTACCTGGCGTTCACCGCCTCCGGGCGCGCCGTGTTCCGCGATCTTCTCCCACGGTGGCGCGATGTCACGGATCCGTGGGGCGTGCTCAAGTACAATCTCGGTCTTGCGCCGCAGAAGCCATTGTTTGGGCGGTTTAGCTACATCGAAAAGGTGGAGTACTGGGCGCTTCTCTGGGGTTCGTTGCTGATGGGAGCCACCGGCGCGATTTTGTGGTTCGAAAACACGTCGATCGGACTTTTCACGAAGCTGGGGTTCGACATCTCGCGCACGGTGCACTTCTACGAGGCGATTCTGGCGACGCTCGCCATCATCGTGTGGCATTTCTATTTTGTCATCTTCAATCCTGATGTCTATCCGATGAACCTTTCCTGGCTGACGGGACGACTGTCGGAAAAGGAAATGCTCGAAGAACATCCGCTGGAACTCGAACGGCTGAAGAAACTAGCAACGGCCGGGCCGCAATCCGCGACCGGCGGCGAGGGCCGGAACCCGCCACAATCCGACGGCGGCTGACGTCCGGCAGGGAAGAGGCAGGCCTTAGCCCGCATATTTCATACGCGAAGCATTTATTTGTAAATGGTGGTCGAGATTCCCTCGTGAAATCAGGGGAGAAGGCTGGAAGCTTGGTAGGGCGGTCGCGGGACAGAGTGTCGAAATGAATTTCAACGTGGTGCGGCCGGCTGTCGCGCGTGGAGGGCGGGGACCTTCCGGCGCACCAAATGCAATTCTCCCCGATCCAGGAGTTCCCATTCGACCTCCTCGCCTGGTGCCAAGCTAATGGCGGCCGCCAGCGGCAAGGGGAAATAGACATACAAGCGCGGCTGTTGGCCGCGGGAACGGATGGCCTGCACCTTCAATGGATAGCGGGCCGGAAGATCTGGCTGAGAAGATGTCTTCATATAGGGCACTAAGGGCCAGGTGACAGCAACCCCGGACAGGGGGGGGCCCTCTTTTGGACAGAATCTGGTTATTATAGAGCTTGTCCCAAAAACCGGCGTTTTCAAAAAACGCGAGAATTCGGCGCGCAGCATGAGCGGCGGACCGCCCCGATGAGGGAGCTTTGGGCGGAACAGCGTCTCGTGGCACCGATTTCGGGCCGCAGGGTCTGGTTTCC
>JBBRCR010000046.1:0-27908 GCA_038204695.1 Opitutales bacterium | reverse complement strand
GCAGACACGGATGGTCGAGCGGCTCCGCGTTTCGACGACGGCTTTCGGAGGCGGGAGCGTCATCAGGGGGGTCGATGGCAACGAGACGCCGGTCGGAGACACGGCGCTACTTCCAAGCAAGCGATCGGGCGCCATCCACTCTCTGCCGCTCGCAGGCAACGGCGCTCGCAGACACGGCGCTTCATCCACTTGCTGGTGCTCGCAGCTCCGGGCGTGCCGCAGGTGGCTTCCACTGAGGGGCTCCATCTCGGAATTCCTGGAAAGGTTCGATCTCTTTGGTTGCGACCCGTCAGCGCCAGTAGGAAAAGTGCAGTCCCGCCTCATGCCGCGCGCACACCCGGAATCCGCCCCTCTCGGTCTCATCGGCATCGGCCTGCTGGGCAGCGTGCTCGCCCAACGTCTGCTCGCCGGCGGGTTCGCCGTCGTGGGGTTCGACCTGGACGCCGTCCGGCTCGAGGACTTCCGCCAGCTTGGCGGCAAAGCCGCCCCCGACGCCGCCGCCGTTTTTTCGCAGTGCTCCCGGGTGCTGCTCAGTCTGCCGAGTCACCACGAAGTCACCGCCCTCGTCCGCGACCGGGCCGTCGTCCCCCGCGCTGGTACCATTATAGTTGATACAACCACGGGTGACCCGGCAACCGCGGAAACCCTGGCGGCCGAACTCGCGGGTCGCGGGATCACGTACCTCGATGCCACCATTTCCGGGAGCAGCGCACAGGTGCGGGAGGGCCTGGCCGTGATGATGGTGGGGGGCGACGGAGCGGCGTTCGCGGGTTGTGCGGACATTTTTTCGCGCCTCGCCAGCGAGACCTTTCACACCGGCAGTCCCGGCACGGGGGCCAAGATGAAGCTCGTCACAAATGTCGTCCTCGGCCTAAACCGCGCGGCGCTCGCGGAAGCGCTCGCGCTGGCGCAGGGACTCGAGCTCGACGCCGCGCTGGCGCTGGCCATCATGCGCCGCGGCCCGGCGTATTCACGTATCATGGACAACAAGGGTGCGAAGATGCTGGCGGGGGAATTCTCGCCCGAGGCGCGCCTTTCCCAGCATCTGAAGGATGTCCGGCTGATCATCGAACGCGGCAGGGAGGCCGGGCTGCCGATGCCATTGAGCATCGCCCATCAGAAAGTCCTCGAAGCCGCCGAGGCCGCCGGTCTGGGGGCACTCGACAACAGTGCGATTATCAGGGTGCTGCAGGCGTCGGGCAACAACCGCGGGCAACCATGAGCGCGCCGCTCTCCCGCCCGGCCAGATATGCCGTCCTCGCCGCAGCCTTTGGCGGGCTGCTTTTCGATGGTTTTGAACTCGGCCTCATGCCGCTCGCCTCGCTGTCGGTGTCAAAATCCCTGCTCGGCACAAGCTACACGCCGACGCTCGGCGGAGACTGGTTTGCCCGTTTTACCGCCGCACTGATGTTCGGCGCCGCGATCGGAGGTATCTTGCTCGGGAGTCTCGGCGATCGGATCGGCCGCGCCCGGGCGATGGGCGTGAGCGTCCTCTTCTACTCGATTTTCGCCGGGCTTGGCGCGTGGGTAACCAGCCAGGAGCAGATGCTGGTCTTGCGATTCTTCGTCGGGCTCGGGGTTGGCGGTGTCTGGCCCAACGCCGTGGCGCTCGTCGCGGAATCCTGGCCCGATCGCGCACGGCCGACCGTGGCCGGATTGATGGGCGCCGCGATTAACGCAGGCATCCTGATGCTTTCGCAGGTGGCCCAACTCTGGTCCGTGACGGCGGATTCATGGCGCTGGCTTTTCCAGCTCGCGGCCGCTCCCGCTGCGCTGGGACTTTTTGTGCTGTTCTTTCTCCCGGAATCGCCCACCTGGCGCGCCTCGCGCGGCCGACAGGTTGGGGAGAAGAAGCGCGCGGCTCCGCTCCGTGAGTTGTTCCAGCCATCGCTCCTGCGCATCACGCTCGTCGGCATTATCCTCGGGTCGATTCCGCTCGTCGGCGCGTGGGCGGCGAGCAAGTGGATGATCCCGTGGGCAGACAGCATCGGCGGAGTGGTCCAGCCGGATTACAAAGCGCTGACGCAAGGCTGGTGGGCCTTTGGCGCCATTCTGGGCAGCCTCGCCGGCGCGCAAATCGCGAGCCTGCTCGGTCGCCGCCGCTCGTATTTTCTTATCAGTCTCGGTTCACTGGCGTTGACGCTGGCGATGTTTCAACTCACAGCGCCCCTCCGGCCCTCGTTTTTCCCCATCGTCTTCGCCCAAGGCTTCGTTGCGACGCTCTTCTTCGGCTGGCTGCCGCTTTATCTGCCCGAACTTTTTCCGACTCATGTCCGTGCCACCGGCAGCGGAATTTCCTACAACGTCGGGCGGTTTGCGACCGCCGCGGGCGTGCTCGCCGCCGGCGCCGTCTTTACCGCGTTGGGCGGAAGTTACCCGGCGGTTGGCGCGGCGGCCGCGATGATCTACGGCCTCGGCATGTTCGCCATCTGGTTTGCCCCCGATACGGAAAAGCAATCACTCGAGAAATAGAATGCCCCCATGCACGCCCCTCCAATGAAGTCGTTCGCGACCACACTTGAACCCAGCCGCAAGAACGCATTCGCCGCGGCGCGGTCCGTCGGAACGGCGGCTTTCCGGCCGCCGAGGTGCATTCGATCGACCGGTCGCGGGCGACTGGAAAGTCGCCCCTCCGATAAGCAAACCCGCAATCGCTTCGCGTTATGCGTCCGCCGTTTTGGCGCATGTCTGCTCCTGTTATTCGGAGCCGGCCAGGCGCTCGCCGCCAACGACGCCGTCACCCTGAACCGGCGCGATGACCGCGTGCGCATCGAGATCGGCGGCAAATTTTTTTCCGAATATCTTTTCTTCAGCGGCTCCAAGCCCTGCCTTTACCCGATCCTCGACGCGGACGGCACGAGCTACACGCGCGACTGGCCCCTGCGCGATGACACCCAGGAGGCGCGCGATCACGACTGGCACCGCTCGGTCTGGTTTGGGCACGGCCTGGTCAATGGCGTCGATTTCTGGCGCGTGCTGCCCGACAAGAAAACGGGCACGATCGAGCACGCGGGAATCATCGAGCAACGTGACGGTCCGACTGGCCTGCTCCGGCTGCGCCACCGCTGGCAATCCGCGGACGGCCGCACGATCGGCACTGACGAAACCACACTTCGGATACAGCGCGTCGCGGAGGGCACGTTCCTCGATCATGAAATTATCATCCAGGCCTCGCATGGCCCGCTCGTGCTGGGCGACACGGAGGAGGGCGCCATGGCCGTCCGTGTCAACGAGGCGCTGCGGGTCATCCACGGCGGGCAGGGCGGCAAGCTGAAGAGCAAGGGGACAGGCCACATCGTCAACGCCCACGGGGATCGCGACGACGCCGCGTGGGGCAAGCGAGCACCCTGGTGCGACTACTGGGGTCCATTGCCGGGTGGCCGCACAATTGGCGTCGCAATATTTGATCATCCGAAGAACCCCTCGTATCCGACTTGGTGGCACGTGCGCGAATACGGCCTCTTCGCGGCGAATCCGTTCGGCCGGCATGACTTCGAGAAACTCAAAGACAAGCCCGACGCCGGCAACATTTCCGTGCCGGCCGGCGGCTCGCTCACCCTCCGCCACCGCATTTTCTTTCACCGCGACGACGACCAAGCCGCGCGCGTGGCGGAGCATTACCGAACCTACGCTGGAGGCAAATAGACGAACCCTATAATTTGGATTAAACTTCACCCCGATGAAAACCCCGATCGCGCACTCATCCCGCCGCCGTTTCCTCCAGCAAGCCGCCATCACCGGCACACTGGCATTCCCTGTCGTCCGCCGCGCGCGGGGCGCCGGCAGCGCCAATGGCGACATTCGCGTCGCCGTCATCGGCCTTGGCGGAAAGGGGAAAAGTCACGTCAAGGGTCTGCTCCAGGAAGCTGGCGCGCGTCTCGTTGCGCTGTGCGATGTCGACCCGAAGCGACTGCAAGTGCAGGTGGACGTGGCGAAGGAGAAGAGCGTCACGCCGTTCACCGCCACGGATCCGCGCAAGATTCTCGAGCGAAAGGATGTGGATGCCGTTGTCATTGCGACGCCGAATCACTGGCACGCGGTGCTCGCAGTCTGGGGATGCCGCGCGGGCAAGGATGTCTATGTGGAAAAGCCCGTGTCACACAGCATGTGGGAAGGCGCGCAAATCGTCGCCGCCGCGCGCCAATACAACCGGATCGTGCAGGGCGGCACGCAATATCGTTCCGACCAGGGGCTGCGCGCGGCCGCGGCGTGGATCAAGGAGGGCCACATTGGCCGTCCGCGGTCCGCTCACGTCGTGTGGTTCGAACAGCGCGACGCCATCGGCAAATCCGCGCCGTACAAACCCGACGATCTGGATTACGATCTGTACTGCGGCCCGGCGCCCGTCGAGCCGCTCACCCGCCCCCGGCTGCATTACGATTGGCATTGGGTGTGGTCGACCGGCGCCGGAGATCTTGGAAACAGCGGCGTCCACCCGATTGACGCCTGCCGGATGCTGGCCGGTGTCACGGGACTTCCCCACCGGGTCATGTGTCTCGGCGGGCGCTTCGGCTTCAACGATGCCGGCCAGACGCCGAACACGCAGCTCACGCTGATCGAATCTCCGGATTTTCGGATGATGGTGGAAAATCGGAACCTGCCGCAGAAACCCGGCGTGAAAGCGATGGATCAGTTCCGCGGCATTCGCGAAGGGTTCGCGCTGGACTGTGAAGGCGGCTCGTTCGTGGGGCTGCGCGGTGGCGGCTGGATTTATGACCGCGAGGGGAACCGCGTCCGCCAGTTCCCCGGCGATGCCGGCAGCAAGCACATGGCAAATTTTCTCGCGGCGGTGCGCAGCCGTCGGATGGCGGATTTGAACGCACCGATCGTGGAGGGTCATCACTCGTCTTCAGTTTGTCATCTGGGCAACATGTCCTGGCGGCTCGGCCGGTCCGCACCGGTGCGTGCGTGTCGAGAGGCCGTCGCGAAGCATGCCGAAGCCGCCGAGACGCTCGACGTGCTTGAAAAGCACCTCGTGGCCAACGGCGTCTCCTTGGAGAAAGACCCCTTTGTGCTCGGCCCATGGCTGGAAGTGGACCGCACGGCCGAGTCGATTGCGGCGGTGAGCGGGGGCGATGGCGGGCTGCTCGCGTCGGCGCGGAAGCTCGCCCACGGGTCGCAGCGGAAGCCGTACGGGTTTGCTTAGGCGCAGCCGAGAAGCTCCCGTCGGGGGCGAGTGAATTGGGGCGAATGAAGTGCGCCGGCGAGCACTCCACTCGCGGGCGCTCGCGGCCACGATCGAGCCAGATGCCGGTGCCGATTCGATGCGGAGTGAAGCTGTGCTCGGCGTGGCATGGGCGTCTCGCCCATGTTTTCTGAATATTGCATTTGTCCATGCTCGTAGATGGCGCGAAGCGCTGCGGACTTGGGCGGGGGCGCCCATACGGCTCCACGCAAGGACATTCACGGGCGGGACGCCCGTGCCACTCCAAACCCACGGGCGGGACGCCCATGCCACCACTCGCTGGCGATCGACGCCACCATCGGACGGTCCACTCGCGGGCGCTCGCGGCCACTTTGAGACGGTCCACTTGCTGCGCGCTCGCAGACTCGCTTGCGCCGCCCCGCAAAGATTCCTGCTGTCGTTGACGCTTCTCGATAACACCCCAGCCCGAAAGTGATTTGCCCGCGCTTCTTTCTTCTCAAAGGAACCAGCAAGGCTCAATTTGTCGGAATGTCTTCCTTGGACCCCAGCCGCCGGCTCTTCCTCAAACAATCCGCCGTGCTCTTCAGCGCGCCGTTGATTCTCCCAGGCCGTGTGTGGTCGCAGGAAAGTGCGCCGAGCAAACGCCTCACGTTTGGCTGCATCGGCATGGGCAAGATGATGAGGTCACACCTCAACAACTTCCTGCCGCGCGACGACGTGCAGATCGTGGCGGTGTGCGATGTGGACACCACACGCCGCGAGGCCGCGCAAAAACGTGTCAACGAAGCCTGCGCCACCAAGGCCGGCGCCACGGGCCACGGCTGCGATGCTTATAATGATTTCCGCGAATTGCTCGCTCGAAAGGATATTGACGCGGTGATCACCGCCACACCGGATCACTGGCACGCATTGGTCGCGATTGCGGCGGTCAAGGCGGGCAAGGATGTATATTGCGAGAAACCGCTCACCTATAATGTTCATGAAGCGGTCGAACTCGTGAAGGCGGTGCGGAAGGCGAATCGCGTTTTCCAGACGGGTTCGCAGCAGCGGTCTTCGAAGGAATTCCGGGTGGCGGCGGAGCTCGTGCGCAATGGCATTCTCGGCAAAGTCAGCGGCGTGCACGTGTCGTTTGGCGGTCCGGCAGCGCCGTTTCGCGAACCGGAAGAGCCGCTCGAGCCCGGCCTCGACTGGAATTTCTGGTGCGGCCCCGGCCCCCTTGTTCATTATAGCTCCGTGCTTTCGCCGCGCGGCGTGCACGATCATTTTCCGCACTGGCGCAAGACGTGGGAATTCGGCGGTGGCAGCATCACCGACTGGGGCGCTCATCACATCGACATCGCGCAATGGGCGTTGAACATGGATGAGAACGGGCCCGTCGAAGTGCGCGCGCCACAGGATTGGCAGACGGCGAAGCGTGGCGCCCAGTTGATTTATGCCGACGGCACGGTGTTGACCCATGTGAATGGCAAAGGCGTTTCCTTCTTCGGCACCGAAGGGGAACTGCACGTCAACCGCGGCAAGTTCGAATTTATCCTGGGCGGAAAACCGATCCACAAATTCTGGGAAAAGGAAGTCGACAAGGGCACGTCGCTCGAACGCGAAGTGACGCTCACCGAGCGCGAGTATCTCGCGGACGCCAAGGTGAAACTCTACAACAGCCGGAGCCATGCGCAGGATTTCCTGGATGCCGTGCGCTCGCGGAAGCGTCCGATCTGCGACGTGGCCATCGGCGCCAGTTCGGCAATCGCGTGTCATGTGATGAACTTCGCGTATCACTACGGTGCGACGGCGAAGTGGGATCCGGCGAAGAATCGTTTTGCCAGCGGTGGCAGTTCCAAATGGCTGACGCGCGATCGGTATCGCGGCGGTTGGGTGGTGTAGCACGATCGAACGATTGGGAAATCGGCGCCGATCGGAAGATGTAGGCGTAGGGCGTATACATCCACTCGCTGGCGTCGCGGCCACGGTGGCGCCGTGTCTCCGACCGGCGTCTCTTCGCGACATCAATCGCTTCATTCTTCTCCTCCATCGCACGAATCCACTCGCTGGCGTCGCGGCCACGGGGAAGCATCGTCGCTGCGAAGTCGAGAAAGGGCCGCTGGCAGCGCTCAACCGGCTGACGTAAACTCAGCCTCTGCTGCGTCGACCCCGATGCCGCGGCTGGCGCAAAAATTCCGCAGATCCTCCGTCAATGGCGCCGTAAACACGTGCTCCATCCCGGCCGGGCGCAAATCGATCCTGGCACAGTGGAGAGCCTGGCGCGACAGCATCAGTTTCGCCGCCAGCGATTCCGTCCATCCGTGATCGATGAACTCGAGATAACACCGTGCATCCGGGCCGTAAATTTTGTCACCCACTAATGGATACCCGAGCCACTGCGCATGGGCGCGAATCTGATGCTTCCGGCCGGTCTCGGTGACCACCCGCACGAGCGTAAACCCACCGCCGCACGCGAGCGGCGCGAAGTGCGAAATCGCCGGCTGCCCCTCCCCTGCCGCCACGACTGCCGATTTCAGGAACACCGGACTGGTGATGTCATCGCCCAGCGGCTGGTTCACGGTCACGGGCGCGGCCAGCTCACCGCCCAGCACGGCGAGATATGCCTTCGCTATCTTTCGCTCCATCATCGCACCCTGGAGACGGCTGGCCGTTTTGGCGTCCTTGGCCAGAACGACGATGCCACTGGTTTCGCGATCCAGCCGGAAAACGAGGTGGACCGTCGGCAGCCGGGCGTACTCCCGCAACGCGCCCACGAGACTAGACCACGGACCCGCTTTCGATGGGTGAACGACCACGTCGCCTGGTTTGTTCACCACCAGCAGCCGCGAATCCTCATGAACGATCCAGCCCGGCACTTCATCCGGCGAGATCATCCGAACGCGAGGCTGCGTCTTCGGCCGGCGGGGCCACGCGCAGGCGCGGCGCGAAAATACATCGTCGGGCAGCGCTTCGCCGGACGGAGGCTTCGGAGCGTCACTCACGCTGGCTTCCCACGGTGGCCGAGCCGGAAGCGCGCCATTACCTTGGCCGCAATCCGCGCGGCCAAAGGCTTCGGCAATCGGGAACCCGCAAAGGTGTACAATTTGTTTTTCCAACCAGGCACAAGTTGGGCCCGACCCTTGGCGAGGGCGCGCCACGTCGCGTTCACCACTTCATCCGCGGTCATGCTCAACGACGTCGGCACTCCACTATTACCCAGACCCGCCGCTCGAAAAAATTCGGTCGTGGTGGTGCCCGGGCAGACGGCGAGGGCTCGAACGTTCGTGCCGCGAAGTTCTTCGTTCAGCGCGAGCGTCCAATGGAGGACAAACGACTTGCACGCACCGTAAGTGGCGGCATAGGCGGCGGGTTGGAAAGCGACGGTCGAAGCGATCGTAATGATGGCGCCCCCGCGGCGGCGCAGCATCGGCAGCAACCGCCCGGTCAGGTGCACCACCGCCCGCACATTCAGGTCGATCATTGCGAGCTGGCGCTGGAGATCCAGGTCCCCGAAGCGGCCGAATGCCCCGACGCCACTATTATTAATCAGCAGGAGCTGACCGGACGGCACCGTTCGCTCGAGAAACGCCATGACGTCTCCCGCGGAACGTTCGACGTCAGCGGCGCGGGACAGATCACACGCGAAATGGTTCAAATTTATTACGTGTTTTTCGCGTGTATTTTCGGCCGGGTTGCGCCGGGATAAGTTGCAAAACAGCAGATCCGGTTTCAGCTTTTTCCCCAGCTGAATGAACGATTTTCCCAGACCGGAAGATCCGCCCGTCAGGATGACGGCCGAGAATGGTAGGAGCGCTTCGCTTAGCGAGGGCACGGAAGTCGGCGGTAGGATCGAATGCTTTCTCGGGATCGGGCTGCGGCTGCAGCCCGTCCTTTGGTCAACCCAACCCATACGCAGAAATATGAACAGCCAAAACACCCACGAAGTAATCGTATCCGGCATCCACCTCGAACTCACCCCGTCTCTGAAGACGTTCGTTCGTGAGAAAGCCGAGCGATTGTTTCGCCACCAGGAACGTATCGTACGAATCCGCGTGGAATTGGAATGCGACCGCAATGCAGCGGTTGGCATGCAATTCAAAGCCAAGGGCCACATCGAGATCCAAGGGCCCGATATGAACGCCATCGTCCAAGCTGAAGAGTGCCACAAGGCAATCTCCATGGTCATCGACAAACTCGACCGCATGTTGCAGCGCCGGCATCAGCTGCATCGCGTGAAACGCAATCACCCCCGCGCGGTCGAGCTCAACACGGCGCTCCCCAAAGCCTTCGCCTAGGAACCGAAGCTTTCGTCCCTTTTGCAACCCGCCGCCTTGCGCGGCGGGTTTTTTTTGCCTGGGAACGATTGCCCTGAAAGCGGCACCTACCTCTCATCGCACCCTTTTCGTGGCAGCGAGCGCCAGCGAGTGGACGCCCCCGCCGTAGCCCATGCCACGCCGGGCGAACGCTCAAACCGCCTCCCCCGTGGGTTCGCGCCCGTAAGCGTCGCCGACACCTGAGGCGGGCCGCCGGAACTCGGCAAATTTGTGTTCCAGCCGCTGTGCCGCTCGCAAGGCCTGGAGCATTGGTTCGTACACTTGTCGCTCGAGCCGGTCATCCCGCCGCACCAAGTCCCACACCCCCATGCGCGTCCACACGTCCTGCTCGTGCCACTCCGGCCAAGAATTGGATACAGGCAGGCGCCCCGCAACGGCACACCATCGTTCAACAGCTTCTCGCATTCGTCCGCCATCGACTGCATCCAAATCGGCCGCATGTCTCCAATGTGCGCCGTCTCCGTGAGCAGGAATTCGTGCCCGTAGCGTTTCCATACCCGCCGGAGAAGCCGCGCCAGCGGGAAACGCCGCGGGTCGTCCAAACCGAGTGGACGCTCCTCCTGCCCGATTTCCCACTGGTTCGTCCAATAGTAATTCACGCCCACGATATCCAGGTGCGCCCGGCTGCCGCCAAGTTCTGGATACATCCGGCCGGCGATCATATCCCACGCTTCGAACACCGCCCGGTGATTGAAATCGTGCGCATCGGCATGCGGGTCCTGGTCCGCGGGCGGCACCACGTTGCAGAGCGGATCGACGTTCACGATGCGCGCCTCCGGGACCATCGCGCGAATCGCGTTGATTCCGGCGATCGCCGCGCGGACCAGCGCAACTTTAAGCTCCGGCCCGCGGCCGCTGCAATGCGGCGCAAAGCGCCCCACCTCTCCACCCGCCCAGGCAAAGAACGACGGCTCGTTCACCGGCGTGAAGTAGCAGGTGCCGTCGGTATTCTTGCGCACCTCACGCGCCGCGGCGTAACAGTAGTCGGCGAATCGCTGGATGAACTCTTCGCCAAACGGGTCCAGATCCCCGGGATATCCATAGTGGAAAAGATCCCAGATGATTTCGATTCCATGCCGGCGGCTCGCCTCGAAGAACGGCCGCACGGAGCTGAAATCGTGCTTGCCACCCCGATCAACAAGCGGCCACCGAATGGCTTCCCGGGCCGCGTGGAGTCCGATCCCGCGCAGCCGCCGGTAATCGCCATCGGCCTGGCGGTCGTGCTCCGTGGCGACGATCTGGTCGATCCACTGGCGGTGCGAGTTCACGCACGCCGTGCCTTCGAACCCCCCGAAGAAAAAGCTCCGGAATAGCGGGCCCGACGGCGACGGGCGGCCCGGTTTGACCGCCGCTGCTTTCGTCGCCCGGGAGGCCGGAGTCTCCCGATTCTCATCCCGCCCGGGGGCGAGGTTTTTTCGATGCGTGGTCATGGGCGAACGGTGATCAGGTTGGCGGGGTTCAATTCTCCGGCCGCGCGCCAACCCTGGCCGGTCAGTCCGCGAAATTCGTCCACGAGCGGAGTGCGAATCCGGCGCAGCTCCGCGTCGAGATCCCACAAGCCCATTTGCTTCAGATAAAACTCAGGCGCATGCGTGCCCTGCCGGTACGCCCAAGTGACGAGAGCAAAAAGCGGCCACCAGGTGTAGCCCACCAGCGGCACGCCCCCCTGCCGCAACCGGCGCACGGCCGCGACGGAATCCCGCAGCCATGCCTGCCGACGCGCGACCGATCCGACCGATGCCGTTTCCGACACAAAAACCGGAGCGTGGTAACGTTCCCAATACAGCTGGCCCAACTGCTCCACCAACTCGCCGCCGGCATAAGGCATCTGCCAGCGCCGCCGCCCGCCCGGGGTGCGGCGCAGCACCTTCGACGTGAACATTGGATACAGATTGATCCCTATCAGCGGGAGATCGACCGCGCGCTGCTGGAACCATTGCAAGTCTGCCTCGGTCGCCCCGAACCGGCGCAGCCAGGGCCCGAGCACGTGGGCTTCGTCAACTCGCCCGCTGACCAGGTCGAGCGGCAGAAAGACAAGATCCTGCCGGTGTTGAGCCTCGCTCGCGAGGGCGGGATCGTCGGCGCGGTGCAGATCCGTCGCGTCGACATGGACCACCAGGATTTCAGGGTCGACCGCACGCAACGCGCGGACTGTCTCCACAATTCCACGACAGGCACCCAGCATCACTGCAACGAACCCCCGCCACCCGCGCCGGAACGGCGGCCACCAACCCAAGCGGCCGCAATACCATGCGGTGATCCGCGGTTCGTTGAGCGGGGTGTAGGCGAACACCCGGCCGCGAAACCTGGCCGCCACCCGCGCCGCGTACTCCGCCATGTATTTAGGAAAATCCGGATTCGAGTAGGCGTCCTCGATCCATGGCGGCAACCCGTAGTGCACCAAATCGACGATCGGCTCGATGCCGAGTTCAAGCAGCCGCCCGAGCGCGTCATCCACAAAGTCCCATGCCCAGGTCGTCGGCGTCGGCTGAATGCGATGCCACGGAATTCCGTAGCGCGCGGCGCTCACGCCAATTTCCGCCATGAGCCCAAGGTCCTCGTGCCACCGGCGGTAATGGCCGGTCAACTCGTACTCATCCAGCGTACGACCGGTCTTCGGCCACGGCGCTGTAATGAACGTATCCTCGATCCCGGCCGCCCACACGAATGCTCGCGGGTCGGTCAATTGGGCCACTTGGGATTGCCGCAGCAGGGTCATGGACTCGAGGAAGTATCTTCACGTGAAGGCCTCCCCATGGTGCCCCATCTCTCACGACTGTTCCCACTCAATGATAACGGTCGGCCCAATGGGAAATCGCCCGGTATCGAAACCGTAAATCGTCAGCCCGTTGCAGGGCTCGGATTCCCGGGGCACCGCACAGCGCAAACGGAGCTCCCCCGTTCGGGCGGCCAGTTCCGCCACCCGTTGGAGCAGCACATCCTCGATGGTGCCGCGGATCAGATAGCCGTAGGCGCCCCGCCCGCCCTTCGGATCGTGAAGGTAACTCAGGGCTCCCCGGCTGTCATGCGGGTGATCGGGCAGGATGCCACGGTGGATCCGCAGGTCATTAATCAAGAGTTCAAACGTCGTCGGATGCTTGTGCGCGCCGGTCTGCGGCGTGCCTTCACGGCGGGCGGAGACTTCGCAGAGAATGCGGACGCGCCGCGCCCGGCCCAGATTCCGAATCGCTTCATCGCTGAATATCCACTCGAAGAAGCCACCGTTCCTGCCGAAGCAGTATCCCAGGCTGGCGGCCTCTTCGCGCGAACTCGCACCACCCGTCCATTCCTCCGCCGACCACGTCGTGATCGGCCGGCGCAGTACGAGGGTGCGTTCCCTCTCCTCGCGCTCCGCGAGCGGGCCATCGTTCACAAAATGCTGGATGAAATTCGTCGCAACCGTCTGACCATCCGGTGCCACTGCCGCCACGGCCAGCGTGCACAACATGGGTTCGGCCGGCATTCTGAGTGTCAACCGCTGCGCCAACTCCACGCGGTGATGGGTGAACGCGATCGGTATGCGCCCGCGCGTCAGCTGCGGGTGCTGCGTGCCCAATGTATCGATACCTGAATACAACCAGTGCAGCGTCACATTGTCGTGGCTGCGGCGCGAAAAATGGGAAGAGAACACCTCCACCTCCAGGGCGGATTGCGGCGCACACCGCTGGATGGGTGGCGCGTCGATCGGGAGCACGTCGCCCTGGTTGATGATCGAGGGCGGGTAGCCGAATTCTTTCGGCGTGCGATCGTAACTCAGCAGCCCGTTGTATTCCCACTCCACATCGGTGAGCTCCGTGTAGATATACGCGGATAGCTGCGGATGCCGGCGGAGTTCGTTGGTCAGAAATTTGAACGACCAGCTCGCATCGCGATTTCCGTCCAGCGCGCCGATGCCGCCGTATTCGCTGTTGATCAGCGGCGCATTCTGCTGCTGGAAACCCTCCAGGAAATTGAACGTCGAACCACGGTGCGACCGCCGGACGACGCTCTCGATGTGCTCCCGCGCCCGCTCGTAATCATCGATGTAGAAGTGCCACGAGTTGATGTCGGTGTCACAGTGCCCGTACGCGGTCACGTGCTCCCACACGACGACACTCATGTCCTCGATCAGTCGGGTGCCATCAAACGTCTTCGCGATTTCCCACATGCGATGGACCCACTTGAACGAGGTTTGATTCTCAAGCTTATCCTTGATCGCCTGCGCGCTCATCTCCTTCCCGGCATCGGGTCCGATCAGCTTCATCAGCTCGGTCTGCCCGCCGAACCCCCACGTCTCGTTGAACAGGCACCACGCGATGATCGACGGGTGGTTGAAATCGCGCTCCATGCCACCGCGCATCATTTTTTCGAATCGCTTCCGCCCGAGTGGCGTATCGCCGCCCTCCCCGAAGTTCGGGAAATCCTGCATCAGCAGGATGCCGAGCGTGTCCGCGTAATAGAGGAAAACCGGGTCATCGAGCTTGATGTGGACGCGCAGAAAATCGAAGCCGGCGTCGCGGGCAAACGCGATGTCGTTGCGCAACGTCCGCGCGTCCGTCGCCGTGTAGATGCCGTCCGCATGGTAGGACTGATACAGGGCCCCGCGCAGGTAAATCGGCTTGTTGTTCAGACAGAGCATCGCAGGCGCGTTCTCGTCGACCGCGGCGATCGTGCTGATCTTGCGCATGCCAAAATAGCCTTCCACCCGGTCGAACTCGGTTTCGTCGCTGCGAAGCTGATACGTCACCCAGTACAGCTGCGGATCTCCCGGATCCCACAGTGTCACCGGATACACCTCCGCATCACCGACCGCGACGCCTGCCAGGACCGCCAGCGTAACCCGGTGCGGCTTCGCATCCGGCGGCACGATATCGATCACCACGCTCATGTCCTCCGTCGCATTCGCGCAGAAGATCTCGAAACGAACCCGTCCGGCGTCGATGTCGGTGACGACCCGGAAATGATCGATGTGCGAGAGGGCCCGCGGCTCGATGAAAACCGTCTGCCAGATGCCGCTCGTCGGCGTATACCAGCCCCATTGTTTACCCACCGGCTGCTCCCGGTTGTCCATCGGATCCTCGACCCGCAACACGAGAACGGCATGACGCACGCCGTGCTCATCGGGCGGACTCAGCGTGTCGGTGAGGTCGAACTCGAACGGGAGATAGCCACCTTCGTGATGGCCGACGTGCATACCGTTGCACCAGCCATCCGTGGTGAAATCAGCGGCGCCGAGCGTGAGGAGAACGCGTTTCCGACGCCACGCCGGTCCATCGGGGATGGCGATATGGCGCCGATACCAGCCGACTTCATAACGTTGCGCGGCGCGATGATTCGCGAGGCTGACCTCGAGCGGATTCACATACACGCGCGTGGAGAAATAATTCTCATTGCCCGCGGCATCGCCCTCGCCCCACGCGGCCAGCGATTCCCAGCAAAACGGGACAATGATTTGCTCGCGCCAATCAGGCTGCTCGGGTGCAAACCACCACTCTTCCATGCCGCGCCGGTGAAGATCGAACCGGAATTGCCAGGCACCATTCAGATTGAGCCAGTCCACTCCTTCCGCGTGGCCGCGCTGCCGATCCGGCCTCGGGTGCTCGGGCCGGGGGATGTAAGAACACGGGAACATCGCTCAGGGAAGGAAACGGCGGGCAACCAATTCAGGTTTGTCGCCCTTCGCAAATCGGCCGGCCGTCACCGCCTCATCCTCGATTTGCCGCCCGCTCGCCCCGGCGAAATGCCCAATGCGAGAGCGCCAGCGCTTCGCCCGCCGTGTCTTCTTCGGTCCGACGCAACCGCGGTGCGCTCCGGACGCCTCATGCCATCACCATCGCCTTCGTGCGTTTCTGTCCGCTGATTTTCGAGAACAGCGTCAGCGCCTGACCGACAACCTGATCCATGTTGTAGTAGCGGTACGTCGCCAGCCGGCCGACAAAATGAACGTCAGGCGTTTCGTCCGCCAACGCCTGATATTTTTTGTAGAGGGCCGCGTTGTCGGGCCGGGGGATCGGATAATACGGGTCGCCCTCGGCGCGCGGAAACTCGTAAACGATGCTGGTGAGCGGATGCTCCTGGCCCGTGAGATACTTGAATTCCGTGATGCGCGTGTAGGCGTATTCATTCGGGTAGTTCACCACCGGAGCGGACTGGAACACCGGCTTGTGGTGCGTCTCGTGCCTGAACTCCAGGCAGCGGTACGGGAGCGGCCCGTATCTATAATCAAAGTACTCATCGACGGGTCCGGTGAAAATCAACTCGCGGAAGCTCACCTCCTCGACGACATCGCGGTAATCCGCGTTCAACATGATCCGGATGTTTTCGTGATCGAGCAGGTTCTCGAACATCCGGGTGTAGCCGCGGGCCGGCATGGCCTGAAACACATCGGTGAAGTACCCATCGTCGCGATTGTAGCGCACCGGCACCCGCGCGGTGACCTGCGCATCGAGCTCCGATGGATCCAGCCCCCACTGCTTGCGCGTGTATCCACGAAAGAACTTCTCATAGAGTTCGCGGCCGACCGACCCAACCACGACGTCTTCCGAAGTCATGATCGGGTCACGTTTCTCCGCCACGCCGGCGAGGAATTCGCGCATGCCCTGCGGCGTGAGCGCCAGCCCGTAAAGCTGGTTCAACGTGTCGAGGTTGATGGGAATCGGCACGAGCTGGCCATCGACGCACGCGCGGACGCGATGCTGGTATTGTCGCCATGACGTGAAACGCGAGAGATAGCTGAAGATGTCCTCCGAATTCGTGTGAAAGATGTGCGGGCCGTATTTGTGAATGAGGATGCCGTGCTCGTCGTGGCAATCGTAAGCGTTCCCGCCGATGTGCTTCCGCCGATCGATGATGAGCACCTTCTTGTCCAGTCGCGCCAGCCGCTCCGCGAGCACGCTCCCGGCGAAACCCGCACCGACGATGAGATAGTCAAACATACGCGAGATCGCCGAGGGCGCTGGAAGATTCGTCACCCGCCCCCGCCGCGGATCGCGTGCGGGCATTAGCGTCCGGCTTGAGGACATCGGCGATGTGCTGCTCCATCTTCGCGATGATTGCCTCCCAGGTGTTGTCCGCGGCCAGCCGCAGCCCGCGTTTGATTCGCAGGCGCGACGGGCTCTCCACTTCGTTTGCGCAGAGCTTGATGAAGTCATCGTGGCGCTTCGCGATGTGCGCGACGGCGCCGAAATTCATCTTCACCTCATCGAGCGCCGTTGAAACCACGGGGCGGCCCGCGGCCATGTACTCGAGCGCCTTGGTGGGGTTGATGTATTCGGTCGCGGCGTTGAGCGCGAACGGCATCATCGCCACCCAGAATCCTTTGGTGAGTGCGGGCAGCTGGGCGTAGGGGCGCCCGCCCATCCAGTGCAGGTTTCTCCGTTGCGGACACTCCGCCGGATCGACCTTCGCGGTGGGACCGACCATCACGAGGTGCCAGTCGTCACGCGCATCCGCCAGCTTCGCCAGCAGCTCGTAATCGATCCGCTCATCGATGACGCCAAAATATCCAAGGACGGGAGCAGCCCCCAAGGCGGCAATCTCCGGGGCGACCTCGAGTTCCGCGGAGAGGGCGGAGCCGAAGTGCGCCAGATCAACGCCCGTGCCGTAGAAATGGGTGTTGGCATTAAAGCGCAGGCGTTTCTGGCGCATCTTCTGGCCGCCGCAAAAAACGACATCCGCCTGCTCGAGCAGGATTTTTTCGCGGGCGACCAGTTCCGGCGGTGCGCCCTTGAATTGCGACAGCTCATCCATGCAGTCGTAAACGATGGCGCGTTCGCCCAAGTGTCCCGCGAAGGGGACGACGGCCATGGGATCGTAAAACCAAAGCAGCGCCTGATCGAAACGGCCGGCGAGATCGTCCGTCAGCGCCGCCTGCAAGGTTTGCCGCCGCTCGCCGTCGATGAACGCCCCGTCGTGCCAGCGCGACGCCGGCAAATGCATCTCGAGAATCGTGACGCCGGGATGCTTTTCCGCCGAACGAATTCTGGTTCGCGTCGCCGGAACCTCGCTGCAGTACGTCTCGACGAAGAGCACGGGGTGCGTGCGCGCCAGGCGCGAAAGGAACTGCTGCGGGCGCTGCCAGACCCAGTCCCAGCTCAGATGACAGGGGGCGATGATGGGGAAACCTCCCGGGCCATCTCTCGTATCGCTATTCCGGTTACCGGGCGGGCGGGCGCGCTGACATGCCGCGCGCGCCGCGCGCGCGGCGGAACGCTCGGACGGTCCCGATGAAAGAAGAGGCCAGGGCAGTTGAGACATAGGAAAAGAATTGAATTTTAGAGCCACCGCGGGCGGGTGCTTCAACGCACCGGGCGCCGGCCATCGGCGTGCATGGATGAAGCTCCCCCCCGCGTCGGCAAACGGACCGCAGAAACGCCGACCCGTGCCACGACCGCCCGATCTTGGCCGCGCGCCATTTCCGGCCGCCGCGATTTTTCACCGCCCCATGAAACGTAAGTAGCAGAAGACCGCGATTTCACGTGTTCCACGCACCTCCCCGGTCCCACCGACGGTGTTCCTTCCGATGCCAATTTCCGGCGGCGGCGTTTAGACTTGGGAAGCAGGGTTGCGCGCGCATTCCGCCCGAAAATACGCCGCGGGCTGCGGCCGGCGGAAACTCGGACCCGGCATGGCCGGCGCGGCGACCCGGGCCCGGCATGGCCATGAAGCGCCGATTTCCGATCGGAGCCGAACGGTGGCGGGGCGGCGGGGTGCATTTTTTGGGTATGGGCGCCGGACTCACGGCGCGCCGCGGTGGTGTTGTATCCACAAACCGGTGCCGAACCCGTGGTCTCCGAGCTGGCCCGGGAAGTCGTGCGGAGCACCGGCAGCAAGCCGTCCAGCATCACCTCCACGGCACGCGATTTGGCATCGGCGTTGACCCCGCGGACGGACTGCGGCGCCAGCGATCTGCGCTCACGCGACGCCGCCCATCATCAGGGGACGGTGTGGGCCTGGTTGATCGGGCCGTTCATCGACGCCTGGCTCAAGGTGCACCCGGGCGACCGGCGCGGTGCGCGTAAATTTCTCGAAGGCTTTGTCCCCCATCTCGACGAAGGCTGCGTCGGATCGATCAGCGAGGTCTTCGATGCCGAACCGCCCTTCACGCCGCGCGGTTGTATCGCGCAGGCGTGGAGCGGGGCGGAAGTGTTGCGCTGTTTTGCGCTCACGGCAGACGAGCCGCCCCCGCCTACCGCTTGAGTTTCTTTTTGTCCCGGTAATCCTGGAGAAAGATGTTCAACACGAGCCAGAAACCGCCCGCCGCGGCGAAGAGAAAACACAGAATCGCGAGGCCAGGATAACCAAACAGTCGAAAAGACGTCTCCACCCGCATCAACAGCGAGGCTCCGATGATCAGGGAGGCGAGCACCAGCCCGGTCGTGATGCGGTTCGCGATTTTCTGCATGCCTTCCATCACCACTTTCGCGTCGACCGACTTCACCTTGACCTCGAGTTCCGAGTTCACGATCGCGTCCATGATCCGGTTGAGCCGGGTTGGCAGCGTGCCGAGAAAACTCTTCATTTCGAGCACGCTCGAGAGGATGTTTCCCTTCGTCACATCCTTCTGCATCCGCTGCGCCATGAACTCGTCGACGTTGCGGCGGACCGAGTCGTTGGGATCGAATTCGGGCGCGAGGATGCGGCCGATTTCGTCGAGTTGCATGAGTGTCTTGCCGAGAAGCGTGAGTTCGCTGGGCGCGTAGACGCCGTTTTCGGCCGCTGAACTGCACACCTCCAGCAGGGACTCGCCCACCTTGATCTGGGCCAGCCCCTTGTCGCGCGTCTGAACGACCAACTGGCTAAGCCGGCGCCTGAACTCGTTGCGGTTGAACTCGTCGTTCTTCTCGCCCATCGCGATCACGACATCCGCCACCGCGTCACCATCGCCATCGCTGATCGCGAGCAGGAGTTTCAACAGGCTCTCCTGCATCTGCGGCGCGATGTGGCCGACCATCCCAAGATCGAGCAGCGCGATCCGGTTCTCGTCGGTCAGGAAGACATTTCCGGGATGCGGATCGGCGTGGAAAATTCCGTCGACCAGCACCTGCTTCAAGTACGCACGAAACAGTTCCTCGCAGAGCGGACCGCCCTTGACGTCGATTCGGGCGAGCGGCGTCAGGGAGGTAATCTTCCGGCCGCGCACATACTCCATCGTGAGCACGCTCCGCGTGGTGTAATCCATGATCGGCTGCGGCACCTGGATGTTTTCGAATTCCGCGAGGTTTTCTCCCAGCGTGATCAGGTTCTGCGCTTCGCGCTGATAATTCAGCTCGTTCTGGATCGTGAGGTGAAACTCCGCGATCATCGTGCCAAAGCGATAACGCCGCCCCATCTTCGTGTGGGCGTCGACCGTCTTTGAAAGCTCGGTGAGCACATCGAAATCCTCTTCGATTTGCGGGCGAATATCCGGCCGCTGCACCTTCACGACGACGGCCCGACCGTCGCGCAATTTCGCTTCATGCACCTGGCCGAGGGAGGCCGCCGCCATCGGTTCCGGGTTGAAATACGAGAACGCTTTCGAGATCCGAGCGCCGAGTTCCTGCTCGACGATCTTCTCGACCTGCTCGAAAGGGAACGGCTTCACGTTGTCCTGGAGCCGCGCCAGCGCGCGCCGGTACGGTTCGGGCATGAGGTCCGGCCTCCCGGCGAGCACCTGGCCCAGTTTCACATAGGTCGGTCCCATCGCCTCGAGATCATCAACCAACTGGTCCGGCGTAACGCCGCCATTCTGCCGGGCCTTGGCCGGGATTTCCTCCTGCTGCTTTCCCGCCTCGTCGTCGTCGACACCCATCTCCTTCACAAGATCGGACCGGCCATATTTCCAAAGCAGGCCGGCAATTTCCCGATATCGTTTGAGATGTGTCGCGTTGAGTTTCATGATAAAGCAGTTGCGCACGGCACGGCAGCGACCGTGAACGATTGCGGACACGAATGCGCCCCGGTGGTTCGCCCGCGGCGCCCCTTTGACCACAAAGCGCGGCAGTAGGTGCGTACCCCGATTGCAGTTTCGAGGTGGGATGTTAGGGTGGCGGTCACTTTTTATGTTTGGCGCCGCAAAAGATCTCATGACCAGCAGGGCCGCCCGGGCCTACATCAACAACGTGATTGGTCGCTACGGAGAGGTGGATGATCTGTCGATCGATTCCGCGCGCCGCCGGATCGATTTCGTCTGCCGGCTCAACGGCGAAATCAGCCCAATCGGCGTCACGATTGAGAAATACGAAGTGGAGGAGGAGGATGGGAAAAAATTCATTGCAGTACGGGACAGCTCATCGACGCGGCCGTGGCTGCAAGCGGTGATGCGCGATCATCTGCACGGGCGACGCTTCGAGGTGCCGTCGTGGGCGGCCGCGGCGTTGTAACTGGCGGCGGGATGCTTCGCAGGCGGTGGCGCCAAACGGGCGCGTCGCCAATCGACTCGCTGGCGCTCGCAGCCACACTCCCATCCACTCGCTAACGCAGCGACGGGGATTCCGCGGCTATTGTCACGGGCCGCTTCGGGCGCTTTTTTGGGTGCATGAGCTTCACGTTTCCGACGATGTTGGAGTTTTCGCTCGAACGCTCCTCCGAGGTGCTGACCCGCGGATTTTCGGATTACTTCGTGCCCATTCAGTCGAGTGCCGCGATCCTGCTCGGCATGGCGCGCAGCGACAGCGTGGATCTATCGGTGAGCCGCGTCGCCGTGCTAAATGAAATGCCGGCCGGCGCCGCGTTAATCGCGCGACGCGGCTGGACATGCCGGCTCGCGGGGATGGCGATCGTGCCGGAGGCGCGGAGAAAGGGCGTCGGAAGAGCTCTCATGGCGCAGCTGATCACCGATGGGAGAGCGCGCGGCGAACGCGCGATGGAGCTCGAGGTGATCGAGCAGAACGAGCCGGCGGTGAAACTCTACGAGGACTGCCGTTTCCAGAAAATCCGACGGCTCTCCGGGCACGGAGGAAAGCCGACCGTGACGGCCGATGTAGTGGTGAGCCTCGGCATAGGTCGGTTTTTTACCGCTCCGGGCACGGAGGAAAGCCGACCGTGACGGCCGATGCCGCCGGCGGGTCAGCCTCGCTGGAAGAAATCGATCCGCGGGAACTCGCGCGCCTGGTGAGTGCGCACGGGCTGGACGATTTGCCGTGGCAGCTCTCGGCGGAAACGATCGCCCATGCCGGGCCACCAAATGTGGCGTTCCGTCTCGGACCGTCCGCGTTGTTGTTATCCGATCCGTCGGCGGCCACCGTGGCGGTTCGCGCGCTGGTCACGGAAAAATCGGCCCGCGGCCGCGGTCATTCGCTGGCCCTGCTGCGGGCGGTGATGGTCCGTTTCCCCGGCAAAGAGTGGCGCGCCTCCGCGATTTATCCGGAGGAAATGGGGGTGGCGTTCATCAACGCCGGGCTCACCCGGACGCCGTTCAGCCAATGGCAGATGAGGCGGCCGCTGGTCTGAATCAGGCGGCGCGACGACGTGGATTGAACCGGCGAATCGGCGGTGGCAGGCGGCCCGCCGGCGCCCAGCTTATTTTGTCTCTTTGATACGGATACGCCGGTATTCCATCTGCCCGAGATCGGCTTCCAATCCAATCGGCCCCGTGGGCGGCACGGGGAGCGCGGCTTCGAGCAGTTCGCCATTGCACGTGCAGCGGGCAACCCCGTCTTTTACCACGACCTCGATTTCATTCCACTCCTGTGGGCGGTAGCGCTTCAACTGTTTGTACTTTTCGGGCCCCGCCGCGAGATAGTCACGGCACTGGAGTTGCGGCTTGCGCAGAAAGATCCCGCTGTCGGCTTTGGGGGCGGCTCGGAATTCAAGCTTCAGCACGAAGTCGCGCGGAAACTCACGGGTGGTCCACAATTTTTGCGCGAGCCGCGGATCCCGGGGATGCACGACAAGCACACCGTCGCGCGCGGAAAACCGACCGTCGGGCGCCGCCACCTTGCCCTCGAAGGTTTCAGCGGGAATGTAGCACCAGCCGGAAAGATCCCGGCCGTTGAAAAGACTGACGAAGCCCGGCTCGGGTTTGAAGTCGGCGGCCGAGACCGTAAAGGCATGTAACACAAACGCGGCGACAAGGCCGTCGAGGGGGCGAAGTTTCATGGGAGCACAATTCCTGTGCCGCCCCTCGCGCCGAAATGCGAGTCCGGAGCGTCATGAACCGCCCGATCGTACTCCCCGCAAGGATCAATTGGCGGTGCGGTGTTGCGAGGGCCCACGATTCATTGCGCGAAGGAACCTGCCCATCGAGTGCGTGACTCATTCCTGTCCCCCTTCAATACCTCCCGATGACAAAAATCGAGCCGATGGCCGCCGATGTTGAATGCGCGCGTCAATGCGTCACCCATGTCCTTTGCGATGCCGAGAGCGCGTGGCCCAATGTCGCGGAGGAGATCGCCCGCCATGTTGCCCGGATCGTGGATCACGAGCGGCGGAACCGCCACGCCGTGATCGAAGGCTGGAAACACGAGGCGGAAGCGCTCCTCGCCGAGTTCAACAAGCTCCGCGCGGAACTGGCGGCCCAACAACGCAAAACGCGCAGCTAGCCGGGAAATTTCACACGCTGTGCGCGCGTTTTCGCCCGTAGCGCCAGTCTCCGACTGGCGGAACGCCGGTCAAAGACCGGCGCCACTCCCGGCGGCTGCCCCAGCGGGTGGGATGTTATCATAGGAGGTGTGAATTTTCCGGGCTAGCACTGCGCCTGCCCCACAATTCCTGCCAAGCACGTCGGCATTTGCCGGAGCGGCGCTTTCCAGCCGCCGAAGTACGTTCGGTCGACCGGTCTCGGGCGACTGGAAAGTCGCCCTTCCCGTCAACCGCGCCCTTGGCGTGACGCCATACGCGGTAGCGAATTTGTGGGGCAAGCGCAGCGCTGGCAGCTCCGTTTGGGTCCCGCCCACGTCCCCAACGGCAGGCGAACAGCCGCACCTCCCGCGGTCACCGACGAGCACGGCGATCTCGTCAAGGCCCTCGTCGCCTGACTTGGTAACACGGGTGGAAATCAGGTTTTGAGCACGCCTATATGATCCGGCGGGGCCATGGGCGTCTCGCCACCGCCGGACCGCTCGATGACATCCGCCCCGGCCGGACCAATGGGTTCGATCTCCACGCGAGTGATGCGGCGAACATCGTCGCCGGATTATCAGGCCGGCACAGCGCATCTCCAGCGGCCAGAAGGCGATGCGAACGGTCCTCGGCAAACGACTCGTCTCGCCGCGCATATCGTCTGCAACACGATCTCGTCGAGGTTTTGTTTGGATGGATGTCATTGATAAGCAGCCGGCCGCTAATAATTACTCGACCTAACACTTGATATTACGGAATTGAGGCTCCGACCGCACCATCGTCATGGGAGTGCATCCGAACGGACTCAACCTCATCCAGACAAATCGCTTGGGGGGATACGGCGGCTGACTCCGGGAGTGGACGAGTATAATTGCGATGCCCGAGGCGACAGGATCGCCTGATGATTATACCGAAGTCATTCGTAACGCGGAGACTGTGGAACAGACTCATCGCCAGACGGAGTCACCGCAGAAAAGAACGCTATATCTACGGCGACGTCTTACGTTACTGGACGCGACTGCAGTTGTGGGCTTCTCGTTGTGATGGGGTGAGTTTTAGAGCTGAGCCCACGCGCTCTCTTTCATAATGGCGGAGAGACAGGGAAATTATGGCCAAGAAAAATAGTATTAAAACCATCGGAGATTTCCCTATCGCTTTATAAGCTTTTAACCCAGGAAGCGCTCGCGTGCGGGGTTGGCGCTTCAGCGGCGTGCGGCACCACCTGCTCATGGCGCTCAAGGAAGCGCTCAACAACGCGCTCAAGCACTCCGGGGCCTCGGAAGTGCGCGTGCATCTCACCTTCCACGAGCCAACGCTCACGCTCACGATCGCCGACAATGGCGGCGGCTTCGATCCCGCGCGAGCGCGAAGCGGCAACGGCATCGCAAACATGCGCCGTCGGCTCGAGGCCGCGGGCGGCGTCTGCGAAATGGAGACCGCAATCGGTCGCGGCGCCCGAATCACGTTCAAATTGAAAGTGGAGGCAAAGGACCAGCGGACATGAGCAATTATACCGGCCGTCCCATCGAGCCGTGCGCATCATGAGTCATCCTTGTGCACTACTCCTGTTCGGAATCGCCGCGACGGTGGCAACCGAAGGGAAAACCGTCCTGGTCCCCGGCAAGGACGATGCGCGTGAACCCATGGACGCCAGGCGGAAGGATCAGCGTAAGCCGACGGGAAAGCCAAAAAATCTACACCATGAAAAACACCCTGCTTGCCCTCACGGGCCTTCTCCTGAGCACCAGTGTGCTCGCACCGATCGCCGGTCGGGCCGCCACGCCGCGGCCGCCGAATGTCGTCGTCATCCTCACGGATGACCAAGGCTACGCCGACATCAGCTTCAATCCGCTTCACCCGAAAGAGGTCTCGACTCCGCATATGGACGCGCTCGCCCGCGAAGGCGTGTGGTTCAGCCAGGGCTATATCACGGGGAATGTTTGCTCGCCCACCCGGGCCGGGCTGCTCACCGGTCGCTATCAACAGCGGGCCGGCGTCTACACCGCGGGCGAAGGCGGCAGTGGCATGGCGCAGTCGGAAAAGATTTTCCCGCGCTTCCTCAAGCCCGCGGGCTACACGAGCGCCGCCTACGGCAAGTGGCACCTCGGCCTCACGGTCGAGCAGAGCCCGGTCGGCCGCGGGTTCGACCAGTGGTACGGCTTCCTCGGCCGCGGCGCGCACGACTACTTCGACCTCGCGCAGAAGGACCCGGAGGTCGGGCCGATGTATCGTGACGGCAGGGAAATCAAGGACTCGGGCTATATGACGACGCGGCTGACGGATGAGGCGGTGGCGTTCATCAAGAAGCAGAAAGCGCAGCCCTTCTATATTCACCTCGCATATAACGCCGTCCACTCGCCCGCGCAGGCTCCGGCGGAAGACATCGCACGGTTCAAGCAACAGTATCCGGAAATCACCGACGCGCGCGCCATCCTGATGGCGATGCTCTATCATCTGGATCTCGGCGTGGGCCGGGTCGTGGAGACGTTGAAAAAAGAAGACGTGTGGGAAAACACCCTGCTCTTCTTCCTCACCGACAACGGCGGTTCGAAAGCGATGAGTGCCGTGAACACGCCGCTGCGAGGCGCCAAGCAGCAGAATTACGAAGGCGGCATCCGCACGCCGTTCATTGTGTCCTGGCCTGCGGGGTTCAAGGGCGGCCGCACGATCGCTGCCCCGATCAGCTCCCTCGACATTCTGCCCACCGCACTGGACGCGGCGCGCGTTCCGCTGCCGACGGACAAGCCGCTCGACGGCAAAAGCCTGCTGCCGTTGCTAACCGGAAAAGCGTCGAAGCATATCGACACTTTCTACTGGAGCGAAGGCGGCGAAGCGGGTGGGTTTGCCGTTCGCTCGGGCGACTGGAAACTCGTCCAGCAACGCGGCCAGACGAAGGTGGAGTTGTTCAACCTGGCCAAGGATCCGGCAGAGGCCACCGACCTGGCGTCGCAGAACGCGGCGAAGGTCGCAGCGCTGTCGAAGCTCTATGATGCCTGGATCGGCCAGATGGCCGAGCCGTTGAGCGGCGCGCCGAAGCGACCAGGTGCACCGGCGGCGGGCGGCGCAAAGATGTCGAAGGAGGAAAAGCGCAAGGCGCGGGACGACGAGCGGGCGAAGAAGAAACAGAATTGAGCGAGCGTCGCCGGACGCGCCCGCCGCACCTTTCACTTAACTCAAACCCAAACTCCCACCCAAACCACCCCTGCCATGAAACTCCAATTCCGCCATCTCCCCCTCGGCGTGCTGCTCGCGCTCGGCTTTCCCTTCACGGGATTCGCGCAACTCGCGCCTACCCCCGCCGTACCAGTACCGCCGGCGGCCCCCGCCGTCTCCACCGAGGTCGTCGAACTCAGCCCCTTCACCGTCAATTCGACGGCCGACAAGGGCTACCGCGCTGAAAACACCCTCGCGGGCAGCCGGCTCAACACGAGCCTGCGCGACACCCCCGCTTCCATCTCCGTCTTCACCCGGGAATTTCTCGACGACATCGGGCTCAACGAAATCGAAAAGCTCATCGATTACTCGGTCAACTCGCAGATCAACACCCAGGACGTCAACTCGGGTCCCAATGCCAACAACATGCTTGGCGGCGCGAACGTGATCCAGCGCATCAACGTGCGCGCATCCTCTCGGCCCAGGGCATCGATTATTTCAAGAGCATCACGGTCAACGACGGGTATCGGATCGATCGATACGACGACAGCCGCGGACCCAACAGCATCCTCTTCGGGGTCGGCGATGCCGGCGGCATCCTCAACCAGAGTTCCATGCTCGCGACGACTCACCGCACGAGCGGTCGCCTGAGCTACGAACTCGGCACCTACGAAATCAATCGCCTCACGCTGCGCCACAACCAGGTCATCGTCCCCCGAAAACTTGCCCTCGGCGTCGCCGGCCTGAAGCAGGAGAACGGCGGGTGGCGCGAGCCGAGCTTTCACGACAAGGAGCGGCTCTTCGCAACGGTTACGTTCTCGCCCTCGGATCGGATCACCGTGCGAGCCATGGGCGAGCGCGGTCACGAGCATCGCGCGGTGGTCGCACCGTTTCCGGCCTTCGACGGCGCGCTGGCCTGGATCGACAACCGCAACGCCCGGGGCGTGAACGCCGTCACGTTCACCCCCAACAACACCAACCCGACGGCCGCCCAGATCGCTCTGGGCATCACGGCGCGCAACGTCGCGCTCAACGCGGCCAACCGGCGCTTCATCTTCATCGACAACAACAGCACGTTTTTCGATTCGAGCGGCACGTTCATCACCGGCTCCTACAACAATCCCGCGGTGCGCGCGCCGGACGGCACCCCGGGCGTCAGCGGCGTCACGCTCTCGTTCCACGATCCCTCCATTCTGCCCTCCGACATCAACTCCGGCGGCCCCGGGATGTATCGCGACACTCGTCTCACGAACTACACGCTGATCGCGGACTGGCGGATCACCTCCCGGCTCACGCTCAACCTGTCGCACAACTTTCAGGAAGTGAAAATCGAGAACCCGCTGATCAAGGGATCCACTCCGATGATCTCCGGCGAGGTCAACCGCACGCTGGGCGTCAACGGCCCCGCCAATCCCTACGTCGGCCAGCTCTATATCGACGCCCCATGGTATAGCGAACGCCACGACGCCACTTACCGCGAATCCCGGCTTTCCCTGTCCTACGATTTCGATCCGAAGTGGAAGTGGGCGGGCGTGCACCGCTTCGCCGGGATGTATTCGCGGTCCAAGGACACCGATTACTCCAATCAGCGCCGCCTCGGGCTCGCGGGCGCGCCGTTCAACGCCGCCCCGCAGAACGCCAACAACCTCGTGTTCCAGCGCGCCTATCTCGACGAAAATAATCCGGGCTCGTTCATCGCCCCGGACTGGCGCCGGCTGCCCAAGACGGTCACCGCCGGAAGCCAGACCTACGACCTCGCCTGGATCGACGGCGACGCC
>JBBRCR010000045.1:0-27935 GCA_038204695.1 Opitutales bacterium | reverse complement strand
GCCTCCGTCGTCAGCCATCCGCCGTCCGTTTCCGCCATCCGCGCCGAACAGTTCGCGATGGACACGCGGCAGCGGTCCCCAAAGGGATTACGGGATGGAACGTACCCGCGAGAATCGCCGCACCCGCTGGTGGTTGCTCGCGCCCGCGTGGGCCGTGGCGGCCGGGCTCCTGATTCTGCACACGCTGGCGATGGAGGATTACATCGCGTTAATCGATCAACTCGGCCGCCGCGGCCCGGAGTTGACCACGCCACTACAGCGGACGATTCCGACCCTGTTTGCCGACACGCAAGTCTGGGTCCGGCACGCGCTCGCGCTGCTCGAAACCGACGCGTGGCGAATCCGTTTTACGGATATCGACAACGCGCCACCCGGTCGGGCGGTGCACTGGAACTCCGCGTTTGCCTGGCTGATTGCCGGCAGCGGCTGGCTGCGGCAGCTCTTCACCGGGGAGCCGACGCCGCTGGCGGTCGAACGATCGCTCGGCTGGTTCAACGTGCCACTGTTTCTCGCCGTGATGGTGTTTTTCTCCGGGTGGACGGCCCGGCGGGCGGGCGCGGCCGCCGGGGTGTTCGTGGCCCTCGCCATGCTGGGCAGCACGGAATTCGCGAACGGATTCGCGCCGGGTTTCGTCGACCACCATGGCGTGCTCACGGCGGCCAACTTCGGCCTCGTGCTCGGGGTGATGTTCATGGGTGCGGGTTGGATCGCGGGCGACGGCAGGACCCGAATCTCACTGCTGCCCAACGCGTATTCAGCGGCGCGCAGCGGGGCGATTTTTTCCGCTTTGTCCGGAGCCGTGGGCATGTGGGTCAGCGCGGCGTCGGTCGCCCCGGGCATCGCGATCGTCGGGCTCGCCGCCGGCGTGATGACACTCTGGCAGGGCCGCGTCCTCCGGGCGGATGGCGCCCGGTTCGAGCCGGCGCTCTGGCGGCTCTGGGGGCGCGTCGGCGGCGGCACCAGCCTGCTGTTCTATCTTCTTGAATACGCGCCGCACCCTATGGGGCTGCGGCTGGAGGTGAACCATCCGCTGCTGGCGCTCGCCTGGTGGGGCGGCGCCGAGTTCGTGGCTCTGCTCGGCGAGTGGCAAAGCGGGCTGCGGTCGACGCGCGCCGCCCTCCGGCGGCTGCCCGGCCCGGTGCTCGCGATGGGCATGGCGCCACTGACCATCCTGATCGGGGGCGCGAAGGTGTTCGTGATCCGCGATCCCCTCATTCTCCAGCTTTCGGCGGTCGTGGCCGAGGGGCTGAACCTGCCCACCGCGATTCGGCTCATCGGCTGGGTGGTGCTGTGGGCGCGACTCCCCTGGGCCGCGGGAACGTTGATTCCCGCGGCCATCCTGATCCTCCGCCGCCAGGGCGGCGATCGCTTCGTGCTTGGTTTCACGACCTTGGTGACCTTCGCCTTTCTCGCGATGGGCGCATTCCAGATCCGGTTTTTTGCCAATGCCGGCGGACCGGAAATCTGCCTGTTCCTCGCCATCGTGGCGGTGCTCTCGCGAGCATGGCAGCCACGCTGGCGCTGGGGCCTGGTGCTTGCCATGAGCGCGGTGCTCTGCCTGCCCGAACGCGTCAACCGCATCCGCGACGTGCGCGAGGCGCTCCGTCACCGGAGCGTGACGCCGCAAGACATGCTGCAGCCGCTCTATCGCGACATCGCGGCGGCGCTCCGCGCATCCCAGCCGGACCGCGACATCATCCTGCTCACGAATCCGGACGCTTCCACCGCGGTGGGATATTATGGGAGGATCAAAACGATCGGCACCTTGTATTGGGAAAATCTGGACGGGGTGAAGGCCGCGGCCGGGATGCACGCCGCGACCACGCTCCCCGAAGCCCGCGCGCGGTTGCTCGCCAGGCGCGTCACCCACGTCGCCGTGATTTCCCAATCGAGTTTCGTCCGGGAATACTTCGAGCTGGGGCGCGCCAACGCCCGGCCCGGCGAGTGGGAGAACGGCGTCTTCTACCAGTGGTTTGCCGGGCGCAACATTCCCATCTGGCTGGAGCAAATCGCGTATGAGCCACCACCCGACATCACGATTCCGCAGCTCCGGGTCATGTTGTTCAAGACGCGCTTCGGTTCGCCCGCCGCGGAAAATGCCTTTCGGGTCGCAAGCGAAAAGGCGGCGGCGCGGGATTTCGCGGCCGCCGAGTTCGCGGTCAACCAGGCGCTGACCCTGGATCAATCGGCGCCAGAATTCTGGAAATTGAAAACGGAGCTGCTGCTCGTGCGCGGAGCGTTGGAGCCCGGCCTGGAAGCGATGGAGCAAACCATCGCCCGGGCTCCGGCGTCGCATCGGCCGGAGCTGGCGCGGTCGGCGGCGGGTGCGTTCTACGAACGGGGCGCGCACGCCGCCGCGGTGCGACTGTACCGCACGGGACTCGCGGCGAGCGATGATGCCATGGCAGCTTCGAACCTGGGGTGGATTCTCGCGACCAGTCGCGATGCCGCGGTGCGCGATGGGCAGGCCGCCCTCACGCTCAGCCGGCGCGCGGCGGAGCAAAATCCGCAATCGTACCATTTTCTCAGCTCGCTGGCGGCGGCGCTGGCGGAGACGGGCCAGTTTGCCGAGGCCGTGTCGGTCGGCGCGCGCGCGTTGGAGGTGGCCCGCGCGACCGGCGATCCGGCGCTCGTGCCGCGCGCCGGGGAACGGCTCCGCACCTATCAGGCGGGGCAACCATGGCGCCAGTAGCCCGACCGCCGCGCGACCACGCTGGCCAATCCAAATTCGCCGGTGAACACTCGACCATGCGCTCATTAATCTGGCCAGCCATCCTGCTGTTCTGCGCGGGGTCGGCACGGCCCGACGTCGTACCAGCGCCATTGTTCACCGACGGTGCGGTGCTGCAACGCGACAAGGTTCTGCCGGTGTGGGGCCGGGCAGATCGGGGAGAGAAGGTGACCGTTTCATTTGCCGGCCAAACCTTGCAAGCCACCGCGGGCCAGGACGGACGCTGGATCGTATATTTCGACCCGGTGCCGGCGTCAGCCGAAGGGGCGGAACTTACGTTCAGCGCCAAGAATCGCGTGACGCTGCGCGACGTCGTCGTGGGCGAAGTCTGGCTGGCTTCCGGCCAGTCGAACATGGAATGGCCCGTTGCACGGTCGACCAACGCGGCCCACGAGATCGCGACCGCACACTTTCCGCTGCTGCGCCATCTCAAGGTCGAACCGGCCGTGGCCGAGTTGCCGGCCGATACGGTGAGGACCTCCGGCTGGCAGCCGGCCACCCCCGCGACCGTGGGCGCGTTCAGCGGCGTGGCTTACTTTTTCGCGCGCGACCTCCAGCAGAAGCTGGGCGTTCCCGTGGGGGTGATCGAAAGCACTTGGGGCGGGACGCCGGTGGAATCATGGATGAGTCCCGTGGCACTGGGAAGTGATCCCGCGTTTGCCGTGGTGCGCGAGCGCTGGCAGAAAGCGCTGGCCGACTATCCGACCGCCCATGCGGCGTACGGGGCACGGCTCGCCGAGTGGATCGCCAACGAGGCGGCGGTGAAATCGCGAGGGACCATCATACATGGGGACTGGATACGCAAAAACCCGCGACCCCGCGCCCCGCGTGGTCCCGGCGATCCGTGGACGCCAACGGGGTTGTTCAACGGGATGATCAACCCGCTTCTGCCCTGCGCGCTCCGGGGCGTGATTTGGTACCAGGGCGAGAGCAACGCGGAGCGCGCCGGAGAATATCGTGGGCTGTTTGGCGCGATGATCACGGCATGGCGGGCGCATTTCGCGCAGGGCGACGTCCCTTTCTTCTGGGTGAACCTGGCGAACTACAAAGCGCCGGAAGATCCCACCGGCCGGCGTTACGCTTTTCTGCGCGAAGCGCAGACGCAGACGCTGGCCCTGCCGAACACTGGCCAGGCGCTGGCGATCGATATCGGCCATCCCGACGACATTCATCCCACGAACAAACAGGATGTCGGCCGGCGGCTGGCGCTGCTGGCGAAGCACCGTGTTTACGATCTCGTCGTGGATGATCAGGGACCGACGTTCGAAAGCTCCACCCGTGAAGGCGCGGCGTTGCGGGTGCGTTTTGTGTATGCAGGCACGGGATTGACGGCACGGGACCGACCGGTGCAGTCCCTTGAAATTGCCGGGGCCGACAAGGTGTTCCGACCCGCGACGGGAAAAATCGAGCGCGATACGCTGCTCGTCTCATCGCCCGAAGTGACGCAGCCGGTGGCGGTTCGTTATGCCTGGCGCAATGCGCCGGACGCTAATCTCTACAGCGGCGCCGGGCTGCCGGCGGTTCCGTTCCGGACCGACAGCTGGTGAGTCGGGACCGCGGGTGAATGCAATGCGACGCAAATGGGGCACCCCGTAGATGAGCGAGTCGCAACACCGAGGCGGCGGGCGCCGGCGAGTGGCTGCGAAATTTGCGAATCCAGTGCCATCCACTCGATGGCGCGCGCCGCCCCGGATTAGTTTCTCCTCCACCTACCGTCCCGTCGCGCCCGGCGCCCTGGACGGACGGGCGGCAATCCGCGTGCGCAAAATTCCAATACGCTCGATTTCGAGCTCCACGACGTCGCCTGGCTCGAGCCATCCGTCCATGCCCCGTTCGAGAATACTGCCACTGCCGACGGCGCCCGAACCGATGAGCTCACCGGCAAACAGCTCCACGTCGCGCGAGGCATGGGCGATCATCCGTGGGATCGTGTGGTGCAGCGCGACCACGTTGCCCCGAGAGTACTCGCGCCCATTCACCCGGGCGGTCATCTCCAGGGCGAGCCGTTCACCGTCGATCCGGTCGCCCACCTCATCCCGCGTGACCATCCACGGTCCGACGGCGGTCGCAAAATCCGTGCCCTTGGCCGGACCAAGACCAACACTCATTTCGTGGCGTTGCAGGTCACGCGCGCTCAGGTCGTTGACGACCGTGAACCCGGCGACGTGCTGCCACGCGCGTTCGGCGGGGATGTCGCGGCCGCCATGGCCGATCACGATGCCGAGTTCGAGTTCGTAATCGAGTTCCCGGCAGCCTCCCGGCGCGTGCACCACGCTGTCGTGCCCCACCAGCGCGTTGTGGTTCGAGAAGTAGAACACCGGAACGTCATACCAGGCGGGCGGCACATCCAGGCCGCGACGTGAGCGCGCTGTTTTCACGTGCGCCTCGAATGCATGGAAGTCACGGAAGGCAGCCGGCCGGACCACCGGCGGCAGAAACGTGAATTCACTTTCCCGATACCGCGGCCCCTTCCAGGTCGCAGCGCGTTCGGCGATATGAGCGCCGTGGGCCAACAGCCACGGCAGCGCCGATTCGAGCCACGGCATCGGCCGGCCGGTCAGGGCGGCGAGTTCGACCCACGTGCCATCGGGCGCTGCGGCCACGGGCACCGGTTCGATACTCGCGCGGGGTAGAATGGTGGCAACGCGCATAAAAGTGCGGTGCGCTCAGGAAAGGCGGCGGAGCGTTCCCGGTCGAACATTTAACGGCAACGCCTGCTGTCTTGCCGGCAAAATGATGGCGGGGGAACCGGGTGATGACCAGGCGCTCCGCCTCCTTGGAAACCGCGACGAGATAGGCGCGAGAAATGAAATGCGTGGGCGTGCGATGCGCGCGCGATCGCGTGGCTCGATCCGGGGAAATAGTTCGACGTCTTGCATTGTCGCCCCATAATGTGAAGACGTTCGATTCGGAGCGCGTGACCACCGCACCCCGCGTGACATGTGAGTTTCCGAGAAACGAACGTCGAGCCACCGGCATCACGCCTCAGCTCGTCCGTAACAACAACCAAGGAATAACATGGCTAAGTCAAAAAACGCGAAGAAAGAGACCAAGAAAGCACCGTCCAAGACGGCGAAGCAGAAGAAGGCCGCGAAGCGCGCTGCCAAGTAGGAATAACAATCGCCTGTTTCCGAGCGGAGAGCCGCTCGGTGGTGCATCACGAGCCGCCGCCATCACCAGGACCATTCAGCCTGAAAAGGCGGGATACCTCTTGCGTCAAGCAAGCAGCGGTGACGGTGGCGGCTCGTAATCGCGTGAGTTGACCGCGGCTGGTGCGACGTTCGCGATCCAAGACGAAAGCAAACGCGCGCGGAAAAGATGTGCGGCGTTGCTCTCGACGCTCGTCCACCTCAACAAGCGAAGCCAGGCCGCAGGTGGAAAGGCGCGGTCGCCACGACCGCAATTTCAGCCACCCGAACCGTCGCCCGGAAAATGTCAGCCGCGCGATCGCAGGGGTAACTGGTTCTCCGCCGGCATACTCCCCGCAATTTCAGGCGAAGGGCTTCGGCCCTTCGCCTTTTTTTGCGCCCGTCGCCCCGGTTCAGTGGCGCGCCAGATCTTCCGGTGTCGCGAGTTCGAAGCTGATCTTGCCTTCGGCCACTTTGCGCAGGGCCGTGTCCTCGGCCGAAAGTTTTTCCAGCGACACCACAAGTGGGCGATTGCCCCGTTTCAGCTGCTTGGCGCGGCGTGAGACAATGTTGACCAGGATCGTCGGATCATCGACGACTTGCAGCGCACTCCTCAGGTAATCGTCTCTCATTTGAATCCAAGTTTGAGCGCGAGCAATGCCGGCAAGCGAGTGGAAATAGCGGGTGTGTTCATCCTGGGAGTTCGGTCGATTTCCACGGACGTTGCCCCGATTTCACGCGAATACCATCATTTATCGTCGGGCGGAATCGAGCAACGGTGCGGGCAAACAGACCAACGACCTTTCGGCCGGCGACCGCTCCGTGCACGCGGTGAGTCTTCGCGTGCGCGCCTCGACGCTCACTTGCGCAACGTGAGGTTCACGCGGCGGACATCCATCACGGATCGGCCGGGAATCTGCAGCGCCCGCAATGTGAGCAATCCGCGTCCCTTCTCCAGCCGAACCGCGCCCAGCGACAATGGCCGAAACTCCTTCATTTGCGACTCGCCCGCGGGTCGCGGCAGCGTGTCCTGGTTCGTGTAAAGCGGCGGATCCCAACCCGGCGCGACCTTTCCTGTGACCTTGCTGCTGTTGAAACTCAATTCGATCAGCGAACCTGCATCCGGCAGGGGACACGTGTAGTCGATCACCACTTCGTAAGTACCCATCGTGTTCACCTCGATGTCCCAAGTGATACGATCGTCGGCCGCCTTCCAGTTGACGAAATAAGAACTGTTGGGGGCATTGCTGCTGCGCTTCACGCCACCGTGCGGAATCCCGTCGCGCGCGGGCAGCGGCGTCCACGGGAACTCGGCATATCCCACCGGGTAGGGGCGGTTGTCGGGCGAGGCCGACAACTCTCCCTTGGGTTTCCCCTTCCCTTTTCCCTTGGCGTTCGCCGCCGCCCCCGATTCCGCGGGCGCCGCCGCCCCGAACACGTCCTGGCGCCAATCGGTGACCGCCTGGGAAAGTCTTGCCGCCACCGCCGGCTGGGCGGCCGCGACATCCGTCGTCTGGCCCGGATCGGCGCGCATGTCGAAAAGGGCCCCGCGGCTGTCGAGCCGGTACTGAGGCGTACGCACACTGACGTTGCCGTTCTGGTGCGAAAAGAGCATCCGTTCCGGCCACGACACGGGCTGGCCAAGGAGGAGCGGCGAAAGATCGGCGCCGTCGAGCGGCTTGCGGCCCACCCGCGGAACGCCGGCCAGCGCAGTCAGCGTCGGCATGAGATCGATTGCGCCCGCAATATCGCGCACCACCGTACCCGGTTTGATCTTCCCCGGCCAGCGAATCAGCAGCGGCGAGCGCACGCCCCCTTCGTCAACTGTTCCCTTGCGTCCTTTCATGCCACCATTCCAGCGCCAGGTGTTGGGCCCGTTGTCCGAAAAATAGACGATGATCGTGTTTTCGCTCAAACCGAACTCGGCGAGCTTGCGCAGCACGCGACCCACGTTGTCGTCCTGGTTCTCGATCATCGCCAGCGCACAGCGGGTCTGATCAGAGACCTCCTCCGCCGGCAGGGTCGCGGGTTGGGCGATCGACTTGCCCTTGAACCGCTGCCAGTACTTGTCCGGCACGCCCCATGGCGAATGCGGCGTCGTGAAGGGAAGGTAGCAGAGAAAGGGTCGCGCGCGGTTTTTTTCAATGAAAGCCAGCGAGCGATCCGTGCAGAGGTCCACGATGTACCCGCGCTCGCGAATCAGCTTCCCGTTGTGTTCGAGGAGCGGGTCGAAGTACTCGCCCCAATGACCTGCCGTGTATCCAAAATATTCATCGAAGCCGCGCGCCATCGGATGATACGGCCACTGGCTGCCGTTGTGCCACTTGCCAAACACCCCCGTCGCGTAACCCCGCGCCTTGAAGGCGTCCGCGATGGTCTTCTCATCCGTGTTCAGACGTTCCAACCCGGTGGATACGCCGCGGACGCCGCCGCGCGAATGATAACGGCCGGTCAGGAACTCCGCGCGGGTCGGCGCACAGACCGCGCACACGAAAAACCGGTCGAACTGGGCGCCCGCGCGGCCGATGGAATCGATGTTCGGCGTGCGCACGCTCTGGTTGCCGTTGATCGCGTAATCACCCCAGCCGGCGTCGTCGGCCAGAAAGACGACCACGTTGGGCGGGCCGGCGGGACGCTGCTCTGCCGCGGTAAGGATCGGCCAGGCCGTCCAGAGCAGAAGGGCCGCTGCGGTCCGGGACAGCAGCCGGAATGGGAAACGCAGAATTTTCATCCGGAAGGGTGTCATCATTTCGGGGAGCCATCGCAAGAGCGCAGTGAGCGGGGCCCCTTGCCATGGCGGGCGCGCTCGCGGCAGCACGGCAAAGCAGCAATCGACACTCTCCTGATGCATATTCCTGTGGTGGTAATTTCGGCCTTGGAACGGGCGAAGATCCACGAATGCCAGGGGGCTCGCCGTGGCTGCCCAGACGTTTCTCGCTGATCCCAGCCTGCAACTTTTCCCCGGCATCCGGGTTTTCCGGTGGTGAACACGTTCCTCAAGATTGTGCTGCTGGTCGCCCTGGCGCTGTTGGCGCTGAAACTACTGCCCCTGACGCTCGCCGCCGGCTGCATCTTCGGTTTCGCCACCGTGGCGCTCACTGTCGTCGGACTCTCGATTCTCGGCCTGGTGCTTGGCGCCGCCATTCTGGTGGGCGCACTGCTTTCGCCCATCTGGCTGCCGGTGCTCGCTCTGTTGGGCGTGATCGCGCTGATCAAACGAAGCAACCGAAAGACGGTCGCTTGACTTTCAGGCTGGCGGGCCCGCGTTCGACGCGTTTGCTCGCAGTTCATGCCGGCCGATCTTCCCTCGCGAGTTGTTGCCGGGATCAGCTTTGTCGGGCGATCCGGCGGAACGGTGAAAATGCTGCCCGGTTTCAAAAAGGGCCATCACACCGTGCCTGATGCGGCGAATGGGGCGACCAACGCCTTTCTCGGCAAACTCTGCGCCACGGACCTGGCCGATGGCGCCGAGAAACTCTTCCAGGAGATTCGCGCCGCCCTCTCTTACAAGCGCAAGGACCTCGCGTTGAGCATTGCCAGCCCGGCGGCGACGCTCGTGGCAAGGGATTTTACGGTCGACGTTCTTTATGCGTTGGCGGAACGCGATCCGAGCCAGTTCGTCGTCACCACGACGCTGCATCAGCTGCGCAATTCCGAACTCGCCCGCACGGACGAATTTTCCCGCGTCTTTGCCGCGCGCTTCATCGCGATCTCCTTTGCGCTGCAGCAGGCCGCACGAGTGGAGGCGGTGATCGATGCCATTGAAAACCTCGAAGGCGAAAGAGGCCTGCGGGTGAACTATCCCTCGGACTACCGCGAGTGCGTCATTCGCGTCGACGGCATCGACGCGGAAGTGCGCTGCACCGGCGACGCGCTCGACATGGTTTTCCCGCGGGCAGGAGCGCCCCATGAGCTCATGGATGGCTTCGCGGACCTGCGGGACGCCTTTCAGATCAGCAAGCCGCTGGCGGGACTGATTGGGTGATTCAGAGCGCGGGTGTCACGCCCGCACGGATACGCTCAGCGCGGCACGAGAGCTTACATCTGTTCCGTTCCATATGCACCCGAGTTGAAAAAGATCCGAACCTTTCCCTCGGGCGTGGCGAGCAAGTGATGCCGCCAGAAATTGACCCCAACTCCGGCGGCCTTTTCCGCCGCCGTGAGATCTCCAGGTCGCACGAATGGAACGTGACTTTCATCCGCTTTCCATCGGCCCTCCAGAGGATGGCCATCGCACACCACCCAGCCGCCGAGCGATGGGGCCGGCTCGCGATGACTTTGATCAGCCGGGGGCGTGGGACTGCCGTTGTGCAGCCCGTACCAGACCCGCTCCTTGGGCGCGAAAAACAGCTGAAGGCTGCTCATCCAACCGGCGTTCCACGCCTGGTTCACGCCTGCACGCATCACGATCCGGACTTTTCGCGCCTGCGGTTCAGCCGGATGCCATGTGGCGAGGAGAGTGCTTGACCCAAACGCAGACCCCGGCTGCTCCGCTTGCGGCTCCGCGGGATATCCCTTGTAGAAAATGCCGATCCGATTTCGGTCCGCAAACCAGAAGGCCGAGGGCGTGTCGGCATGCAACGAGTCCAGTTGCCCCGACTCGGGCTTGATGATGGGCGTCTTCACCAGGGTCCACGGGCCGGCGAGGGTCGCCGCGGACGCGGCCTGGATGTGTTTGTGCATCCGCCCGTCCTCCATCCGTAACGAGGCCGTGAATACCGCCCAGTGGCCGTCGATGCGGGCCGCACGGTTTGGCCGGCGGGCGTCGGTTACGACCCACCATTTGTGGTAGTCGCCGGGATTGATGAGTGCCTGCGGGTTCGCGAACGTAACGAGACCGATTTTTCGCCAATCGCCCGGCCCAATCTCCTCCGCGGAGGCGGCCAATGCCATCGCCGTACGTGGTCCGCGGATACCGGTGTCCGGCTCCACGCCGTTCGCAAAATAAAACATGCGCCAAGTGGCCAGCTCGTCATCCCACACGATGCAGGGATCGCCCACCACGCCACGATCGTAGGAGCCTTCGACGCCGCGCGTGAGGACAGCGCGCGGATCGATGCTCCACTGCACGCTCCGGAAATCGGTTCCCGGCGGGATTCCGGGCGCTCTGGCGAATGGCTCGGACGCACCCGCACGGGTAAGCACCGCCAAAAGCAGCATCGCACTCCACGTGAGCCGCCCAAGCCAAGTGTGGCCGGCCGCCCACCGGCGGGCGTGCGAGCGCCACTTCGGGCATTTACACACGCGGTAGATAAAGAGCCCGTTACTTGGACAACTCGGCCACGAACCCGCGTTCATCCACGAGTTCCTTGTTGGTGGCAGCGATTTTCGACTTCGCGAAATCGTCCATGAAGTAGTTCGTGATCGCCTCGTACGTGCCGGGCGCGGTGGTGCGCACGGGCATCCCGGCCCAGACATTCGGGTCGAAGCCGTAGGCACCGTTCGATTTCACCGCAATAGAGTGCACGGTTCCGGGACTGTTGAGATCGCGCACGTGATCGACGAGCGCGTTGGCGGCCGAAGCGGCCGACGATGCGCCACGGGCGGCGATAATCGCCGCACCGCGCTTGCCAACGGTTTCGCAGAACGGGCCCTGGAACCACGCCTGGTCCTTGATGACCTCCGTCGCGGACTTGCCCCCAATCGTGGCGTGCGCAAACGCGGGAAACATCGTTGGGCTGTGATTCCCGAAAATGAAGATATTCTTCACGGTCGTCAGATCGACGCCGGCTTTTTTCGCCAGCTGCGTCTGCGCGCGGTTTTGATCGAGCCGCACCATCGCCGTAAATCGATCCGGCGTGAGCCGTTTCGCCTGCGAGGCGGCAATCATGCAATTGGTGTTGGCGGGATTGCCCACGACGGCGACCCGCGCGTCATCGGCGGCCACCTCATCGATGATTTTGCCCTGCGCGATGAAGATCCTCCCATTGTCCTTCAACAGATCCGCGCGCTCCATGCCCGGACCGCGCGGCTTCGCGCCCACGAGCAGACACCAGTTGGCATCTTTGAAACCGGTTCGCGCATCGTCGGTGGTGACGATTCCCTTGAGCAGCGGAAATGCACAGTCATCCAGTTCCATGGCAACCCCCTCGAGCGCTTTCATCGCCTTCTCGATCGGCGCCTCGATCAGTTGCAGGATCACGGGGCGGTCGGGACCAAACATCGCGCCGGACGCGATGCGAAAGAGCAGGGAGTAGCCAATCTGACCAGCAGCTCCGGTTACGGCGACACGAACAGGGGATTTCATAGGTAAGATTTTTTTAGCCCAGCGAAGGGCCGAAACACACGGACTAAATTCATCGAAGGAAAATTCGTAGCGCGGACGTGCCGCGGCGGAGAACTGCTAATACGGTTTTGAGTTTCCGGCCCGGATTTGCGGGATCGACACATGGAAATCAAACCGGGCTCAGCGAAAACGTGGGGCCAATGCGGTGTGAATCGCGCGCACCAGCGTTTCCGTCGTCGGCCAGTCGATGCAGGCATCGGTAATGGAGACGCCGTAACGCAAGGATTCCTTGGGCGGTGGAAAGGGCTGGCTGCCCGCCAGCAGGTTGCTTTCGATCATCGCGCCCATGATCGACGTGTTGCCCGCCGTAATTTGGGCGATCAGCTCACGCATGACTTCCGGCTGCCGCTCCGGCTGTTTCGAGGAGTTATCGTGCGAGGCGTCGACCAGGATTGCTTTCGGCAGTCCGGCCTTCGCGAGCAACTCCTCGGTGCGTGCAATATGCGCCGGGGAATAGTTTGGGCCGGTTGCGCCGCCGCGAAGAACCACGTGGCAGTCCGGATTTCCGCGAGTCACGATGGCGGCGGCCGATCCGCCCATATTGATGCCGAGAAAAGTCTGGGGCTGCGCGGCCGACTTGATTGCGTTGATCGCCGTCTGAATCGACCCGTCGGTGCCATTCTTGAACCCGAGCGGCATCGAGAGCCCGCTGGCCATCTGCCGGTGCGTTTGCGACTCAGCCGTCCGCGCACCGATCGCCGACCAGCAAATCAGATCTGCGATATACTGCGGAGTGATCGGGTCGAGCAGCTCAGTGGCGGTCGGGAGACCCCAATCGAGCACTTCGCGAAGAAACGTTCGCGCCATTCGCAGTCCCGTGGCAATGTCATGCGTGCCATCCAGGTGCGGATCCATGATCATTCCCTTCCACCCCACCGTGGTGCGTGGTTTTTCAAAATACACCCGCATGACGATCATCACGCGATCGGCAACATCGCGCGAAAGGGTGGCGAGTTGTTGGGCATAAACGCGCCCGGCCTTCAGGTCGTGGATCGAACAAGGGCCCACAATGAGCAGGAAGCGCTTGTCATCGGTGAAGATGAGCTGGTGGATTTCCCGCCGGGCGCGCGCCACAAACTCGGCCTGCGCTTCCGTCTTGGGCAGCTCCGCGAGCAATGCGGCGGGCGAAGGCAAGGATCGTGTCTCGACGACGTTGATGTCGGACGTTTTCTGCATGAACCGTCAGCTTGGTGGCCTCGGCGGCCAGCGTGCAAGTTCGCCGTCACTCCGAGCTTGCCTTTGCTGCACTGGGCAAAAAAGTGGCCGGCCGCTTACCCCTAAGCGGCCGGCCTTTGCTTTCTTAGTTACCCCAAAACTCCCGCTAGGCGGGAGAAGTGTTAAACTTGATGGCAAAACGAATATGCCTGCGGCCCCTCTGGTCAACATCTCCTTTTCAAAATCTACCAAGTTTTCTGCAAACGCTACGTGATCAATACATTGCCGCCTATCAATATTTCTACTTCCGACGGATTTTTCGCATGGAATCCGGCGGCCTGGCTGCGCGTCACCGGCCCGGATACAGCCGCTTTCCTGCAAGGCCAGTTCACGCAGGATCTTCGGCAACTGGAGGGGCAGCGCGCCGTCTACGGACTCTGGCTTAGCGTGAAGGGAAAGATCATCGCGGACAGCTTCGTGTTGCGCGGTGCGGCTCCCGAGGAGTTCTGGATCGGGAGCTACACGTCGCCGGCCGCGATCATCCGTGAACGGCTCGAGCACCATATAATTGCGGACGATGTGATCGTGGAGGATATGACTGGTGAATGGTCTGCGGTGTCCTTGTTCGGCGGTACCGCCGAAGCGACGCGGGCCGCGCATGCCGCCGATTTTGTCTTTGCGGGCCGCCGCACGCGGCCGGCGAACACCGAATGGATTTTCCGGCGCCACGAACAGGTGGGCGTGCGGTCCGGACTCGAGGCGTTCCCCGAACTCTCGCCTGAAACGATCAACCGCTGGCGTATCCAGGCGGGCATTGCAGCGATTCCGGTGGACGCCGGACCCACCGACCTGCCCCCCGAGGCCAACCTCGAGGCCGACACCATTTCGTATCAGAAGGGCTGTTACCTGGGCCAGGAGGTGATGGCGCGGCTCAAATCGATGGGCCAGGTCCGGCGCCGGCTGCTTCGCGTGTGCGGAGGCGGCCCGACCATTCCCGTGCTGCCGGCGCCCCTGTATCATGGCGCGGCCACCGTGGGCGAGTTGCGTTCGGCCGTTCCGGACGTGGACGGCGGCTTTGTTGGACTGGCGATGTTGTCGCTCCTAAAGCTGCGCCGCGGCGCTGAACTGGCGTTCACGCCGGACGGCGGGGCGGCGATTCACGTTCTCGATGCGCCATGAGCGAACTCCAGCAGCTTACCACCCTCTGCGAACAAATGGGGGCACCCCCCGCACAGGCGGAAACGATGGCCGCGCAATTGTTGAAACGCGCCGGACAGTTGTCGGTTGAGCGTGGGCTCACGCGCGAAGCGGCTTTGGCGCATCTGCTCAACGTGCTGGTGAAGGGCCGCTCCGGCGAAGTACCGCCGGAATTTTCCGGAGGCGAACCTCCACCGGGGAATGATTCATCGCCGCCAACCGGCCGCTGAGCGCCATCATCCGTGAAGCGCGACGCGTACGTTCGCAGGAAGTCAATCCTCATGGCGGCCAACGCGACTGTTTGATCACGTCAATCAAGCCGAGAATCAGTTTGACCGTTCACGCCGTGAATTTTTCGCTCAGGCACACCACCTATGAACAAGGCGATGCTCGTCGAGGAAGTGCAAAAGCTGTTGCCGAAAGGGACGTCAAAAGCAGCAGCTGAACGCGCGATTGAGGCGGTGCTGGCCGCGGTCAAACGCGGACTGCGCCGCGACAAGGAGGTGTCGCTCGTCGGATTCGGAACATTCGCCCTGGCGGTTCGCCCCGCCCGCAATGGCTATAATCCTCACACGCGTCAGCCGATGAAGATTCGCGCCGTGAAAACAATCCGCTTCAAACCCGGCGCGGAACTGCGCGCCCTTGGTTGAGCCGGGGAAACGCAAGGCCGTGACGATCCGCTCACCGCGGGAATGCCAGCCAGCCGCATGAACTCCGCCCCACGCTGCCGAGACGGTGCGACGCGGCGAGACCCGGTCATGTTTCCGCTCGGAGTCGGCGCTCCGGCTCCATTTTCTCCGGTCCGTGTGCCTGCATGAAGGCCGTATTAGTCGAAAAATTCCGGGCGACGTTTGGCCGCGCGCCTGACATCATGGCGCGCGCTCCGGGGCGAATCGAGTTCATCGGCAATCACACGGATTACAACGGCGGCACCGTACTCGGCGCGGCGATTGACCGGGGGGTGTGGGTGGCGTTTGCGAGGCGCGACGATCAGCAGCGGCGGTTCGCGAGCGATCAGCGCGGCACCGTGATCGCAGTACCGTCCGATCGCCTGGAAAAACAGACGGGCGCCCGCAGCTGGACGAATTATCCGATGGGCGTGTTGGCGGCGCTGCCGGCCTTCGGGCTGCGAGGACCCGCGGGCTTCGATTACCTGGCGATGTCCGATCTCCCCGCGGGTGCCGGGCTGAGCAGCAGCGCCGCCCTTGAACTGGCCTCGGCTCTGGCGTTCCTCGAGGCGGCGGGGGAGCAGCCGCCGCGCGAAACGGTCGTCAAGATTGGCCGCCACGCGGAGAATCATTTCGTCGGCGTGCCTTGCGGCATCCTCGACCAGGGCGTCTCTGGTTTTGGCCGCAAGGACTACCTCGTTTTCATCGATTGCCGCGGACCGCATTTCGACACCGTGCCGATGCCGCCGGGCGCTCACTTCTGGATCTTCAACACCCACACCAAACACGCGCTCGTCGACGGCCTGTACGCCGCCCGGCACCGCGAGTGCATGGAGGCGGCGCAGGCCCTGGGCGTCGCGTTGCTGGTCGACGTGCCTCCGTCCGCCCTGGCGGCGGCGGCAGCGAAGCTTTCGCCGGAAGCGTTTCGGCGCGCGCGGCACATCGTCGAGGAGATCGCGCGGGTCGATGCCACCGTGGTGGCGCTGCGGGGGGGCGATTTGGCTGCCGTTGGCCGGTTGCTCACGGCCTCGCACCGCAGCTCGCAAACGCTCTTCGAGAACAGCTCCGCGGAACTCGACTTTCTCGTGGATCAACTCGTCGGCACCACGGAGGTATTTGGCGCGCGACTGACCGGCGGCGGGTTCGGCGGGGCCGTCATGGCCCTGACGTCACCACAATTTGGAGACGCCGACGCGGCCCGCACCGCGGATGCGTACGCGCGGCGATTTGGCGCGCGGCCCGACGTCCTGCACACCCGGACGGGTGACGGAGCGGCGCTCATCGACGTGTCGTAGTATTGTTGGCCAAGGTTGATTTCGAATTCCGGTGGCGCCGTCTTCGACCGGCGGAATCGCAGTCGGAGCACGGGACCCCCGACATGGTTTCACTCGACGATTGGGGTCACGACGTCACGAAGAGTGGCGAAACATCGGCCAGCCATGCATGCACCAATCCCCGGAAAGCGAGCAGGTACAGCGCGCCGGCAATCGCCAGCATTGGACCGAACGGGACGTGGGCGCCAAATGCCAGCGGCGCCGGCGCACCGTCAGCGGTCTCGGTTGGCGGGGCGACGGGCGCGGGCTTTCCCGCCACTTTTTCCCAAATCAACGCGACGATAAACCAAATTGTTCCGACCACGGCACCGCCAAAGATGGAAAATACCGCGCCTTCCCAGCCGCAAAATGCACCGATGGCACCGACGAACTTCACATCGCCGAAACCCATCGCCTCCTTTTTCAGGACGGCTTCAGCGAGCAACGCGATCCACAGAACCAGCCCGGACCCAACGAGCACGCCCTGCACCGACGCGGCGCCGCTCCGCAGGCTGTCCAGCACAAAGAAGTCGCCCCCGAATCCGTGGAGCGCCGGCACGAGTGAGGAGAGCAGCACGCCGGCGACGGCGAGCCCGATTGTGAAGGCGTCCGGAATGATCATATGATCGAGATCAATGAAGGTAGCCGCGAGCAGGCACCCGATGAAGATCCAGGCGCACACGGCGACCGCCGGGGGGAATCTCAGCCAGCACGCCACGAAAAGCAGGGCGGTGAGCAGTTCGACAAACGGGTAGCGCGCCGAAAACTTGCGGCCGCAGCACCGCGCCCGGCCCCGCAGCGCGATCCATGAAAGTATTGGGATGTTGTCATGCCAGGGGATCGGCTGCCCGCATCCGCAGTGCGAACCGGGCGAGACGATGGATTCCTCCTTGGGCACCCGGTAGATCACTACGTTCAGAAAACTGCCGACGCACGCACCGAACACGAAGACGGCGACGGGAAAGAACCAGGGGAAAACGGCGGAGAATTCAGCGAGAGAGGCAGCGTCGATCATGCCGGTGGAAGGAGCAAATTGTTGCTCGCGCGAAGGTCACCGCAGGGGGCACACCTGGCAAGCATGCTCCAGCCACTCGGGTGAAGGCGCCCGGCCGAAACGTGTTGAGGCCATTCGACGCGCCCAGGGCAAACCGTGCGCCAATCGTCAGCGGTGTCGTATTCAGAATGAGAATGCGTTGCTCCGGCCAAAGTGCGTGGAGGTCAAGTCGTCACGATGCGACGGCGGCACGAGCGGCGCCGGCCATGGTGGGCGCCGTCGCCGCCGCCGCCAGTCCACTCCAGATTTCGAGCGCCTTGGCGCCCTGGTGGACGAGCATGCCGAGTCCATTGGCGTGCGGGATGGCCAGGAATGCGGCCTGCCGCAGGAGCCGCGTCGCGGGGGGATTGTAGATCATGTCGAAAACGGCGGCCGGGCGCGGCAGCTTCGCGAGATCGATGGGCGCGGGATCACTGTCATGCAATCCGGCGCTCGTCGCATTGATCACGAGTGCACCGTCGGGCATTGCGGCCGGCACACTGGCCGGCACGAAACCATGCAGGGGCACGCCTGGGGATACGGGCCAGAGCAGGTTGAACAATGCCGTCAGGTTTTCACGGGTGCGGTTAGCGAGCCACAGGGAGCGGCATTTTTGCTGCAGACATTCGACCGCCGCGCCGCGAGCGGCGCCACCGGCACCCAGGAGCACGATGTCGGCGCCGCGCAAATCCAGCGCGAGCGTCTCGCGCACCGCGGCGGCAAGCCCGTACCCGTCGGTGTTGAACCCGTGCCAGCCGCCCTCAGACCAGCGCAGCGTGTTCACGGCGCCAACCGGGCGGGCGGCGGGATCGACGTCGGCCACGCGGCCAAATGCGAGCACTTTGTGCGGCACGGTGAGATTCACACCGCGAAATTGCCTGGCGTGCAGGAGATCGAGCGCCCGCGCCAGGTCAGCCGGGGGGACATCGAAACGAAAATACCGCCAGTCCGCAAACCGCACGTCCTTCTCCGCCGCGACGGCGAGCGCGGCGTTGTGCATCACCGGGCTGAGCGAATGCCCAATCGGATGGCCGAGGACGGCGAGTGACGTGCCCGGACGCGACCAACTTTCGAGATCGGCCAGCGTGAAAACCGGATCAGCGCTCATGCAATCGCGCATTGGCGGTGGCCGATGGCTCATTGTCAATCCGCCGGGACAACGTCACCGCACGAGCAAGGGCGACCCGGTTTCCGGCTTCCGCAATCCCAATCAGGACGAAGCGTGTTTCTCGTAAGTGGACTCGAACTCCTCGACAAAATGCGCAAACAGTTTTGCGCGCTCCGTCTCGCCCGCCGCCGTGTAATGGTTCACCAGGTTGCGGCAGCTGCGGCAAAGTACTTCGCGCACCGGCGTCGGCGAAAGATCACCCGCCCGCGGCGTGATGTTGTTTGCCCGCAGGAGGTCGAAAATTTCATCGGCATCGCGAAAGACACCGCGGTCGAATGGATCGATGAAGAACGGCAGGTCGTCGACGAAGCAGCCGACGATAAAGTGTCCCGGCAATCCCACCGGCTCGAGTTGCAGTCCGATGCGCTCCCCTACCATCAGGTACAGGATGCTGAGCGAAATCGGAATGCCGGTGCGGCGGGTGAGCACCTGATCGATGAAGCTGTTCCGCGGATCCGTGTAGTGTTCGACGTTGCCGTGGAAACCCCATTCGTGAAACAGCACGCGATTGAGCACGCGGCACTTTTCGCGGGCCGAGGACGGGTCAACGATCAACTCGCGGCAGCGCGCCGCAATTGTATCCAGTTCGCCGCAACATTCGGCCGCGTTCAGCGACGGAGCGACCGTGCGGGCGAGCAGGAGCGCGCCCGCCTCGAGCTCGTAATTGAGCGAACGGATGAACCCCCGAAATTCGGCGATGGGATCAGAAAACTTCAGCTCATCGAGGTACCACGCCGCATAGCGGGCGAGCACGCGATTCGAACCACGCGAAACCGTCTCCAGAAACGGAGCGGCCGTGGGGCCAAGCCGTGCGAAATGGGCGAGGAGCGCACGACGGACAGCGGGGCTGGTATCATCAAGCAAGCTTAGAAAAGCCTCCCGATGTGCCGCGCTGAGGGTTTCAATTTCCACGAGTCAAGAGGGAAAAAGATTTTCCGCATGGCGCAATAGGGAAAGGACTGACCCCGCGTAAAAAAGCCCTTGCGCGTGGGTTATCCCCCAAACCCGCGCGGCCACTCCGAGAGCCATCATCAACCCGAGAAAGGTCTGTCGCCACGGGGGGCATGTCCTCATGTCTGCCGTACAGCCACTTCGCGCTCTCTGGCGGCACTCCAGCAAGCCGCGTCCAATCGCAGCTCACCGCCGTGCGTGACCAAGGAGCAAGCCCGTCGAGTGCGGGGTTGGATGACCAGGCGCTGGCGCGCACGTATCAGAATGCAGGCAAGGGGAACTTATCCCAACGATGGGGCTTCCCGCAGGCCAAAAAGCGCGGTGCCAACCCGCACCTGAGTGCTGCCAGCCAGCACTGCCGGCATCAAGTCGCCGGTCATCCCCATGGAAAGCTCACGCAACGGAACCGCGTAGCGGGCGGCGAGTTCATCCCGAAGATTCCGCAAATTTGCAAAGGTCCGCTCCGCATGGGCGGCGGTTTCCGTCTCGTTCTGTCCCAAAGGCGCGATCGTCATCAGGCCATCGACCTTCAACGCAGGCTTGGCGAGCGCGGCTTCGAGCAACCGCGGCACGCCGGCGAGGTCGGCGCCAAACTTCGCGGGGTCATTGCCGGCATTTATTTGCAGCAGGATGGGCTGCACCTTGCCACATTCGGCGGCGGCACGATCGAGCAGGTTCACCAGCTTCTCGCTATCCACACTTTGGATGCGGTCGAAGTACTGCACTGCCAGTCTCGTTTTGTTCGATTGCAGATGGCCGATTAGCTCCCATCGCAGTGCCACCTGACACTGGGCCCGCTTCTCGATCCCCTCCTGCACCCGGTTCTCGCCCACAGCGCGGAGCCCATACCGGGCGGCGTACTCCGCCGCTGCGACCGGATGGGTCTTGGTGACGGCCAGCAATTCGACGGCTCCCGGGGCGCGCCCGGCCTTTGCACATGCGGCGGTGATTTGCGCCCTGATCGCATCGGCCCGGCGCGCGAACTCTTCAAAAGTGGGTAACATGGCTGCTTCAGGGCCGAGATTCGTTTAGAAAATCTACTTAAGGGTTTACGGCGCCCCAGCATCTTCTAAATTGATTCCTACAACGCCAGCTAATCATGCAGATCGAAAACTTCAAAATCTTCGCCGACCTGGTCGAAACGAAGAGCTTCTCGAAATCCGCCAAGTTGAACGGGATTACTCAATCTGCCGTGAGCCAGCAGGCGCGCGCGATGGAGCGACACTTCAAAACCCTGCTGATCGATCGAAGCCAAAAACAGTTTCAACTCACGCGTGAGGGTCAGCGTGTATACGATGCGGCGAAGGAGATGCTGCACACCTACGAGAAGCTGCTCTCGGAACTGCAGGAGATGAAAAAGGTGATCAGCGGCACGATCCGAATCTCGACCATTTACTCGATCGGACTGCACGAGTTGCCGCCATTTATCAAAAAATTCCTGCACGATTTCCCCTCGGTGAACGTGCGCGTCGAATATCGCCGATCGAATCTCGTGTACGAGGACATCCTGCACAACTCCGTCGATTTCGGACTGGTCGCGTTCCCCGTCAAGCAGCGCCAAATCGAAGTGCTGCCGTTCCGCAATGATCACTTGGTTCTCATCACACATCCGCTGCACCCGCTGGCCAAGCGGACAGAAATCGAGGTGAAGGATCTGGCCGCACAGAAATTCATCGGCTTTGATCCCGACATTCCCACGCGCAAGGCGGTCGATCAGATATTCCGCGAACACAAGTTGGAGAGCGAACCGGTGATGGAGTTCGACAACATTGAAACCGTGAAGCGCGCGGTGGAAATCGATCACGGCATTGCCATCGTGCCGCAGGCCACGGTCGTGCAGGAGCAGCGCCAGGGCACGCTCGCGGTCTTGCCGTTCAAGGGAAGAGAGTTCACCCGCCCGCTCGCGATCCTGCACCGCAAAGGCCGTGTCCTGACGCCCGCGATGAAGAAATTCATCGAGACGCTCGGCCTCGATCTCCCCGAAATGCGCGAGAGCTGAAAGGGGACGTCACGCCACGGGTGTGACGTTAAGTTTCTTTTATAGTGGGGCCGACGCACGTGCGACGGGCAGTCGGGCAAATATTGCGGAGGAAAATTTGCCGCCCGCGTCCTCCATGTTACGCTGCCCGCTTCCTCTATAAATCATGAATCGAATTCGCGTTGGTACTTATTTCGCTTTTATCGCAATGCTCGGGTTGACGGGCTGCCCACGCAAAGAAGATGTGCCGGCCGCACCGAAAGTCACCGCGGAGCGTCCGGCGAACGCTTCTGGCACCGCCCCATCAAGCATGTCCCTGCCCTCCGCGCCGGCCTGGCAGCTCAAGGACGTCAATGGCGCCACCGTGAGTTCGGAGCAGTTCAAGGGGAAAGTCGTCGTACTCGACTTCTGGGCGACGTGGTGTCCGCCGTGCGTCAAGGAGATCCCCGGGTATGTCGAACTCGCGCGCAAATACGGCAATGACGGGCTCGCCATTATCGGTGTGTCGCTCGATCAGGCTGGTCCGGAGGTGGTCAAGAGTTTCGCCGCGAAATACAAAGTCACCTATCCTCTCGTGATGGGAGACGAAGCGGTGGTGCGCGCGTTCGGAGGCGTCGAAGCGATTCCAACGACCTTTCTGATCGATCGTGAGGGAAAGATCCGCGATCGGAAGATGGGCGCTGAGGAAACGGCCGAGTACGAAAAAAAGATCCTGGCGATTTTGAAGTGAGTTAAGGGAGGGGCCGGCGGTAACCCCTTAACGCCGGCCCCTTTGTTATGCTACGGCCGCCGGCCGTTCACGCTGACCCTGACCCGATCCGTTAAGCCAACGGCATGCCAGCAAGCTAGTCCTGCGCAAAATTGGTGATCTGAGCAAGTACGCCGGCCACCTGCCGATCGCTGCGGCAGCGCGGTGTCTTGAATTGCCCGCCCCATTTCCCCGAGAATCGCAGCCAGTGTTGAAAGACGCCCGGCATCACCAACCGCACGATCGGCGCTTCCATGATTCCGGCTCGGCGCTTTGCGGCGTAGTTTGGGTTCAACCGCTGCAACTCGACTTCCAGCTTTTCGGCGATGTCAGGTCCCCGGGGGGTTTCCACGCTGCCGGCACGCAGCTCGACCCACCATTCGTGGCGGCCACGGATTGCGCCGGTGCGGTTCGAGGCAAACAGGGGCGCCACGTGAAAATTCGCCACACTCCATCCATGTCGATCGCATACCGTGGTCAGCGCCTCGGTGATTTCTTTTTCCAGCACGTTTTCGCCGAATGCGTGCAGCCGCAGCGTCGTGCGGCCGACGTAGATGAGTCGCGGCGGCTCCGTGGAGACAAACCGGACCACATCTCCCAGCGCATACCGGACGAGTCCGCCCGGAGTCGTGACAAACAAGGCGTAATCGATCCCCGAAGTTACACCGGCAAGAGGGATCAAACGCGGGCCCAGCTGCTTCAGTCGTAGCTCGTCGAATTCGGCGAGCGGCAGGAACTCGAAAAACACGCCCGCATCGGCCATCAGCCGCAGACCCGCCCCCGGCTCGCCATCCTGGGTCGCGATGAACGCCTCGCTCGCGGCATAGACTTCGTGAAACCGAACGGTCGGCCCGAGCAATTCGCGCAGTTCCTCATAAAACGGCCCGACCGGAACACCGGTGTGAACGAAGCATTCGAAGTTGGGCCACAATTCCTGCAGGTGACGCACGCGGCGGGCAGGCGTCGCGCTCCGCTCGAGCAGCGTCCGCGCAAATACCACCGCCCAGCGCGGGAGCGCGCCGAAGAGCGAGATATCGAGGCCGGACGCCCTTCCGGCAATCGCATTGAGCCGGGTTGGCCAGTCTTCGATTTGCGCAATCTCGGCCGTTGGTTCGTAGACGTGCCTTTCCATCCACAGTGGCAAATCGACGGCGGCAATCCCCGGCGCCTCTGCCACCCGCGCCGAGGCAGCCGCCAATCCTTCGACCGGCTTTAACGCCGCGGACCCACCCAGCCACAAATGGCGCCCGCCAAACACGCCGGAGTGGCGAGCCCGCACCGTATAATAGAGCAGCGTGTCAAAGGCCGCCCGACGGTAATGCGCCCGCAGCGGTTCCGTCACCGGCACGTGGTTCGAGTGGCCGTTCACCGTGCCGCAGGTGGACAGGAAGAGACTGCATTTACCCGGACACAGCACTCCCGCTTCCCCGCGCTTCATTCGCGCGATGGCCGGTGCCAGCTGCTCCGGTGACCGCGGTGCGACCCTGGATTGAAAAATCGGATACGCGAGATTGCACTCGACCCCCGCCTCACGCCAGAACGTCGCGGGCGAAAGCTCCCGCATCAAGTTGCTGAATGTCTGTTCCTGCTGTCTGATGGCGGAGCGTTTGCGACGCAGTTTCCACCCGGTCGCAGCTGTTCTCCAATTCACCGAGAAGGTGTAGATGCTTTTCGGCCAGACGAACATTGGCGGTGCGCCGGTCAGGCGACGCGGCCGCCCTCCGGGTCGCAAGCGAATTTGCTCCATCGCACCCCCGGTACCGGACTTAAGCCGGTTTTCACGAACATTTTCCAGCCACTTTCTGATTTCGAGGCTAGACTTCACGGCCGGCTCCGCGACAAAACCCGCTACCGCATGCCACTCCCCCCGGTTCTTTTTGAAGACGATGCGCTCGTCGCGTTCGACAAACCCAGCGGATTGCTGGTCGCGCCCGACCGCTGGGACAAGACGCGCGAGAACCTGATGGGGCTCGTACATGCTCATCCGGGTTACGGCCGGGCGGTGGCGAATGTTCACCGGCTCGATGCCGATACGAGCGGCGTCCTGGTCTGCACGAAAACAAAGGCCGCGCTCGATTTTGTCAGCGGCCAGTTTCAGAGCAAGACGGTCGACAAGATGTACCACGCATTCGTCGTGGTGCTTCCGGCGGACCAGGCGATGAAGGTGATGCCCCCAGTGCGCGATGACGCCGGCCTGCTGCCTGGCACGTTCATCGTCGACGTGGCGCTCGGAGAGGACGAACGGCAGCCGGGGCGGATGCGAGTATTCAAGGGCCGCGGCGGCAAGGCGTGCAGCACCGAGTTCCGCACGCTGGAGCGCTTTGGCGCCGGCCGGGCTTTTGCCCGCACGCGTGGCAGCACGGGCGGGGGATTCGCCTTTGTGGAATGCCGTCCACTCACCGGCCGGACGCACCAGCTGCGCGTGCACCTCGCTGCGGCGGGCGCACCTATCCTCAACGATCCATTTTACGGCAACCCGGATAGGCAGCTCATGCTGTCCGCCTTCAAACCCGGCTACAAGGGACGCGAGGACGAAAAGCCCCTGATCGGCCGGCTGGCTTTGCACGCAACGCAGCTCACTTTGAAACACCCGGTGACCCGCGAGCCCCTCACCATCAAGGCTCCATGGCCGCACGAGTTCGAAGTCGCACTGAAATATTTGCGCAAGTTCGCCCCGGCTCGCGGGTGACAACGCCGTACGGCGGCGGAAGATTTCTCGCGCGTAAGCGGGACGGAGTCGCCCACCCACCGGCCAAGCGCTCCATTTCGACGGAACGCCGACGCGCTTGCGGCGCGACGCGGATCACGTGAAGCTACTCCCCGCCCTTTCCTTCGGCCGAATCACAACATCGCTCCGGCCGCGCGGGTCACGGCAACTCCAACGTAACCTCCATGCATTCGCATCCTCTCACCCGTCGTGAAGTCCTGAAATCTGCCGCGCTGGGCGCCCTCGCCGCTCCGCTCCTCGGTTCGATTGCGCTCGGCGCCGAAAAGAAACAAAAGGGAAAGGCCGCAGCGCCCGCGGCTCCGGCCACGCCGCCCAGTTACCGTGACTTTCCCGACGGCCGGGAAAACGGGCTGCGACTGGGCGTCGCCTCGTATTCTGTGCGCAACCTGACGCTCGATGAGGCAATCGCGACGGTGAAGCTGCTGCGAATTGCCAACATCGCGCTCTTCAAGAATCACTGTAATTGGGAAACTGCTACAGTCGCCGAGTGCCGCGCGGTGGGTGAAAAACTCAAGGCCGCCGGCCTCACCCTCACCGGCTCCGGTGTCGTGAATCTCCCGGACGACGAGGCGAAGTGCCGGCAGGCATTCCAAAATGTCAAAGCGGCCGGCATGACCACGATGGTCTGCAAACCAGACTTGGCCGCTCTGCCGCTGGTCGCCAAACTCGCCAGGGAATTCGATCAGAAGCTCGCCATCCACAACCACGGTCCGGAAGACAAGATTTACCCGACCCCCGGCGTGGCGTTCAACGCGATCAAGTCGCTCGATTCAAGAGTCGGCCTGTGCATCGATGTGGGCCATTCGGTGCGCGGTGGCGAGGACGCGATTGCGGCCCTTCGCAAGTACGCCTCGCGCGTCTACGACGTGCACATGAAGGATTCGGTCGCCGTTCCCGGAGCTCAAAAAGACATCCCGATTGAAGTGGGCGCGGGCCGACTGGACATCCGCGGCATGCTGCGCGCGTTGCTGGACCTCAAGTACAACGGCGTCGTCTCCTTTGAATACGAGAAGGTCTTCGGCAATCCCGTCGTGGGCCTGGCGGAATCCCTTGGTTTTGTTCGCGGCGTGTTGGCCGGGCTCGCCAAATAGGCCGGCGCAGGCGTTCGTCCCGGAGCTTGCATCCAAAAACCAACCACCTGGAAAAAGGACGCTTTGTCGTCGGTTGCGCGCCGCGCAACCGCGGACTCGGATCGGCGAGGCAGCGTGCGACAATCACATCGAACACGTGCAAGCCGGGTTGCGACCGCGGGGATCCCGTCGCAGATTGCGCCACCCGGTTGCCGGCCCCGTAAACTCCCTGCCCGCCGGTTTGGCCGGCCGCCTTCCCACGCACGCCGGCACTGCCCGCACTCTCACTGTTTCCCATGAAAAACGCACCCCGCATCCTCCTCGCCGCACTGCTCGGATTTAGCCTGGCGGCGCCAGTTTCGGCGCAACCCGCCAAGAAGAAAGGCAGGGGCGACGTCGCGGACTCACTTCCGCCCGATGCCAAACGGCTGAGCCTGGGGGATCGCGCGCCGGATTTCCGTCTGCTCGGAATCGACGGCCGGCAACACACGCTGGGCGATTACAAGGCGGCAAAACTGCTGATGATCGTCTTTCTCTCAAACCACTGCCCCTATTCACACGCCGCCGAGACGCGGCTCATTCCGCTGGCCAGGGAATTCAAAGCGCGCGGGCTCGAGGTCGTCGCCATCAACCCGAACAGCCCCGACGGCATCCGGATCGATGAGCTCGGCTACAGCAAATACAACGACAGCTACGAAGAGATGAAGCTGTACGCGCGGGACGCCGGGTTTCCGTTCCCGTATCTGTATGATGGTGACATCCAGGCCACCGCGAAGGCCTACGGCTGTCTCGCCACGCCGCATGTGTTCCTCTTCGATCAGGAGCGAAAACTGCGGTACGTGGGCCGCGTTGACGACTCGCGTTTCGAGGATCCCAAGAGCGTGACCTCACACGATGCGCGTAATGCCGTGATGGAAATGCTCGCGGGCAAGCCCGTCACCACGCCCACCACGAAAGTGATGGGCTGCTCGACCAAATGGAATTCGAAGCGCGACGACGTCGCCCTCGCCGACGCGAAGTGGAAAGCCGAGCCGGTCGAACTCGAGTTGATTGATGCGGCAGCGGTGGGAACGCTCGCGCGGAACGACTCGAACCGCCTCCGGCTGATCAATGTTTGGGCGACGTGGTGTGCGCCCTGCGTGGCGGAGTTTCCTGAATTGGTCGCGCTTTCGCGCCGGCTCAGCAACCGCGATTTCGAGATGGTCACGCTCTCGATGGACGATCCGAAGCTGCAGCCGCAGGTGAAGCAATTTCTCGAGAAGCAGCACGCGGTGCCGTCGGCCCGGCTCAAGCGACTGCTCGCCGCCGAGGGACGCAACGCCGTGAATTTCCTCTACACCGGCGCCAGCACCGATGCCCTCGTGAAAGCGCTTGATCCAGACTGGCCGGGCCCGTTGCCGCACACCGTGCTCATCGCGCCTGGCGGCAAAATCGTCTATCGGCACAACGGCCCGGTAAATCCCGAGGAATTGAAGAGCAAGGTTCTGGAGTATCTGGGCGCCTACTACACGCCCGGCGAGAAACGATAGGCCATGATCCAAGTCGGGAACAACGGGCGGCGGTAGTGCCCGATGCGCAGCAGCGCGAGGACGAGCGCGGGCTGCCGGCGGCGCCGCGGACAATCATGATTGGCGGGCGATGGGTGGATGGACCAACCCTGCGCAACGGCTCGCGCCAATCGGGGCCGCGGACGTTGATGCCACAACTCAAACGAGCAGGCAGTCCGCAAGGCCAATCTGCATCCTTACAAAACGCGGGGTGCATCTCCGAGTTGACGCCAG
>JBBRCR010000044.1:0-28009 GCA_038204695.1 Opitutales bacterium | reverse complement strand
GCGAAGGGACAGGTTCCGAACATTGGCACCGGCGCCGCGAGCGAGCACACCGGGATCACGTGGGAGAGCAATCATGATGGCGATACGCGCACGGTGCATCATCGGGCAATTTTCGACGACAAGGGCAGGCTGATGGTCCTGGCGACTCACAACACCGACAACGGCGACGGGTGGGAGCGCGAGGGGGAGAGCGCCTATTATTTCGCCAACTTTTCCGAGAAGATCGCCTATCCCCTGGGTATTAACCTGATCTTCTACGTGATGACGCATTGAGATGGAGCTGACACGCCACATGGTCGGGCTGGGCGCCGTCGGCGTGCTGGCATCCGCGGTCTGTCTCGCACAGTGGCCGGGGCTGAGCTCGCGCGGGTACAATGGCAACGAGGACGAGTCGAGCTCGCTCGTCCGCACCGAGGGCAGCGGCATCATCGACGAAAACGCCGTCAAGACGGCGCGCGAGGTCATCTCCCACAGCACCGGGACGCCGAACTGGACGAATCCGCGCGGGTTCGAGAAGGACGTGTTCACGTTTGCCCGGGCGATTTTCAAGGTTGGGCCGAACCTGGCGCCGGGTTACGGCCGCGGGCGCAATCTCGGTTGGTGGGTCGATTTTCCGGATGCGGATCTCAATCTCTCGTATCGGCTGCAACAGCTGACATCGACGAAAGTTGATCCGGACGGCCGGACCCTCAAGCTGACCGACCCGGCGCTGCACGATTATCCGTTCCTCTTTTTTGAGCACCCCGGGTATATGCGGCTGCGCGACCAGGAGGTTAAAGGGCTTAGAAAATATCTGCTGGCTGGAGGCGTCGCGGTGGTGATCGATTTTTGGAACACGATGGAGTGGGAGGGATTCGCGGCGCAGATGAAGCGCGTGTTGCCGGAGCGGAACTGGGTCGACATCACGACGGACCACCCGCTGTTCAACTGTGTCTTCGATTTGCGCGGGCCGATGCAGCGACTCCAGGTTCCGACCATGCAGTTCTGGAACCGGCAGCACGACTGGCGCGACCCGAACTCGGCCATTCAAATTTACCGTGGCGATGGCGCGGAAAAGATGACCGTGCGCGCGTTGCTCGACGACAAGGAGCGCATGATGGTTCTCGCCGTCCACAACAGCGATGTCAGCGACGGCTGGGAGCGCGAAGGCGAGGATGCCGAATTCTTCCAAACCTTTTCGGAGAAAGTCTCCTATCCTCTCGGCATCAATCTCGTGTTCTACTTGATGACGCACTGAGACGAATTTTCAGGACGGACGTCTTCCTCGAACCGCGTCCGTCCTCCTCCAGGTCCACTTCCATGAGTATTCCCATCCAAACTGCCTCCTCTTCGGTTCCCCCCACCGCAGCCGAATCGTTTGCCGCCGAGCGCGAGCTCGCGGAAAAATTGCTGGCCGGTCGCATGCGCATCGACGCCGAACTCGCGAAGGTGATCGTCGGCCAGCGTGACGTGATCGAGCAAATCATGATCGCGCTGCTCGCCGGCGGTCACTGCCTCATCACCGGTGCACCAGGGCTGGCGAAGACCCTGCTGGTCAAATCCATCGCCCAGATTTTCCACCTGAAGTTTCAACGCATCCAGTTCACGCCTGATCTGATGCCGGCGGACATCACCGGGACGGAAATTCTGCAGGTGGATTCGGACGGCTCGCGCAAGATGACCTTCGTGCACGGGCCCGTATTTGCGAACATGGTGCTGGCGGACGAAATCAACCGCACGCCGCCGAAGACGCAGGCCGCGCTGCTCGAGGCGATGCAGGAGCATCAGGTGACGGCGGCCGGGGTGCGTCATCCGTTGCAGGAGCCGTTTTTCGTCCTCGCGACACAGAATCCCATCGAAATGGAAGGCACGTATCCACTGCCCGAGGCGCAGCTGGACCGCTTCATGTTCAACGTCGTCATGAATTACCTGCCCGAAGACGACGAAGTTCGCGTGGTCACGCAGACGACCGCCGGCCGGCCGGCGGCGATCGAGGCGCAGTTCACCGGTGAGGACGTTCTCTCGTTCCACGACTTGGTCCGCCGCGTGCCGGTGGCCGAGGAGATGGTGCGTTATGCCGTGCAACTCGCGGGCTCTTCGCGTCCGCACCAGCCGGGCACGCCCGATTTCGTCAACGAGTGGGTCAGCTGGGGCGCAGGCACGCGCGCCGGGCAGTTTTTAATTCTCGGGGCGAAGGCACGCGCACTGCTACGCGGTCGCGCCCACGTGACCATGGATGATATTCAAGCACTCGCCACGCCCGCGCTGCGGCATCGCATCCTGCTCAACTACCGGGCCGAGGCCGAAGGCATCCGCGTCGATGATGTCGTGAAGAAGCTGCTGGCCGCGGTGAAAACGCCGGTGAAGAACGCGGCCTGATGATTGCTCCCGCCTCCAACGCCAGCCTCGTTGCGGCTTCGCTGATCGATCCGCAGACGCTGATGACTATTCGCAGCCTCGAGCTGCGGGCGCGCGCCGTCGTCGAAGGGTTTTGGAGCGGGCTGCACCGCAGCCCGTATCATGGATTCTCGGTCGAGTTCACCGAGTACCGGCAGTACACGCCCGGCGACGATCCGCGTTATCTGGACTGGCGGGTCTTTGCCCGCAGCGATCGCTACTTCATCAAGAAGTACGAGGATGAGACGAACCTGCGGTGTCACCTGCTGGTGGACCAGAGCCGGTCGATGGATTACGGCACGAAGAGCTATACGAAGGGACACTATGCCGCCACGCTAGCGGCCACGTTCGCCTATTTCCTCCATCTCCAGGGCGACGCGATTGGGCTGCTTACGTTCGACGAGCAGGTTCGCGATTATCTGCCCGCGCGACATCGGCCCGGTCATTTGCGGCAGCTGATGCTCACCCTCGAGGCGCCGACGCGCGGCCGGGGGACGGACCTGAACGCGCCGATCGAGCGGATTTCCGCGCTGATTCGAAAACGCGGACTCGTCGTGATGATCTCGGACTTCCTGGCTCCGATTGATCGCCTGGAGCGGAACCTGATCGCCGTCACGGCCGGCGGCCATGAAGTGGTTATGTTCCAAGTGCTCGATCCGTCCGAACTCGACTTCAGCCTCGATCAGCCGGCGCTGTTCGAGGATTCCGAGTCGCAGCGCACGATCTATATCGATCCGGGCACGGCGCGTGCGGCTTACCTGAAGAAATTCGAGGCGCATTGCGCGGCGCTCGGGGCGACATGCCGGAAGCTCGGCGTGAACTATCACCAGCTTTCCACGATTCAGCCGCTGGAACTCGCGCTCTTCGCTTTTCTGCAGGAGCGGATGAAGCGTGGCCGGCAGGTGCGGCGCGCCCGCGGCGCCGTGGGAGGTGCGACGTGAGGCCCCACGCTACGAGGAGGCGCCCATGAGTTTCCTGACGCCACTCTTCCTGCTCGGCGGACTCGCGATTGCCGGACCGATTCTCTACCACCTGATTCGGCGGACAACGCGCGAGAAAACGGTGTTCAGCTCGCTGATGTTCCTGCTGCCGAGCCCCCCGCGAATTTCGAAGCGTCACCGGGTCGAGCACATCCTCCTGCTGATCCTGAGGTGTGTGGCGCTGGCGCTGCTCGCGCTCGGATTTTCGCGTCCGTTTTTCAAGCAGGTGCCGCTCAACGACCCGACGGCCGCGCAGCCGAAACGCACCGTGGTGCTGCTTGACCTCAGTGCGAGCATGCGCCGCGAGGGCGCGTGGGCGGCGGCACGCGAGCGGGCCGAGGCGGTGCTGCGTCGCGCCGGCCCGACCGACCAGGTGGCACTGTTGACCTTCGAACGGCAGGCGACGCCCCTCGTTTCATTCGAGGACTGGAATCGCACTCCGCACGACGAGCGCGTGCCGCTGGCGGTGAGCCGGCTGCAGTCACTTACGCCCGGTTGGGGCGGCACGCATCTGGGCAAGGCGTTGATCACGGCGGCGGAATCGCTGGCGGAATCGGAAAGCAAAGGTGTCGATGGGAGGCCGATTCCGGCGCTCGACGGACCGCGAGAAATCGTGCTCGTCAGCGATCTCCAGGCGGGCAGCCGGCTCGACACGTTGCAGGCCTACGAGTGGCCGAAGGGCGTCACGTTGCTCCTCGAGCCGATCACGGCGAAGCGACCGACCAACGCCGGGTTGCAACTGGTGGCCGACGCCGCTGATTCCACCCGGCCACTGGACGCGGCGGTGCGGGTGCGGGTCACCAACTCAGCCGATGCAAGACATGAGCAGTTCAAGGTGGGCTGGACCCGCGGCGGCGCGGGCACGGAATACGTCGGTGCGCCGATCGAGGCGTACGTCCCACCGGGCCAAAGCCGCGTTTTCTCGGTGCCCGTCGCGAAGGACACCTCGCCGACGACACAGCTTACGCTGACGGGTGATGACGAAGCTTTCGACAACACGGTCTATGTGATTCCGCCCGTGCCGCAGCGGGCCGCAATTCTCTGGCTGGGCGCCGAGCCGGAGGACGACAACCGCCAGCCGCTCTTCTTCCTTCGTCGGGCCTTTGTGGATACACCGCGTCTCGCCGTGAAGATCACCGCGCGGGCGCCGGCGGCCGCGGTGCCGCCGCCGGACCTCGCCTCTGCCGCCGTGATTTTCATCACGCAGTCGGTTCCCGCCGGTACGATGGCGGCCGTGCGTGAGCAGGTGCTGGCGGGAAAGATCGCGGTGTTCGCGCCCCGCACGGCGGCCGCGGTCGACTCGCTGCGCTCGCTGCTGGGCGCCGAAGGGGTGCAGATGGCCGACGCGGTGCCGACGACGTATGCCATGCTGTCCGAAATCGATTTTCAGCATCCGCTGTTCGCGCCGTTCGCGGATCCGCGGTTCAGCGACTTCACCAAGATTCATGTCTGGAAATACCGGAAGCTGGATCCCGCGACGGTGCCGGGCGCGCGCGTGGTGGCCAAATTCGATTCCGGCGATCCCGCCGTGCTGGATGTGCCGCTCGGGAAAGGCCGCGTGTTTGTGCTGACGTCGGGGTGGCATCCCGAGGACAGCCAGCTGGCGGTATCCTCGAAGTTTGTACCGCTGATGTGGTCGATCCTCGAGATGAGCGGAAGTGTCGCGCCGGTCGTGACGCAGTACTTCGTGGGCGACGCGGTTCCGTTGTCCGCCGACGCGGGCGCAACGGGCGTCAAGGGGCCGGACGGAACGGTGACCGCGCTGGCGGGCGGCGCGGCGGAATTCCCGCAGACGAATGCCCCGGGCATCTACGAACTGGCGGGCGCGCAGGCGCAGCGGTTCGGCGTGAACCTGGATCCGAACGAGAGCCGGACGGCGCCTCTGGAGCCGAATGAGCTCGAGGATTTGGGCGTGCCGGTGGTGAAGATGGCGGCGGCGACCGCAATCACCGGCGAGAACAAGGCGCTTTTGCAGGGAGTGGAAGCGGAGAACCGGCAGAAATTGTGGCGCTGGTTCATCGCGGCCACGCTGGCGGTGTTGTTATTTGAATCAGCGCTCGCCGGCTGGACGGCGCGCCGGACAAGTTTACGAACCGGGGAGGCAACAACATGAGGGACGATTTCCTGATGCAGAAACTGCGGCGCGTGGTGCGCCGTTATCAGTGGCTCGGTTTGTGGCGCAAGCTCGCCCTCTGCTGGGTGGTCACCGCGCTCGTCGGCGGGGCCTTCGTGCTCGCGCAGCGGCAGACCGGCTGGGCTTCGCCGCATGTCCTGCCTCTTCTGGCGGCGACCGGTCTCGCCGTCGCGCTCGGACTTTCACTTCATCATTTCAGCCGCCGGCCGGATCTGCACTGGGTCGCCCGCGAAATCGAAGCGCGCCATCCGGAGCTCGATGGCGTCCTGCTGACGGCGATACAGAATACCACGCCCGAGGGCGGTCACAACGGATACCTTCAATATCGCGTGCTGCAGGAGGCGACCGCGCGCAGCCAGGATGCGGACTGGCGAAAAGTCGTGCCGACCGCGCGGTTTGCGTGGGCGCATCTGGCGCATCTCGGCGCGCTCGCGCTGCTCGTGTTCACGCTGGCCAGCCTGCACGTCGCGCGGATTCACGGCGAGGCGCCGGCCTGGCTCGGGGCCGATGGCGTTGCGGTGACTCCCGGCGATGCGAGCATTGAACGCGGCGACAGCCTCGTCGTGCTGGCGCGATTCGGCGGCGCCCTGCCGCCGGCGGTCGGCCTCGTGGTTCGTGAAAGCGGCGCGGCCGCGCGAACCGTGCCGCTCGTGAAAAGCCTGGCCGATCCGGTGTTCGGCGGAAGCGTTTCCGAGGTGGCGAATGACTTCACTTATCATCTGGAATACCGGGGACAGCGCACGCGTGACTTCAAGGTCACCGTGTACGAACACCCGCGGCTGATGCGTTCCGATGTCGATCTCACCTTTCCGGGCTACACGAAGCTTCCGCCAAAACACATCGAGGACACCCGCCGCGTCAGTGCCGTGCAGGGGACGAAACTCGATTTTGCGCTCCAGTTGAACAAGCCGGTGAAATCCGCCCGGCTGGTGGCGCGCGACGGCAAGAAGACCGAGATTTCGCTCACGGTCGCCGCGAGCCAGGCGATGGCGACGCTCCCGAACTTCGTGCCCGAGAAGACGCAGTCCTACGATCTGCAACTCGTCGATGCGGACGGTCGCGCGAACAAGGTGGCGTCGTCGTTTGTGATTGATGTCCAACTCAACCGCTCGCCGGAGGTGAAGCTGGCTTCGCCGCGGGGCGATGTGCGGCCGTCGGCGCTCGAGGAGGTCACGTTCGAGGGCACGGTTTGGGACGACTTTGGGGCGTCGACGTACGGGCTCGCGTATTCAATAAATGGAGCCGAGCCGAAGCGGATTGAACTCGGCCGCGAACTCGGCGCGAAGGAGAAGCGCAGCTTCAGCCATCTGCTCAGCCTCGAGGAACTCGGCGTCAAACCCGACGATCTGGTGGCGTGGCACGCCTGGGCCGAGGATGTCGGAGCCGATGGCAAGACGCGTCAGACCAGCGGTGATCTCTATTTTGCGGAGATCCGGCCGTTCGATGAAATTTTCCGCGAGAGCCAGGACATGCAGGGCGAAAGCGAGGAGCAACCGCAGGGCAAGGGCAACCAGGCCCGCAAGCTCACGGAACTCCAGAAGCAGATCATCAACGCCACGTGGCGACTGCAGCGAGACGGGGCGACCCGGAAATATGTCGAGGACGTGAAGGTCGTGTCGGATTCGCAGGAGCAGGCGCTGGCCCAGGCCGAGGAAGCGCAGGAGGAAGCGCGCGCGCCGCAGCAACAGGCGCTGTGGAAAGCCGCCACGCGCGAAATGGAGAAGGCGATCGAGCGGTTGAAAGACGCCGCGAAAGACCCGGCGCCGCTGGCCCAGGCTCTGCCCGCGGAGCAGGCTGCCTATCAGGCGTTGCTCAAGCTGCAGGCGCGCGAGACGGCGGTGACGCGGCAGCGAAATCGGCAGAAGGGCGGCGGCGGCCAGCAGGCCAATCAGCGGCAGATCGATCAGCTCGATTTGCAGCAGGCCGAAAATCGCTACGAAACGCAGCGCCAGGCCCGCGCTCCGCAAAACCAGGAGCGCCGCGAGGAACTGGCGGTGATGAACCGCCTGCAGGAGCTGGCGCGCCGGCAGCAGGATTTGAATGAACGGATGAAGGAACTCCAGACGTCGCTCCAGGAGGCGCGGACCGAGCAGGAACGCGAGGACATCAAACGCCGCTTGAAGCGTCTCCAGGAAGAGCAGCAGCAGATGCTCGCCGACGTGGACGAAGTCCGGCAGCGGATGGACCGCCCGGAAAACCAATCGCGGATGGCGGATGAACGGAAGCAGCTCGAGCAGACGCGCGACGATGTGCAGAAGGCATCCGAGGCGGCGGCAGAAGGGTCCGTCGCGCAGGCGCTGGCGTCCGGCACCCGCGCGCAGCGGAAGCTGCAGGAATTGCGCGACGAGATGCGCAAACAGAATTCGAGCCAGTTTGCGGAAGACATGCGCGAGATGCGCAACGAGGCGCGCGAGCTTTCCCGGCAGCAGGAGGAAGTGAACCAGCAGATCGACTCGCTCGCCAAGGCGCCCACCCAGCGGAAATCGCTCAGTGACGGTGGCGCCTCAAAGGAGCTGACGGAAAAACTCGACGAGCAGAAGGAGCGGATGAACCGGCTGATGGATCGCGCCACGCAGCTTTCCGAGCAGGCGGAGAACACCGAACCGCTGCTGTCGCGCCAGCTTTACGACACGATTCGCAAGACGACCCAGGACGATGCGAACAGCGTGAAGCAGGCGCGCGACGATCTCGTGGCCAGCGGGCAGCTGAGCTACGACCTTCGCGACCGCCTGCAGAAAGCCGGGGACCGGGAAGGAGGCGGCAAGGCGCTGGAGGTGACCAGCGACATGTTGCGCGAAGGTGCGGTGTCGCAGGCCGGCCGCGCGGGCCGGCGGGCGGGCGCGGCGATTGACGAATTGAAGAAAGGCGTTGAGCGCGCGGCCGAGAGCGTGCTGGGCGACGATGTCGAGCAGTTGAAGCTCGCCCAATCAGAATTGGATGCGCTGACGGATCAGTTGCAGCGGGAACTCGCCCAGGCCGAAGCCGGAGCCAGTGGCGCGGCTGGTCGTGAAGGCGAGCGCACCGCGAGCGCTGGCCGCCCGGGCAGTGGCAAACAAGCGGGCGGGCAGAGCGAACAGGAGCGCCGGGCGGAGGAATTGCGTCAGCAAATCGCGGAAGCATCCGGCCAAGGTCAGAGCGGTAAACAAAAGTCGGATACGCAGAAGGCGGGTGGGCAGCGCGGCCAGCGCGGGCAACCGGGCCAGGGTGGACAGCCAGGCGAGTCGGAATCTCAGCTCGCCAGTTCGGAGCAGCAAGGTGGCCAGCCCGGTGAGCAGCAGGAAGGCCAGCAGCCCGGCGGTGAGCAGCCCGGTCAGCAAGGGGAACGAATGGCTGGCAACACTCCGGGTCAGCAGGGTCAGCAAGGCCAACAGGGCCAGAAAGGGAAACAGGGCCAGGGCCAGCAAGGGCAGGGACAACAAGGCCAGCAGGGCCAGCAGGCCGGCCAGCAATCCGGCCAGCAAAGCGGTGGTTCGATGGCCGGCGGGCCCGGCGGTCGCAATCAGCGTCCGGGTGACCGGCGCAGCCTTTCGGTGGACGATCTGTTGAGCCGCGGCCCGAACCGCGGAGTGGATACGGCGGGCGGCGGACGCGGTGGGTGGGGCGGCGACTGGAGCGGCGCCTGGAATCCGGGTGGATGGGATGGACCGCTCACGGGCGAGGAATTTGCGCGCTGGGCGGAACGGCTGCGGGACGTCGAGGAATTGCTGGATACGCCGGATCTGCGTAACGCAGTGGCGGCCGCTCGCGAACGGGCACGGCTGCTCCGACGCGATTTCAAACAGGACCTGAAGAAGCCAGACTGGACCGTGGTCAAGCTGGAGATCCTGAAGCCGCTCGTTGAAGTGCGCAGCCGCGTCGCGGATGAACTGTCGCGGCGCGACTCGAAGGATTCACTCGCCCCCATCGATCGGGATCCGGTGCCGAATCGTTTCGCGGAATCGGTGCGTCGTTATTACGAGGAACTCGGGAAGGACAAATGACCGAGCGAAATCCTGACGTGGCACGAGCATCGCGCCGTACCTTTATTTACGAATTGATCCACGGGCGGGACGCCCGTGGGACCCAGAACATGGACGGGACGCCCATGACACGCCGGACACGGCTCGCGCACCGAATTGAATCAGGCACCGGCCTCCCGCCCGACGGTTCGAGGTGGCACGGGCGTCCCGCCCGTGGGTTTGAGGTGGCATGGGCGTCCCGCCCATGGACAGTGCGACTTGTGGATAAAGGCATGGCGTCCCGCCCAAGCCACGCCAAGCGCAGCCTGCATGCGGATTGGAAAAGGTGCGGAGGTCCCGTCCGATCGTGGCTGCGAGCGTCAGCGAGTGGTGGCGCGGGCGTCCCGCTCGTGGATTTGAAGTGTCATGGGCGTCCCGCCCATGTTCAGTACGGCTCCTGGCGCGTCATCGATGTGAAACCATCGCGCGTGACCTCTTTACGTTCCCGAATTGTAGAAGGAGCCCAGGCGGCATGAGCTCGTCGCTGACATTTTCCGGCTGGAACTGGCTGTGGCCCGCCGTCATCGCGTTTGCCATCGCGGTCATCGTGCTGGGGTGGAGCTATCGTGCCGCGGCCGGCCAGCCACTGCGCTGGGTTTTTCTGGCGCTGAAGGCACTCGGGATTGCGGCGCTCGCGCTTTGCCTGCTGGAGCCCCTTTGGCTTGGGCAGAGGGCGCGACCAGGCTCCAACCTTTTTGCGGTGGTCGCCGACAACAGTCAGGGGCTCCAGATTCGTGATCGCGGCGAGGCGAAGACGCGCGGTGAGACGCTGCGCGCCGTCGTCGATGCGAGTAAACCAGGCTGGCAGTCCACGCTCGCCGAAACCTTCGACGTCAGGCGCTACAGTTTCGATGCGCGATTGCAGCCGACGGCTGATTTTCACGAGCTGAACTTCGAGGGCCGTTCGTCCGCCATCGGGTCGGCACTGCGCACCTTGGGCGAACGTTTTCAAAACCGGCCGCTGGCCGGCGTGCTGTTCCTGACCGACGGCAACGCCACCGATCTGCCGACCGGTGCACCGGCCGAGCTCAAGGGGATGCCGCCGATCTATCCGGTGGTAATTGGCCGTCCCGATGCCGTGCGCGATATCGCCGTGCAACGCGTGAGTGTCACGCAGAGTTCCTTCGAGGACGCGCCGGTCTCGATTCAGACGGACGTCGTGGCGGCGGGATTTCGCGGGCAGCCGGTGAAAGCGCGGCTGGTCGATCACACGGGTCGGACGGTGCAGGAGCAAACCGCCGACGCGCGCGGCGATGGCGAATCGCTGGCGTTCCGGTTCCAGCTGAAGCCCGACCAGCCGGGACTCACGTTTTATCAGGTGCGGGTGGGGCCGCGTGACCAGCCGGTGACACCGCCGGATGCGAAGTCGCCGGTCGCCCCGAGTGAAGAAGCCACGCTGGCCAACAACGCGCGCGTGATTGCGGTTGATCGCGGACAGGGACCGTTTCGTGTATTGTATGTTTCAGGACGGCCAAACTGGGAGTTCAAATTTCTCAACCGGGCGGTGCAGGACGATGAACAGGTGCAGTTGGTCGGACTGATCCGCGTGGCGAAGCGGGAACCGAAGTTCGATTTTCGCGGCCGCGTCGGTGAGACGAGCAACCCGCTGTTTCGCGGATTTGGCAACCAGTCGCCGGAGGATGTCCAGCGTTACGATCAGCCCGTGCTGGTACGGCTCAACACGCGCGACGAGTTCGAACTGCGCGCGGGTTTTCCTCGCACGCCGGAGGATCTTTATGGTTATCACGCGGTGATTCTCGACGACGTGGAGGCGGAGTTCTTCGCGGCGGACCAGGCGCAGTTGCTGCAGAAGTTCGTTTCCGAACGCGGCGGCGGCGTGCTGATGCTTGGCGGCATGGAAAGCTTCCAGGATGGAAAGTACGCGCGCACCCCCATCGGCGACATGCTGCCTGTGTATCTCGATCGCGACGAGGGACCGGTTGAACCACCGGGGCCGCTGCATTTCCAGCTTGCACGCGAAGGCTGGTTGCAGCCATGGGCGCGTCTCCGCGACAACGAGTCGGATGAGCGGGCGCGGATCGACGCGATGCCGCCGTTCAGCGTTTTCAACCGGGTGCGGTCGCTGAAACCCGGGGCGAGCGTGATTGCGTCGGTGCGCGACGAGAAGGGCAACGAACTGCCGGCGCTGGCCGTGCAGCGCTTTGGTCACGGCCGCACCGCCGCGCTGATGGTCGGGGATCTCTGGCGGTGGGGAATGCGCGATGCCGCCATGCATGCCGACATGGACAAGGCGTGGCGCCAGCTCGTGCGCTGGTTGGTCACGGACGTGCCGAACCGGGTGCAGACAAGTGTCGAGCCGGTGGCCGGCGATCCCAATGGCGCGGTGCTGGTGCAGGTGCGCGTGCGCGATGAAAAATTTCAGCCGGTGGACGAGGCCTCCGTCACGATCGCGATCGAGCCCGTGGTTTTCGATGGCACGTCGGGGGCGGCGGGTACCGCGATCAAGCTCGAAGGGGATCCGGCGTTGAGCGAGCCCGGGTTATATCAAGCGACCTACGTGCCGCGCCAAACCGGCGGATATCGAGCAATGGCCTCGGTCAAGAACAACGCGGGCGCGGATCTGGGGCGGGCGGAGGCCGGCTGGAGCACGGATCTGGCCGCGGAGGAATTCCGTTCACTGGTGCCGAATGCCGCATTGCTCGAGGACATCGCGCGCAAGACCGGGGGCGAGGTCATTCCGGTTGATGACCTGGAGAGCTTCGTCAAACGGCTGCCGGAATTGCGCGCCCCCGTCATGGAGACCTGGTCGTATCCAGCCTGGCATACACCGGTGATGTTTGCCTTTGCGCTGGGCTGCCTGCTGGCCGAGTGGGGCCTGCGGCGCTGGAAGGGGATGCCATGAGTTCGATGGCACCGCACGCGTTTCCTGGACGTGCCGGCGTGGCGCCCGCCACGTCGGCACGCGGGTCGGAGGACCGCCGCGTTATCACCAGAGGCTTCGGTTTCTGGCTGCGACTCACGCAGTGGTCTGCGACTGCACTCGCGTTCGGAGCGTTGAACGCGGCCGAGCCGGGCCCGACCGCCCCGCGGGACGCCGAACCCGAATTGGATCGAGCGACCGTGTTATTGGTTGCCGGGGCGAAGGGTGAGGACGAGTTCGGTCCGGATTTCGAGCAGCAGATTGCCAGGTGGGCTGAAGTGAGCGCCAGGGCTGGAGCGAAGCATATTGGAATCGGAACGTCACCGGCCGAGGGCGCCGCTGACCGGGATCGCTTGAAGCAGGCGCTCGCTGATGAGCTGAAGACCGGGCGGGGTGAACTCTGGATCGTGTTCGTTGGGCACGGAACATTTGACGGCAAGGAGGCGAAACTGAACCTGCGCGGACCCGATGTCTCCGCCACCGAGATCGCGGGCTGGCTGAAACCGTTCGAGCGGCCGATCGCCGTGATCGACACGACTTCCGCCAGCGCGCCGTTTCTCGCCAAACTGGCGTCCCCGCAACGCGTGATCGTCACGTCCACGCGCAGTGGAAACGAACAGAACTATGCGCGTTTCGGAAAGTTCCTCGCCGAGGCGCTGCCGGATCCAAAGAGCGACCTCGACAAGGATGGGCAGATTTCGCTGCTCGAGGCGTTTTTGAGCGCGTCGCACCGGACCGCGGAGTTCTACCAGACGGATGGCCGGCTCGCGACCGAGCATTCGTTGATCGATGACAATGGGGATGGACTGGGCACGCCGGCCGATTGGTTCAAGGGCGTGCGGGCGACGAAGCGCGCGCGCGATGGCTCCAGCCTCGATGGTTCGCGGGCGCATCAGTTTCATCTCGTTCGCAGTCCGGCGGAGCAGCAGCTGGCGCCGGATGTCCGCGCCCGGCGCGACGAGCTCGAAATTCAGGTGGCAAAATTACGCGAAAAGAAAGCCAGGATGGCCGAGGCTGCTTATTATCGTGAGCTCGAGAAACTGATGCTCCAGATCGCGGCGTTGTACGACGGCACATAAGCGGGCGTGCTGAATCCTTGGCGGTAAAAAGGTGGCTGCGAGCCCGCAGCCGCGAGCGCCAGCAAGTGGATTCCGTTGCGATCGCCACAGGTGGTGCCCTTCCCCTCACTGGCACTCGCAGCTACTGGAAAAACGCGTCGCGGCGGAGGTTGGTGACCGCCATATTCATCTCATGCTGACGCGATTCTCCGTCCGGCCGCTGCACACGTTGACCCGCTCACTGGCCGCGGTCGCGATGGCGCGAGCCACTCCTGATCTCATCATCACTGGCGCTCGTGTCCTCTCGACCTATACCGAGCGGATCCATCGCGACCGGGAGATCTGGATTAAATCTGGCCGGATTGCCGCCGTAAAACCGGCCGGCACATTCCGCCGAAGCAAGGCGGGGCCCGCTCGAGTTTACGATGCGCGCGGCGGCATCGTCGCGCCGGGTCTCGTGGATCCGCACGTGCATATCGAAAGCAGCATGATGACGGCGTGTGCATTCGCGGAACCGGCGCTTCTGAACGGAACCACGACGGTCTTTTGCGACAGCCATGAAATCGGCAACGTGTGCGACGTCGCGGGGATCGAGTGGATGCTCGAGGATGCCCGTCGCGCACCGCTGTCGGTTTTTCTCACCGTGCCAAGCACGGTTCCGGCGACCAACGCACGGTTGGAGACCGCCGGCGGCGATCTCACGCCCACCAAGATCGGCCGGCTCTTTGATCGCTGGCCGGAGGCGGCGGCGCTCGGCGAGAAAATGGATTACGTGTCGGTGGCGATGGGCAACGAACGGAGCCACGCGATTCTCGCCCAGGCATTGAAACGCGGCCGGCCCGTGTGCGGGCACATCTACGGACGGGAATTCGTCGCCGCCGGCGCTGCGAGTGGCGTCACGGACACCCACGAGGCGATCGATCGTGAGATCGCCGATGATTTTCTGGAGAACGGCGTGTGGGTCTTTCTGCGCGGCGGCAATCCCCAGACGCCGTGGCACTCGCTGCCGCAGGCGATCAAGACGGTGACCGAACTCGGCGCGAATCCGAAACGGGTGTGCGTTTGCACGGATGATCGGGACGCCGACGATCTGTTCCTCTTCGGCCTGGACTGGGTCGTCCGCCAGGCCGCGGCGGCGGGTCTGCCGATTACGACGGCATGGAGCCTCGGCTCGTTGCATCCGGCGACCCGCTACGCGATGGACGGCGATTTCGGCGGACTTGGGCCGGGAAGACGGGCCGACATTGTGTTATTGAACGATGCGCTCGAAGTGCAGAACACCTGGCTGGGCGGTGAACTCGTGGTCGAACGAAGGAAAATCACCGCGCTGCTCGAGCGGTCGCTGCGCCGCCGCTACACGTATCCACGTGCTGCCTACCAGACGGTCAAGGTGCCGGCGCGGGTGAAGCTGACGCCGCCGCGGCCCGAGTCACCGGTGACGGCCAACGTCATTCGCGTGGTTCCCCCCGGTATCGTGACGGCGCGGGCACGCGTCGAACTTGCCGTCGGCCCGACGTGGGCCGGCCATTTTCATAGGCACGCGTTGTGTTTTCTTACCGTGGTGGAACGCCACGGCAAGAACGGTGGCGTCGGGCAAGGGCTGCTGTGCGACTTCGGGCTGACCGATGGGGCGGTGGCCAGCAGTGTCGGGCACGACGCGCACAACATCGTCATCGCGGGCACGAGCGAAGCGGACATGCAACTCGCGCTGGCCACGGTGAAGGGGATGTGCGGTGGGGTGTGCGCTGTGCGGAAGGGCAGGGTGCTGGCGAGCGTGGCGCTGCCAGTGGCGGGTTTGTTGTCGGACCAGCGCGCGACGGTCGTGGCAAAACAGACGACGGCGCTGAAGCGCGCGTGGAAGAAACTCGGCTGCAAAGTTCCCTACATGGGATTCAATCTGCTGCCGCTGGCCGTCATTCCTGAATTGCGTCTGACGGACAAAGGCCTGGTCGACGTGGTGGCGATGAAGCGAGTGCCGCTGTTCGAGCCGTGACGCGAGCCAAAGAACAACGGCTTCTCCCGACAGGTGCCGTCGACGCCTGGCGTGGACGACAATCTTTTTGCGTTCGCGCGGCACCACTGCTTCGACGCGCCCGCGCTAATCGCGTCGCCGGAAATCCGATACGGATGAAACGAAGCCGCCCGGCGTCTTTCGGCTACGGTGGTGCTTTTGGATCATTGCTGGATGGTGACGCCTTTAGCCGCGAGCCAGGCTGGCGGGGAAATTTGACACCCTGTGCCCACGCTTTCGCCGTCGCGCCAGTCTCCGACTGGCGGGAGCCGGTCAAAGACCGGCGCCACTCCCAGCGAGTGGATGAAGAATGAATGGCAGACTCGAATCCACTCGCTGGCGCTCGCCGCCACGGAGTCGTGACCCGCTCAGCGTCGGGGCCCACGTTGCGGCGGGCCGCGAATGCGCCGCATCTACGCCTTCAGAATGCCGTCCCAACCTTTCCGATACACGGGCCGGGCAATGTACGGAGCGGCCTCCGGTGCATTGCGGGCACGCATCGTCTCGAAGTCCCATTCGATCTTCTTGCCGGTGCGGTACGCCACATTGCCGAGGTGATTCGCTTCGGTCGTCCAGCCGGAGTACTGGAAGTTCGAGCCGGGAACAGGACCGTTCCCCTTGGCATAGTTGACCCACTCCACCCAATGACCGGGTGAGCGCGGCAGCTTTTCCGGCGGTACCTGGAAACCCTTGAAGCTCTCCTCCGGCAGCAGTTTTCCGTTGCCGAGCAACATGCCTTTGTCGCCCATGAACACGCACGAACGGCCGCCCCACGCCGGCGTCCAGCCGGGCGGTTTGCTGTCGCCCTGGTGCCAGACGAGCTTGAGCGCCGGCTGGGCGCCGACGGCGGCGTATTCATAAACCGCTTTCAGGGTGGCCGGTGCGAGTTCCTTGTGCGGCACCGGCACATTGGGCGACGTGGCCTGGACCGTGAGCGGCGCCAGCGCGCGCCGGCCCTTCTTGTCGGGTCTCCAAAGATCCAATACAGTATAGGGCACGTCATTATCGTGGCTGCCGAGATCACTCATCGTGCCATTGCCGAAATCCCACCAGCGGTACCACCGCGGGCCGGGGAAATAGGTTGCATGAAATGGCCGCACGGGAGCCGGGCCGAGCCAGAGGTCCCAGTGCATGTTCGCGGGCACCGGCATCTCCTCCTTGAATCGGTCGACGATCTGGATGCCGTTGTAGAAGCCGTGCGGCTTGTCGAATTTTTCGGCCGACGCCGCGTCCTGCAATCCCCACGCGCGTTCGGCCCAGACGTGGACTTCACGCACGGGGCCGATGACGCCCGTATCCAGAATTTCCCTGATCGAACGCCGCGCGGCCGAGGCGTGTGCCTGGTTGCCCATCTGGGTGGACAGGTGCGGGTACTTGGCGGCGGTCTCGCGGATGAGGCGGGTCTCCCAGATATTATAGGCGAGCGGCTTCTCGCAATAAACGTGCTTGCCGAGCGTGAGTGCGAGGTAGGTGGCAAACGCGTGCGTGTGCTCGGCGGTGGAGACCACCACGGCGTCGAAATCGTTCGGCCGGTCGAAGACGCGCCGCAGGTCGTTGAACTTTTTCGCCTTGGGAAACCGCTGGGACGCGGCGTCGACCGCCAGCTGGTTCACGTCGCAAAGGACCGTGACATTCTCATCGGGATGCGGCCCGGCCGAAGCCGCGTCGGCGGCGCTCAGGCGTCCCGGGCGGGCGCTCTTGGCCCCGGCGGCCGCAATCGTGAGTTCATTCAAGTTCGTATTCGCGCGACCACCACAGGCGATGAACGCGACGTTCAACTTGCTGTTGAGGTTCTGGCCGCGCAGGAACGCTGGCGCGGTGGTGATGATGCCGGCCGTCGTCAGGGCCCGGCCGACAAACTCGCGCCGCGTCATCTGAGGCGGGCGCGTCTTTTTCGTGTTTTTCTTCATGGAGTGCTCCCTCTTTGCGACGTTCCCCGGGATTCAGAAAGGCTGATGGGCTGCGTCATCGAATCCTCTGCCGGGTGAGTGAATGGAGGGATTACGCTCCGGCGCGTGAAGAGTGTCAAGGTGGTCGCGGCGCGCACGCGGGTGAGAACGCGTCCTCCGTCTGCGCTCGCGGGGGCGATTGGGATTGAAACCGAAGCGGTGAACCCGGAAACAAAGCGTCATGCGCGTGCTGTGTGTTCATGCTCACTTTGACGATTTCGAGTTTGTGGCGGCGGGCACATTCGAGTTGCTGAGGCGCCGCGCGGGGCCGGATTTCCGCGCTCGCGTCCTGGTCTGCACCGACAGTCGCTCCGGTCATCACTTCCGGACCGGCGAGGAAACCGCCCGCATCCGGCTGGCGGAGCAAAGGGCGAGCGCCGCGATTGGGCGGTACGAGTTTGAACTGCTGCAGAAGCCCGGTGGAAAACCGTTCCAGGACGCGTGCCCGATCGTGACGCATGAGCTGCTCGCGGCGCTCTGGAAATCCATCCGCGATTTCGAGCCCGATTATTTGTTCTGTCCCCCTCTGCCGTCGGATCCGCTGGCCGGCGTGCATCCCGACCACATCAGCGTGGCCGATGCGGTTCGCCGCGTGGCTTATCTCATCAATGTCCCGCATGAATTCGCGCGCTATTATCCTGCGGCCGACGAGACGAAATCCACGTGGGTGAAGACGCCGGTAATCCTGAACACGTACGATGGCTATATGGCGGGCGCAAATGCCGCCGACTTGGTCGTCGATGTGGAGGAAGTGTTCGACGTCATCGCCGAAGAATCGTGGTGCCACCAAAGCCAGATCAACGAGTGGCTGCCGTGGGTCGCGCGTCACCGGCTTGAGCCGACGACGGACCTCGCGGCGTGGAAGGAAAAGCTGCGGGCGCGATTCGATCATCAGGCGCGCGAGCTTGGACTGCCCGGTGGCCGCGCCCACGAAGTATTCGTGCCGACGGCGTGGGGGATCGTGCCGACGGTTGAACAACTCGAACGCGACCTGCCGATCTCCCGTGACCCAACAAGGCGCGCGCGGGTCGCGGAGCGACTGGCGCGTTGGGCGGGTTAAGTTGGGCGAATTGAGCGAGGCGGCGAGCGCCGTCGAGGCGCCCCCATGGCTGCGAGCGCCAGCGAGTGGATGGGCACCCGGTTGAATCGAGTGCCTTCCACTCGCTGGCGCTCGCAGCCACTATACAGACGCTCGTCGGCTCGCAACGCAGTTACCGGCGCCCAGCCACCCCCGTTGTCGCGCGCCGATGCGCATCGATCCAGTAGGCCCACAGCACGAGCAGCCATTGCGCGTGACCGGTCCATGCGACCGCGACGACACTCGGGGGCGGAGGACCAAAGACGTTCGCCAGGTGAATGATCATCAGAAAAGCGATCAGCGACCAGAAGCCAATCGAGCCGACGCGGTCGACGGCGTGTGTTGTCCGCGCGTACAGCCACACCCCAATTCCAAAAATCAGCAGCTCGAGCCCGAGTGACAGTGGGAGCGACGACCATAATCCAAAACCATACCGCGCGCCCGAGCCGGGCACGAGCGGCAGGTCGGGATGGTGCACGACGAGATCGAGTATCCAGTGGCTGAGGACGGCGAGCGCGCATATCACAGCTCCCACCACGCTTCGCCGTAGCAGGTGGAAACTGCCGCCAAAGAGGCCCGCCCACACGAGGACCATGGCCAGGCTGTGCGAAATGGGGTAGTGAGTGAAGTGGAGGGGCGGGCCTTGTCCGGCGGCCGGCGCGAGTTCGACGCGCTCGATGCCCAGTAGCAACAACACCGGCCAGAGCAGATCGAGGAACTGGGCGGCAAGAAACAGCGTCCCCAGCGAAACCGCCGGCACCCTGGATTTAAGGCCGAACCCAACTGCAAAATGTCCGATGAACATAAAATTTCGGCAGCCCTTGATGCGGAACCCTGATGACTTGCGCCATCTTTAATCTGATGCACGTTGGTTCTGGGTTCGGGAAAAGGGTTTTCCCGAAGGCAATTGAGACGGTCGGGCCGCTGTCTCGCTCACTGCCTGTGCGCAAGCGACGTTCGCGCTACCTTTTCGGATGAGAACATCGTCCATCGGCTTCGCGTGTCACGCTTGCGGCAGGTTCTTCGATTACGATGAACCATTCCGGACCGAATCAATCGGCACTGTTTCCTGACACTGCTCCTCACCATCAATCGACCCACAAATGGGACGGCCACATGGCTGACGATGTCGCCTCGACCTATGGTCCGACGCCCACCGCATTTTTGAGCGCAACGCCGGACGCGTTGTTGCTCTCCGGCACTCGTGGCACGTTCACCATCCCGCATGCGGCGGTGGTGAAGATCAGCCGCGGCAAGATGTATCCGTGGCTGTTTGCCGCCGTGCGCATCCATCATCGGGTTCCCAATTTGCCGCGCGATCTTCAGTTCAAGCCCGTGGGGATTCGGCCGCGCGACGTCCTCGCGCAACTGGCCGCTCTCGGTTATCCGACGAGCTGACGCGGCCGGCGCGCCGGCGCCAGGCCGGCCCGCGATCTTCTTGCGCGTCCGCCGCCTGCCTGAGCCCACTGCTTTCGCACCGCAGAAGTGCGGCTACTCTCCATGTCGGCAGACTGGTGTGCGGAGTTATCTGTTCCTAGGCTGCCGGCATGGAGACGTTGCTGCGGGAGGCCCTTGGTCCCGATGCTTCGCCGCTTTCCGCGGCGGAACGGCAGCGGCTGCTGTCGCGTTTGCTCGCGCGGCTCGCGCACGAAATCCGGAATCCCCTCGGCTCGCTCGACATTCACGTCCAGCTCCTCGAGGAGGATCTCGCGCAGACTTCGCCGCCCCTGCCCACGCAAGTCACCGGCCGGCTCGAGATCATCCGCACGGAACTTCACCGGCTGGACAGTATCGTCCGCCAGTTCCTCACCTTGGCGGGGCCATCGTCCGTCACGCTTCAGCCCATGCACATTGGTGATGTTTTGGAGCATGTCATCCGGTTGCTGGGGGCCGAAGCGGCCGCGCGCGAGATTGAACTGACGGCCACGATTGCGCCCGATGTGCCCGAACTGCGCGCCGACTCGGGCCGGCTGGCGCAAGCGCTCGTCAATCTCGTGATCAACGCGATCCAGGCGATCGAACGCCGCGGCCGCATCGGGTTATCCGCCCGGCTCGATGCCGCGCGCGCCGCCGTTTGTATCGACGTCAAAGATACGGGGCCCGGCGTGGAGCCGGAGCGGCGCCAGGCGATTTTCGAGCCGTTCTACACCACGAAGCCCGAGGGCAGCGGGCTGGGTCTGTGGATTGTGCAGCAAATCGCGATGGCCCACGGCGGCACCCTATCGGTGGCGAATGTGCCGGAGGGCGGCGCGGTTTTCTGCCTGTGTCTGCCCCTGCAGCCGCCCGAAAGACTTGCATGAATCGCGGCCAGATCAAAATCCTCGTGGTCGATGACGAACGGGCGCTGGGCACCGGCATCCAGGAGGCGCTGCAACGCGAGGGTTACACCGTCGATACGGCGAACCACGGGGAGACGGCCCTGCGCATGATCGGCGGGCAGCTTTACAACCTGGTGCTGACCGATGTGCGGATGCCCCGGCTCGACGGCCTCGAACTGCTCCGCCAGGCGCGGCGGAAAAGCCGCGATACCCAGTTCATCATCATGACTGCCTATGGCACCGTCGAGAACGCGGTCGAAGCGATGAAGGAGGGCGCCTATGATTATCTGACGAAGCCGGTTGATTTGAAGCGGCTGCGTGCGCTCGTGCTGAAAGCGCTGGAGTTGCAGGCCGTGGTGGCGGAAAACAGCGAACTGCGGCAGCGGCTGTTGAAACAATCGGAGCCGAACCATCTCGTTGGCGAAAGTGAAGCGATCCGCAAGGTCGTGCGCATTGCGGAGGAAGTGGCGCGCAGCGACGTCACGGTGTTAATCGAAGGGGAAAGCGGCACCGGCAAGGAACTCGTCGCGCGGTTGGTTCACGCCCGCAGCGGGCGCGCCGACCGGCCGTTCATCTTTGTCAATTGCGCCGCGCTGCCTGAGTCGCTGGTGGAGGCGGTGCTGTTCGGCCATGTGAAGGGAGCGTTCACCGGCGCAGTCGCCGACAAGCTGGGCCGGTTTCACCTCGCGGACGGCGGCACGCTCTTTCTCGACGAGATCGGCGATCTCGGACCGAAAGGGCAGGGTGATCTGTTGCGCGTGATTGAAGACGGGGCGTTCCGCCAGGTTGGCGGCACGGTGCTGCAGCGCGTCGATGTGCGCATCGTCGTTGCGACCAACACGAATCTGCAGGAAGCCGTCGCGGCGCGGAAATTTCGCGAGGACCTGTATTATCGGCTGCAGATTGTTCCCATCATTGTCCCGCCGCTGCGCGAGCGCGCGGAAGACATTCCGCTGCTGATCGAATCTTTCCTCGAACACTTCGCCGGGAAGCACAAGCGGCGGCAAAAGACGATGGCGAGTGATGCGCTGCAATTGTGTCAGCGGTTTCCCTGGCCCGGCAACGTGCGGCAACTGCGCAATGTGATTGAGCGACTCGTGATCACCTGTCCCCAGCCGACCATTGAGGCCGGCGACCTGCCTGATTTCATCCATGCGCATGAGAAGACGGCGGTGTCGTTCCCGCTGCGGGTGGGCATGACGATCGGCGAAGCGGAGAAACTGCTGATTCGGCAGACGCTGACGCATCTTACCTCGAATCGCGCGGAGGCGGCGCGGGTGCTTGGGCTGAGCCGGCGTTCCCTTCAGTATAAGCTGCGGCGATACGCACTGCTGGAGCCGTAGTTGCGTGAGTGGGGGGCCGGCGCGCCTCAACGCGTGCTCAGATATTGTCGTCTTCGCCGCCGCGGCCTTTGCCGCCATTGGCCGGCAGGTGATGCGGCAGGAAGAAATAGTAGTTCATCAGCCACCAACTCCGGGAGGATCGGTAAAAAATGGCGGGCACGAGAATGGCACCGAAACCCGCCAGCACGATCGCCGCCGTTGTGCCGATCACATCGAAGTAGGCGAGAAGCATCAGCGGAGTCAGGAAAAACACGAGTGTCACCCCGTAGTTGAGCGACATCGAGCCGAGGAAGAATCCTTCGTCGTTGTCGCGCTCGAAGCGAAACCCGCACGCGGGGCACTGCTTGTTCAGCTGAAACAGGGTGCCGTCTTTGAAAAGCGTGCGTTCGCCGCAATTCGGACAGCGATGGGTGAGTCCGCGCCAGAGAATCTGGCCGCGGGAAACTTTCATGGCGTGCGGAGGCATGTGGTTAAAGCGAATCGACCGGTGCACGATGAATTTTGGTCTGCCAGGAAGCTAACCGCCGCCGCAGGTGACGCAAAGGCAGCCATGGAAAAAACAAGGCGCTCCGCCGTGATCGGTCGGAGCGCCTGGCATGAAAACGATGCGGCGGGCTCAGGAGCCGAGTTGGTAGCGCACGAAGCGGCGGACCTGGATGTTCTCCCCGATCTTCGTGACCTGCTCGGTGAGGATTTCCTTCACCGTCTTGTCGGGCTGCTTCACGAACGGCTGGTCCAACAAACAGACGGTCGAGAAGTGCTTCTCCAGCTTGCCCTCGACGATCTTCTGCACGGCGGCCGGCGGTTTGCCCTGCACCTGGGCCACGGCGATCTCGCGCTCCTGCGCGAGCTCCGCTTCCGGTACTTGCTCACGGGATACGTAGAGCGGGCTGGCGGCGGCGATCTGGAGACAGAGGTCCTTCACGAAGACCTTGAAGTCTTCGTTGCGGGCCACGAAGTCGGTCTCGCAATTCACCTCAATCAAGACGCCTACCTTCCCGCCGACGTGAATGTAGCTTTCGATCGTGCCTTCCTTGGTGGCGCGATCGGCTTTCTTGGCGGCGGACGCCGCGCCCTTTTTCCGGAGGATGGTGATGGCCTCCTCGACGTTGCCGTTGGCTTCGGTCAGGGCCTTCTTGCAGTCGAGCAGGCCGGCGCCGGTCTTCTCGCGCAGGTTGCTGACCATCGGAGCGGAGATGGTGACGGTGGTACTCATCATGTAATCGGGGATGAAGGTTATTCGGCTTTGACGGCGGGACGCTTCGGCCGGAGAGCTTTCTTCTTCGGTGCCGCGGCCGGATCGACTTCACCTTCGACCAGCGGAGCGACATCGGGCGGCAGCACCACGCGGGAAAGATCGACGTCGCCCGCGGCGGCGACCACCGGGGCCGCAGGCGTCTCGATGCCGGCTTGCGTTGCCTTCAAATCCGCGGCGCCCCGCTGGGCCCGACGGGTGTCGCGCTGGGCGAGCCCGCTCTGGACCGCGGCGGTGATGGTTTCCACCAGGATGCGAATGGACTTCACCGCGTCGTCATTGCCCGGGACCGGGTGCGAGACGGTGGAGGGATCCGAGTTCGTATCCACGATTCCGACACATTTGACGCCGGCGCGCGCCGCTTCCGCGACGGCGATCTTGTGGTGATTGACGTCGACGACGAACATCGCGGCGGGCAGGCCGCCCATGTCGGCGATGCCGCTGAAATTCTTCTGCATGCGCGTCATCTCGCGCTTGATGGCCGATTCCTCCTTGCGGGGCAGCTTGGCGAGTTCGCCGCTGGTTTCCATCGCCTGGTACTTTTTGAACTTGGCGATCGATTTCTTGACCGTCTCGTAATTGGTGAGCGTGCCGCCCAGCCAGCGGTCGACGACCATCGGCATGTTGGCGGAGGTCGCGGCCTCACGAACGATTTCCTTGGCCTGGCGCTTGGTTCCGACGAAGAGCACGTTACCGCCGTTGGCGACAGTGTCCTCGAGGAACTCGCAGGCTTTCGTCAGCGCCTCATGCGTCTTGCCGAGGTCGATGATGGTGACGCCCTGCCGATGATCAAAAATGAACGGCTTTGAGCGGGGATTCCAGCGCTTGGTCTGATGGCCGAAGTGAACGCCTGCATCGAGCAGGTCCTTGGGCGTGATGCTAATGGGCATATATGTGATCTATGTATCTGGCGAGACACAGGTCGGCCGATGGGCCGCCTTGCGATCGATGGATGTTGGTTGGTTTTGGTTACTGACGTTTCCTGACAAAAAGAGCCGGCCAAAACACCGCGCCCGGGAGGCGCTTGCAAGCGTGAAGTGCGCGAAATTCCTGGGAGGGCGCCTCGTACCGCGTGTCGCGCCGCCATACTGCGGAGCCGAGCGCTCAGCCCAGCTTCAGGCGGACCGGCGACGGAGTTGGTCCAAAAGCAGGCCGAACGCGTTGAGGTCTTCAGTGGTTTTGCCGCCTATCGCCTCCAGCGAATCCGCGTAGGCCGAGGCGGCCCGACCACCGGCCACGATCGTCACGCCCGGGGGCAGCAAATCACGCAACCGCAGCAGTTCGCCGCCGAGTCGAGGATCATCATCCGGATAAACAATGCTGAGTGCGACAGCCTTGGTCGCGTGCTGCCGCGCCGCGCCGGCGATCTCGGAGGCGGGGAGCCCGGCGCCGAGGTAAATCACCCGCCAGCCGAGGTTTGAGGCCTGCGCCGCCGCAATCATGGCGCCCAATTCATGCAGTTGCCCGAGGGGAGTGCCGACGACCAGAACGGGCGCCAGTTCGGAGAGGGCAAATGGCCGGACCGCCCGGTCTAAAATCTTCCGCAAGGAAGCGGTCGCGAAATGCTCGTGCGCCGCGCTAATCGAGCCCTCGCGCCACAACTCGCCCACCACATGCGCGAGCGGTCCCACGATCCGCTGAAGCATCCCTTGAACGCCAAGCTGCGTCTCAGCCAAATCGAGGACGGTCTGGAACGTCATGGCGTCCATGTTCTTGATCGCCACGACTCCCCGCGCGATTAGATCCGACGCACCGAAAACAGCTGGCGAAAGGAGTGAGCCGGCGACCGTTCCCGCGGCCCGCACCGACGTGCCGTTCCCTAATTGCTTGAGACTCTCGGTGCTGAGTCGGGCCAGGTAGCTGATGGATTGGCCCGCAGCTGTGTGTGCCCGCAGCAGGCTGAGCCGCTCAATATCCGCATCGGAGTAAACGCGGCGATTGGTCGCGGTGCGCTGCGGTTCGACGGCTCGGTAACGTCGTTCCCAAGCGCGGATAACATGAGCGGTTAGCCCGGTTCGCTGGACGACGACATTGATGGGATGATGAGACGCAGACATGTTAGACAGAAATTGGACACACTTTAAGCATTCAGCAATTGGCAAGGCGAAAGGTTGCCAATCTAGAAACAGTAACGTTGTTGAATCAGATTGTTATGATAGTCACGACAAATCTTAGACAAACTGTTTGACAAGGGCTATAAAATTTAGACCGTATGTCTAAGAACGCATTCACCCCTCTCCATCATGGCCGCCACTCATCCACATTATGCCCGCTCAAATCGCCCTCGCTCCGTGGGCGAGAGCATGCCCGACGGGGAGTGTGCATCCGTCCTGCATCATTCGGACGGCGGGAGCGAGGTGACGCGATGAGCAGGTTGACGGCTGAACTCTGGCTGCCCAAGACACCCGCCGAGGTGTTTCCGTTCTTTGCCGATGCGCAGAACCTCGCCGCGATTACGCCAGGGTGGTTGAAGTTCACGATCTGTGGCGCCGCCCCCATCGAGATGAAGCAGGGGGCCATTATTGACTATCGTCTCCGCGTCCACGGTCTGCCGCTGAGTTGGCGGACAGAAATCACGCTTTGGGAGCCGCCGTTTCGCTTTCGCGACGAACAGCGCCGTGGACCCTATCGCCGCTGGGTGCACACGCATTCCTTCGTGTCGCATGAGGGTGGGACACTCTGCCTGGACGAGGTGGATTTCGTCGTACCCGGTGGGCGGCTGATTGAACGGCTTTTCGTGCGGCGTGATGTGCGCAGCATTTTTGAGTACAGGCAGAACGCCCTCTTTCGCCATCTCGCCGGCGCAGTGCCGGCGGCCGCCGCCGATGCGACCTCCGGACGGCGGCCATGGCGCGTCACTTTTCTCGACGAAGCGTTGGCCAAACCGACGGCCTCCCTCGGTGGCCCGTTTCGATCGGGCATCACTCGCTAACTTTCTTTATGGAATCACTGGCCATCGTTGGAAGCGGCATCGCCGGGTTGGGTTGCGCCTGGTTTCTCCAGCGCGAGTTCGACATCACCCTCTTTGAGGCGGACGCGCATGTCGGCGGCCACGCCAACACGGTGACCGTGCCGGAAAACGGTCACTCCGTTCCGATCGACACCGGGTTCATGGTGTTCAACCACGTCACGTATCCGAACCTGCTTCGGCTTTTTGACGCGCTGAAGGTGCCGACGAAACGCACCGATATGTCGTTTGGCGTGCGGCACAGCCCCAGCCGGCTCGAGTATTGCGGCAGCAGCCTGCGCCATCTCTTCGCGCAACGACGGAATCTGTTTCGCCCGTCTTTCTATCGGATGCTGATGCAAATCGATCGGTTTAACCGCGAGGCGATCGCGGCACTCGACGATCCGGCGGTCCGCTCGATGACACTGACGGAGTACGTCGACTCCCGCGGATATGGTGAAACCTTCCTGCGGCTCTACCTCGTGCCGATGAGTTCCGCCGTATGGTCCACGCCGCCCGAACGGATGCTCGAGTTTCCCGCGACGACCTTGCTGCGGTTTTTCTACAATCACGGATTCCTCGGGATGCACACGCAGCATTCGTGGTGGACAGTCGAGGGCGGTTCCCGGACGTATGTGGAGAAACTCACGGCGGATTTTCGCGACCGGATTCACCTTCGCAGCCCTGTGCGGCGTATCTCTCGGGGGCCGGACGGTGTGCAGGTGGTGACGGACACGGGTGCGCAGCAGTTCGACCGCGTCATCTTTGCGTGTCACCCGCCAACCACGTTGAAAATACTCGGCGCGCAAGCGACCGCGGGCGAGCGGACTGTTCTCTCTGCGTTCTCGTACGAAGCGAATATCGCCACGCTGCACACGGATGAGTCCGTGATGCCGCGCACTCGGCGGGCATGGGCCGCGTGGAATTACCGGCTCGACCTTCCGTCTTCCGCGAGGCCGAACGAGCCGCTGGAGGCGTCGACCCATTACTGGATGAACCGGCTCCAGGGCGTTTCGGATCGGGTGAATTATTTCGTCTCGATTAACGGCGAGGCGCTCATTGATCCGGCGAAAGTGCTGAAGACAATCGCTTATGAGCACCCGCTTTTCGATCTGCCCGCGCGCGAAGCGCAGAGTCGGTTGACAGAATTAAACACGGGTGCGATCGGCGGGACCGAGACTTACTTTGCCGGAGCGTGGCAGGGTTATGGCTTCCACGAGGACGGACTCGCGTCAGCCGTCGCGTTGTCCCAGCTCATGCTGCACCGAAATCCATGGCACTCACCTGCGGCCGTGCTGGAGCTGGCATGAAGACCGACGGCGCCCATGCATTTCGTTCAACGCTGTTCGAGTGTGTCGTGCGGCACGAGCGCTTTGCGCCGAAGTCCCACGCATTCGCGTATCGCCTCTTCTACCTGGCGATCGATCTCGATGAATTGCCCGAGCTCTCGCTGCGGCTGCGGCTGTTCTCGGTCAACCGCGCTAATCTCGTTTCGTTGCGCGAACGCGATTATCTTCCGATCACCGAGCCGCTCCACAACGCGAGCAGACCGGCGATCGCGCCTTCCGGTGCCGCGGATTCGCTCAAGCCGCGCGTCGCCGCGTTCTGCCTCGCCCACGGCATCGAACTGGGCGCCGACGCGCGTGTAGTGCTGGTGACACTACCGCGCATCGCCGGCTAT
>JBBRCR010000043.1:0-28052 GCA_038204695.1 Opitutales bacterium | reverse complement strand
GACCCATTGCGCTTTGGAGAAACAAATCACCATCACGCCGAACAGGTGACGCGTCCGCGTGAGGTGCTTGGTCACCTCATTGAATTTCTCCGCGACGACAATGCCGGGCGCCTGCTCGAATCCATCGATTACCCCGGTTTGCAGCGCGGTATAGATTTCGCCGTACGCCATGGGCGTCGGGTTCACGCCCATCATCCGGAGCGCCGCGATATACGTGGGAGTCGGAATCGTGCGGATCTTCAGTCCCCGCAGGTCTTCCGGGCGCTTCACCGCCTTTTGCGTCGTCAACATGTTCCGCCAGCCCCAGCCGTCGAGCCAGGCGAGCACGATGAGTCCCTGCTTCTCGAGCCCGGCGGCAAGCTCCCGGCCGATCTCGCCGTCGAGCACGCGATGGACGTGGTCGTAATCCTTCCACAAATACGGCAGGTCGAGTACGCCGATCCGCTGATCGAAATTATTCAGAATCGCCGTGCCGGTCACGGTACACGACGCGCCGGAGCCGAGTTGCAAACCCTCGTACGTTTCGCGCTCGGTGCCCAGCGTCCCCTGCGGAAAAATCCGCACCTGGAGTCGCGGGGAGAGCGCGGCCACCGCCTCCGCAAACGTCACGGCGGAGAAATGCAGTTCGCTGTTCACATCCGGGGCGTGTGCGTGGCCAAAACGAATTTCGATCGGAGTGCCCGGCCCAGTCTGGTCGGTCGCGGGCTTGCTGCAGCCCGATAACATGACTGCGAAAGCGAGCGCAATGACGCTGGCCGCACGCGTCGTAGTGCCGGTTGTCCGGGGCAGTGAGGTAATCCCGCTCATCACGGGTCGAACGCTCGCCAGCCGCAAATCGATCGTCAACCGCGTTCGCAACCGAACGGGAAGGCCCATCTGATTTAACCGCGAATGGACGCCAATAAACGCGAATGGAAAAAACTCGAAGCGCAGCGACTTCGTGGCGGCGAGCGCCAGCGAGTGGGTTCGAGCGCTTTAAAACTGCAGCTGCAACTGCGAGCGCACGCCCACCGCTTTTGCTTCGGCGGCAAAACGGGTGGATCACCGCCTCGATCGTGTGGGTCAGGCAGAGTCTTTTTAGAGGTCTTCGCGATCTGAGTTCCGGGTCTGCTCCGCATCGCCGCGGCGGTTCTCCGCGAGCGATATCACTTGCCCGACAGCCCCAGGATCTGGCCAATCTTCAGCACAATCGCGGGAGGCGCACTCAATTGCAGCTTCGAGTCCTCCAGATTGACCGACACTTGCGCCAACTCTTCGGCGGTGAGGGCGGTTTGGAGCGACAACAGTACCGTGCCGATGTCGCCAGCCACGGGAGCACAGCAGAAGTTGTCGTTGAGTTTCACCACGGTCATCTCCCCGACACTCCGTGGGGTCGGGCGTTCGGCCACTCTGTGGGACAGGGACGCCCCAATCTCGGCGAGGCTGGACCCCATACGCGGTCGTTTTTCCAGGCCCGGGCCGGTTTTCTTCGTCGGCGGCCCGCCGTTTAACCGCCAATTTCTCAAGCCGGCAGCCGGGCGGGGATCGCACGCGGCGGCCGCTCTGCCCAGACCACCTCATCTTCGTCCGGCGGAGAGTAGCGCTCCAGGCAGTCGACAATCAACTTTGCGCGGCGGGGTGCCACTTCCTGCCACAGCTGCCATGCAATGTGGTAGTCATCGGGATCCTCGAGGCCAGCCGCTCGAATGGTCGCGAGACACGCGATCCGTTTTCCGGCACGGTAAAAAGATATGCGCTGGTTCGGCACGAGCCGGAGTTCCTCGAAATCAAGGACGTGCCCGTCTTCCGCCGCGTCACCATGTGCCGTGAACCAGAAAATCCGGTGCGGATCAACCCAGGTGAAATGGCCCACCAGATAGCGCTGCACGGTGTCCTTCATCAGCGTCACAATTGCTCCGCCGCTCACGATCTTCTCAGCGAGTCCCTGCGCTGAAACAGCGAGCGGAGAAGGGACGGGGAGGGGAAACTCGGGCGGCATGGGCAGGCGAAAGTATGCGGGGGTGGGACCCTTCTTCCAAGCAGATGGGGGGTGGGAAGGTAGCGGAAAAGCGCCACGGCAAATCTCCCCTGACTGTAGGGGAAACAATAAGAACGCCCTGGGGCGGGAACTCAGTGAGGCGCGCTTGCCACCGTCACTCAGCTCACGGTTGCGGGAGGAATCGCCGAAGCACCTGGCGCCGGACACGCCGCTTTTTCTGCGGCGACACCCAGTTCCAGCAGCCGGGTGATTCGCTCCTCATCGTAAATGCAGCCACCCCAGGTTCCGCCGCTGGCGTTCTGCAGCGCAGCCCAAAGCCGCGTATCAGCGGGAACCCTCGGGTCGGCTCGCAGCGATGGATGGCGCGGGCGCGAGGCGATTTCGTCCGCCGCCGTGCCAAGCACATCGACGGACCCTTCCAGCCGGCGCGTGTCGATTTGCAGGCGTACGATATCTCCATCGCGCACCCGACCGACGGGACCATCCGCCCATGCCTCCGGACTCACGTGGCCGATGCACGCGCCCGTCGAAACTCCGGAGAAGCGCCCATCGGTGACGAGGGCGATCCGCTGGCCGTTTTTCACGTGCTTCAACGCCGACGTGATCTGGTAGGTTTCCGGCATGCCGCATCCGGGGCCAATGCCGATCAGAACCATCACGTCTCCCGGCTGCACCCGACCCGCCTTCAGCGCCGCGATCGCCGTTGCTTCCGTCGTGAATACGCGGGCTGGTCCCTCATGACGGAAGACGCCGTCGGCGTTGACCAACTCGGGCGCGATCGCGGTGCTTTTCACGAGGGCGCCTTCGGGCGCAAGATTGCCCCGCAGGAACGTAATCGTGCTCGCCAGCCCGCGTTCGCGGGCGTGCTTCGGCCCCATGATGACGTCAGCGGGATCAATGCCGTCCAGCTGGTGCAGCTTTTCCCGCAGGCGGCGGCGGCGCTCCGATTTTTCCCACCACTCCAGATTCTCGCCCAGCGTGAGGCCGGTCACCGTCCGCGCTGAAAGGCGGAGCAACCCTGCATCCCGCAGATGCAGCATCACCTCCGGTACGCCGCCCGCGAGAAATACCTGCACCGTTGCATAGTGAGTCGGCCCGTTGGGCAACACATCGACCAGCCGCGGTACCGAGCGGTTGATGCGCGTCCAGTCGTCGATGGTGGGACGGCGGCAACCGGCCTCATGCGCGATCGCCGGCACATGGAGTACGAGGTTGGTGGAGCCGCCAAACGCTGCGTGCACCACCATCGCGTTGTGAATCGCATCGTCCGTCAGGATGTCCCGCGTCGTGAGTCCCTGCGCCTCGAGCGCCATCAAGGCACGAGCCGAACGTCGTGCGAGATCGCGCCAGATCTCCGCGCCGGACGGGCTCAACGCGCCATGCGGCAGGGCGAGTCCCAATCCCTCGGCCACGACCTGGCTCGTCGCCGCGGTGCCCATGAACTGGCAGCCTCCGCCCGGGGAACCACACGCGCGGCATCCCATCTCCACGGCGTATTCGAAGGTGATATCGCCCCGCGCGAATCGTGTCGCGAGCGTTTGCACTTTGCCCGCGTCTTCCGCCTCCTCGGCGAGCAGCGTCACGCCCCCGGGCACAAGCACCGCCGGTAGATCGCGTACGCCTGCGAGCGCCAGCAGCATCGCCGGCAGACCTTTGTCGCACGTGGCAACGCCCAGCACGCCGCGCCGCGTCGGCAGCGAGCGTATCAGCCGTCGCAGTACGATCGCGGCGTCGTTCCGATAGGGCAGACTGTCGAGCATGCCGGCCGTGCCGTTGGTCCGGCCATCGCACGGATCACTGACGTATCCGGCAAACGGTACGGCGCCCGCACTGGAAAAAGTGCGCGCGGCCTCCTCCATCAACAGGCCTACTTCCCAATGGCCGGTGTGATACCCGAGTGCGATTGGCGTGCCGTCGGGCGCGCGAATTCCGCCCTGCGTGCTGAGGATCAGAAATTCCTTGCCCCGCAATTTCGCCGGATCCCAGCCCATGCCGGCATTCTGGGTCAACCCGAACAGATCGCCGCTGCTCATGTGGCGCAGCTGATTCGGCTCCACCGGCAGCCGGCCGCTCGGACCGGGCGCCGTCGTGCGCAGCGTGTAAATCGCCTCGTCGCTGCTGTCTAAAAAAGTGGTATCCATTGAAATCTTTTGCCCATGAAAATACACGAACACGGAAGAACGCGAGAGTCGGAAGAACGCGAGACGTGGAAGACTTCGGAATCTTCCCCGTCTTCGGGGTCTTCCCCGTCTTCCATGTCTTCCACGTCTTCTAACGTCTTCAATTGGTGCGGGTGGGGCGGATGACGAGTTCTTCCACGGTCGCCCGCTCCGGCAGATTGGCGACGAACCAGACGCAGTCGGCCACGTCCTCCGGTCGCAGCATCCGGGTGCGCGCTTCGGGCGGTGGCGGGGCCGCGCGTTTTTCGAGCAGCGGTGTGTCGATGTCTCCCGGAAAGATGCAGCACGCGCGAATGCCGCGGGGGCGCTCTTCGGCGTTGATCGTTTGCGTGAGCCCGGTCAGCCCAAACTTGGAGAGCACGTAGGGCGCGCCGGACTTGGCCGAGGCCTGCCTGCCGGCTTCCGAGCCCACGTTGATAATCGTGCCCGATCCCCGGATACGCATTGGCGGCAGGAGGGCCTGGACGAGATAGAGCACACCGTGCAAATTCGCCGCCATGACCTGCTCGTAATCGGCGCGCGAAAGCTCCGCGAGCGAGCGGCGGGGCACGTTCGTGCCGGCGGCATTCACGAGCACGTCGACCCGTTCGAGTCGTTGGAGCACGAGGGCCGCGGTCTGGTCGACCGCGGTGGCATCGGCGAGATCGCACGTGAAAGCGACGAGCCTTTCGCGCGCGGCGTCGGGGACCAGCGCAAACGTTTCACGGAGCGGTTCGGCCCGGCGACCGAGGAGCGCAACGCGCCAGCCTTCGCGGGCGAACCTGAGTACGGTGGCGCGTCCGACGCCGGACCCCGCACCCGTTACGAGAACGACAGGAGTGTTATTGCGGGCCATGGTTGGACACAGTCATGCCAGCGGTCGAAGTCGTGGCGAGAAACAATCAGGACGCTCGTGGCGGCGCGTCGTCGTCGCTGCGTGTGAGTGGCTGCGAGACCGCCAGCGAGTGGATGCCACCTATTGCCATTCGAGATCATCCGCTCGCCGGCGTTCGCAGCCACTAAGTCGCTTCGGCTCGAGTAGCGCCGCGTCTCTGACCGGCGTCTGGGACGGTGGAGCGTGAGTGCATCCACTCGCTGGCGCTGATAGCACCACCATGGGTGGACGCCTGCAGTTGTTCAGCAAGCGTGCGAGCGCAGCCTCGGGCCGAAGAGCTGCGATCACCGGCTCGCACCTGCGCAGCTCGCACGCTTTGTGAACAACTGCAGGCGCGGCGCCGTCCGCGTTGTGTTAGGTCCGGGTTTGGCTCCATACTACGGGAGCCGGCACGGCTTGTCCCGGTACGGCTTCACTGGCGTTTTCGCTCGACGAATACAGCGACTCGCTGGTCCACGCCGCGATGACTTTCAGATATTCCGGCCGATCTTGAATCGAGGACCCCGCACGACCACGACGAGCGAAAGGATCATGAGAAAAATATTCTCCAGCAGTTTGCCGCAAATCAGGATTTCACCGTTGCCACAGCCGCAATCAAAACGCACCGCGCAGAACGGAATGGCTTGGAGTTGATGCAGCTCCCACGCGCGACTGACGACCAGCGCGGTGAAGCCGAGCAACAGAACGAGCAGTGCCAGCGCCGAGCCTCGTATCGCCAGTCCTATAATCAGCAGCATTCCGCAGAACACCTCGAACCACGGCAGCACCGCGGCAATCAGATTCAGGCCAATGTGATGATGGATCACGTTGTACTCGCGTACGAGTTTGAGAAAATCCACCGGCTCCAGTGCCTTGGTCAGGCCAAGATAAACAAATGCACCGCCGAGTATCCACCGCACCACGAGCGAGAGCGTGTCACCGATGCGCCGGGGGCTCGCGGATTGCTGCGAGGGGTTCATGGCCTTGCCGCCTTCATCTCACCGCTCCTGCGCGGGCCCGTTTCAACCGGCAGCCGGGTGGCCTCCCATTCCGTGATCCCGCCGGTATAAACGGTGAGACTGCCCGCGGGCACCCCCGCCTCGCGCAGAAGTTGTGCGGCGAAGTGACTGTCTTCGCACTCGCCGCCCGTGCAGTAGACAACGATGCGTGATGCGTTCAGGCAGACCGGCAGAACGGTGGGAAGATGATTCTCCGGATAGTAACGATCCAACTCGTATGCTCCCGGGATGTGTCCTGCCTCGTAGTGCCGGGTGTTTCGCGCATCCACAAACACGATTGATTCCTGTTCGTATTCAGGATCGCGGAAAAGCTCCAGCGCCTGCGCCGTGGTGAGCGTGGCGATCTCGGAGTTCTGACGGGGCGCAGCCGGCTCTGATGCCGCCACTGCAGCCGGCTCCGACTTGTTTTTCAGCGTGCCAGCGGGGGGCGCCGCGATGTTTGCGCCCGCACCGGATGTGCTCTTCACCGGAAAATAGTCCCGTGCGAGCGACAGCCCTCGCGGGGAAAAATAGTTGGCCGCTAATGCCGCGAGCACGCCGAGTCCGACCACGCGAAAGGTCTCCGCGAGTATCTGGAACATCTTCCGATTCATGCGTGAGGGTTAAGTGAACCAAGAAACCATTGCAGTCACATCCAGATCGAGTCCGTTTGACACTTCAATTCGGCGCCTTGCATCCACGCACGAACATCTTCCTGGCGAAGCTGGTACGAACCGCCGGCGGTCAGATCGACCCACCCGCGGATCATTCCTTCGGTGCGCCTTCACCCAGCGACGCCGCAGGCGTTAACGTGACCGGCGCTGGTGACTTCGCGCTCGTCTCCGCCATCGTTGCCGTCGTCGACGTCGCGGCACGCTGGGCCGCCACCACCGGTATGCGGATTTCGGCAAACTTCGGGTGATTGGTTTTGACCAACATCTCGACCTTTTCGTCTGGCTTCAGTTCGAAGCCGGCCGGGAATTCAAGCGTGACCCGGAACAGCCGGTTCGGCTGCGTTTCCTGTATGCTCACTTCGACGCCGGGCACGTTGATGCTCGCGTCCGACAAGACCAGCGCGTTTGTCCCGTGGTTGCGGATCGTGACCGACGGGCTGAACGTCGTCCGCAACGCCCCAGCAGGTACCGTGAGCCGGTTTGGCAGGATGGCCACGGGTTGCTGTACGATCACTTGCACGGGCACGTTGACCGTCGGTGCTTCGGACGATGACGTCATAAGGGTAATGGCGGCGGACGCCGAAGCCGATGCAAACGGCGGCATTGCCGTGATCCGCAGTTCGAATTCTTTTCCGGGTTTCACGGTGGCCAGTTCGGTCTGGAACGAAGGATTGCCGGCCGCAACCTCGGAGAAGGTGACCGGTTCCTCCAACTGGCTCACGATATGCACGACCTTGGTTTCGCTCGACTCAGCGTCACTGGAAATTGTGAATACCGCGCTTGCCGGTGTAACCTCGAACGGTTTCCACACCGTGGCCTTGAACTGCAGGATCACCGTGGACTGGTTCGGGTCATTGCACGTCACTGTGATTCCCTTGGCCACCGGGCCGCGGAATGAGGACGAATTGAATTGCATCGGGATGACGCCCTTTTTGCCCGGCTCCACGCGGCGGTCCCAATTCCCTGCCGTGGTGCAACCACAACCTGGACTGACGCTCGTAACCTCGAGCACTGCGGTGCCCGTATTGGTGAACTCAAATTCGTGGAGCATTATCTCGCCCTGTTTGAGCTTGCCGAAATCGAAAACCGGTGAGGCAAATTCAATTCTGGGGCCGGCGGTTTCCGCCGCGCTGACCGTTGTCGCCGCCGCCGATGGAGGCTCCGCTTTTGCCCACCCGGACGCCACAAGGCTGAATGCTCCAGTTACAATCAACACGCCCCAGAAAGTCAGGAGCCGTCGCGCTCCGCAGGCACTCGCTTGGCCGTTCGCGGGAAAAGGGTTCGGGTTCATACTCGGTTTGATTGGAGGCGATATTTAGAATGGCAGATGAATCATTCGCGATCAACTCGCGATCGACCCGTCAGCCCCGCGCTTGCCCCACAACGAGGTTCATGCCGGTGCTTGCAACCACCCATGAACTGCTAGCTCGAACGACGCGGCGCAGGCGCCGCCACGATCTCAAACGGGATTGCGGGAATGCTGCTCAGCTGCACGCGGCTGCTTTTCTTTCCCGCCTTTCCACCGCTGGCTTTGCGCTCGCCGGCTGCCTGCATCACGAGATTGCCCTTCGTGCCCACTTTTGCGGTGGCGGGATCGCAGCTGAAGGTGAGCACCAGGCTTTCCCCGCGAACCGAAACTTTCTGCACGGACAGGCCTGACGGCGGCTCCGTCAGTTCCACCTTCACATTTTCCACTCCACGCACGGTTGTGGGGATTGTCAGCTCCACCCGCGCGGTCCCGCCCAACGGAATATGTAGTGGAACGTTGGATGCGAGCCGGCACGATACTCCGCGGCCGGACACAAGCGCAACGAGTCGCTGCATGGTCACCAAGTGATGATAAGCGAATGCCTGCATCATGTCCTCGGCGGGTACGGCCACTCGGACGGTCGAGCGCCCGTCGATCATCGCGCCACCGAGCACCGTGAGTTCGATTGGCTCATCGAGCGGGACCGAACCCGCGTACAGTGTGAGGTTGACCTTCTCTTGTCCGGCAGGAATCCAGCCGCCACTCAGGCCAAAGCCCCGCGGCGCATTGCGCAGACTGAGCGCGATGTCGCCGTCAAAGCCGTCGCGCCGCAATGCATACACCGTGACGGGCACGTGCGTGCCGCTGCGCGCGTTGATCGTCGACGGCGTGATCCGCAGTTCGAAATCGGGCTTGGGCGTACCCACCCGCAGGCGGTAGCCATATTCCGGGCCGCCGTGATTCTGAGCGTCCACGACCTCGATGAAGTAATTTCCGTCCGCGGGCAGGCTGAGACTCGCCCGCGAATCCGCGTGATGCGTCGTCAATCCCGCTCCCTTGTCCTCGTAGTCGTCGTTCAGCGCGAGTGTCTTGCCGGTCGCATCCGTGATCGTGAGCACGGAATCGAGGGGCGAGTTCAATCGGCGGGCGAACACTTCCGCGATGAGCGTGGCGCCGGCCTTTCCCTCGACCCTGAACATATCCCGGTCGCCGGGACGCCCGATGCGGCCGTTGGCGATCATCTCCATGGTGAGGGGCTGCGCCGAATCACGCGTGTTATTGGGCTCCGCCTCCAATGCCTCAGGCCGGGCATCGAGCGCAAAGCGAACGCGATTCGAAAACTGGCCTTGGTTGCGCACGCTCACCACGAACGTGCCGGGATGCTTGTCCTTCGTATCGACCGCGAGCTTGTTCGACGGAAGATTCCATCCGGAGAGCTCAAACGTGCCGCGTTCTGGAAATGCGCAGCCAAGGGGAAAAATGCTCGTCACGAAAGGCAGTTCGCCCACTGCGATCCGGTAAACGAAGTCTTCGCGGCCGCGGTAAATCGAATCCTTGATTTCCAACGTGTAGTCGCCGCTGGCGGGAATGACGTAGGCCAGCACGGGATCCGGGTTGAAGCGAAAGTCGTCCTCGTAGGCCACTTCGTGGCCTGCACTGTCGTAAAGCGCCACCGTAGCCTGGAACCACCCGGGCACCGCATCGGCGAGAAATGGAATCAGGGCGCGGGCCGCGACTACGATCGTGAGCCGCTGATCCTTCGTCGCGCTGAAGCGATACCGGTCGACCTCGCCCGGCAGAACCTGTCCATTCACGACCACCGGCACGGGTATGTCCATGGTTGCGCGGGGTCGGTTCGTTCGCGGATCGATTTGGCGTTTCGATTTCGCGGCGGTCGGCGAGGTGGGCGTCACGACTGGCTCGCTGATTTCCGGGAGCTGGCTGACAGAAAACGCGAACGGATTCGAGAGACCAGCGGTGGCCTTGAGGCGCAGTTCACGGTCGCCCGGCATGGCGTCCTGGCCGAGCGTCACCTCGAGCGTGACGGTTTCCGCCAACTGCGGGTTGGCCGGACGGCGCGCCGGGCCGGCGAGCTTTTGCCGGATTTCCGCCACCATCTTTTCGTCCGCGTCGGTAAACGTCGGTCGCGAGCCGGCCGAGCTGCCCTTGGCGCGCGAGGCTGACTTCTTCTCCTGGAGCTTCGTTTGTTTTTCGCGAAGATCGTTGATCTCGCGCTGCGTTAGTGGGCGCTCATAACCCACCACTCGTGCCGTGATGCCATCACCGGAGAAATAGGCGGCGGAACTTCCCACGAGATTCTGGCCGCCAATCCAAACCTTGAATGTCGTGCCCTGCTGCCCGCCGGCGGGATAAACATAACTGACGCGCGGCGCGGGCCGTGTTGTCGTTTGCGCGATCGCATGCGTGGGTAGCACGCACACGCCGGTGACAAGGATGGCCACAAGTGCGGCGGCAGTCCACCGGTGCGGGTCGAACAGTGGGAAGCCGCTCTCGACGGATGAGTTGTCACGGCACGGTGCGGAGGGCGGGGCAATCATGGTGCTCACACGATTTGAGCCAGCCGCCCGGGCTCCCGCATGCCGTCAGCAGCGGTCGGGATTGCCCGGACGTCGCGACCTTCCGGATGCGGCAGCCGAGCATCGGGATCGATCCCCAGCAGATCATACATCGTCGCGATGAGTTCCGACGGGTGAATGGGATGGTCGGAGACCTCCTCGCCCTTCGGGTCGGTGCTCCCCACAACCTGCCCACCTTTGAAGCCGCCCCCGGCAACCAGCGCGGAAAACGCCTTCCCCCAGTGGCTGCGGCCGCCATTCCATGGCGCCTCCCACAGCACCCGCGGGGTGCGTCCAAATTCGCCGCCCGTCCAGACCACCGTGCTCTCGAGCAGCCCGCGTTCGGCGAGTTCCTGCAGCAGGGTGGCCACGCCCCGATCGAGCTCGGGCAGCTTTCGCCGCATGATCTGAAAATGCTGTTTATGCGTATCCCAACCCTTGTAGTTGATGGTTACATACGGCACGCCGCGCTCGACCAGCCGCCGCGCCATGAGGCAGGACTGCCCGAAGGTTGTGCGGCCATAGCGATCGCGCACTTCGTCTTTTTCCTGGCCCAAGTCGAACACCTTGCCGGCGTCGCCGAGGATCATCTCGTAGGCATCGCTCTCGCATTGGGCGAGCGCGGCCAGCCGCGGATCGCCACTGTGCATGGCGCGATCGAAGGTGTTCAGCCGGTGTAGAAATTCGCGACGCGAGCGTTGTCGTTCATCGCTGATCCCCTGGGCCACCACGCCCTCGACCACAAACCGGCTGGCGCCCGGATCGCCTCCGGTCGCGAACGGCTTGTAACGGCTGCCCAAAAAGCCGGACTCCGAAAAACGACCCTGTAGCTCCGTCAGGACGATGTACGGCGGCAGTAGTCCCTTATATCCGGCATCGTAGCCTTTGAACAACGAAACCACGGCGCCGACGCCTGGAAACACGTCGCGTCCTCCGGAGGCGCGTCCCGTCTGCACCGTATAGGCGGCCGTCTCGTGGGCATTCACGCCATGCGTCATGCTGCGAATGATCGAGTATTTGTCGGCTTGCTTTGCCAGCAGCGGCAGCAACTCGCCCAGCTGCAAACCAGCGACTTTCGTGGGCAGGGCCGTGCGCAGTGGCCCGCAGTAATCATTGCCGGCGTCGGGCTTCGGATCGAATGTATCCAGATGGCAGGGACCGCCCCAAAGCCAGATCTGGATCACCGATTTCGCCTTCGCCGGACGCGCGGTCGCCGTCACGCGGGGTGCGGCGGCTGCCGCGATGGACGGCCCGGCACCGGCCACGAGCATGCCGGCGCCCACTAAGCTGGTGCGCAGCATCTCGCGACGCGTGAGTGCGTCGCCACGCAAACCAAGGAGACCGAGTTCTGCGTCCAAGTTCCAAAGGCGGGGATCGTCGCTGTGATGGAGGCTCATGGTGGATAAATGCTGGTGGCGAATACGAGACGGTGGCAGGGGCGGCGCGCGTGCCGTCAGTGCCGGTGGAGAAATTCGGCGCTGTTAAATAACGCCCAGACCAGATCGTTCATGGCCGCACGGGCATCGACGCCCGGCGCTCGGGCGTACTCGACGGTGGCGGCGCGTTCATCCTCGGTCGGTGGACGCGAGAGAATGGTCAGGAAGAGCGCATCCATGATTTCACGCGGACCGCCGCGCCCGCGCAGGAGCGTCTGGAGCTTGCCACCTTGCTCGATTTTGCGCTGCACCTGCGTCGAGTTGAGGAGGTGCAGCCGCTGGTTGGCGCTCATCCGGTTGTTCCGTTCGAGTTCCAGCCCGGTGTCGCGCGATGGCCGTCCAAATGTTTCCAGGAACGAACTGGTGATGCTCCCATCCGGGAGTGAGATCGATCGTTGATCCTCAGGAATGAACGTGAAGGGTTCCGGAATCGGACTCGAGTACCGTTCGGTGGTGCCGGTGATCTGGTTCAGCGCGTCGATCAGGACCTCTGCATCAAGCCGGCGGATGGCGTAGAACGCGAAATTGGCCTCCGCGTCCGCATGATCGCTGCGGGCGATCGAGGAAAGCTGGTATGTCCTCGAATTCAAGATGAGCCGGAACAGCTGCTTGAGGTCATAATTGGCCGTCCGAAGTTCGCGTGCCAGATATTCGAGCAGCTCGGGATTCGAGGGAGGATTGTCCGGGCGAATGTCATCCGGTTCATGCACCACGCCGCGTCCCAGCAGCCAGAACCACACGCGGTTGGCGAGCGAGCGGGCAAACCATGGGTTTTGCGGCGCCAGCAGCCAATCCGTGAAAATCAGCCGCGGATCGGTGTCGGGCGGCAGTTCGACACTGGTGCCATCAGGAAAGGTCGCGCGGCGCGCTTCCGGCGGCATGGGTTTGGCGGAATCGAAATAAACGATCTCCTCCTTCCATTCACCCGTGGCCTTGAAACCGACGCGAGAGAAGAACACCGCCATTGCCGCCTGTTGTTCGGCCGGCCATTTCTCGGCGCGCACGCCCATGAACGTGAGCGCCGCGGCGCGCGCCAAGCCAACCGGATCCTTGTTCTGCATCGCACGGTAGAAGTTTACCGGACCAACGCGGAAGTTGCTGCCATTGGCCGTCAAGAGAGTACGCGCAAACTGATCGAGCGGCAGGTTTTCGCGCACCGCGGTTCGGATCCACCGATGATAGGCTTGCGCTGCATTCGGCCAGAGGTTGATGGGAAACTCGGCTTTCACCCGCAGCAGATCAGACCACTTCATTGTCCAGTAGTCCGTGAATTCATCGCGCGCGAGCAGCTGGTCGATCAGCACGCGGCGTTTGTCCGGCTGGCGGTCTTGCAGGAACTGGCGCACCTCGGCTGCGGTCGGCAGCGTGCCAATCACATCGAGAAAGGCACGGCGGACAAAGACAGCATCCGAGCATGTCTCGGCCGGTTTAATCTCGAGCTGCTGCAATCGTGCCAACACCACCCGATCCAAGTCCGTGATTGGCGTCCTGGATTCAGACGCGACGAATGGATTTGCGCCGACCCTTTCCTGCTTTCGGGCAGCCACTCCACCTGATGCCGACAAGCATCCAGCTAGCGCCAGGGCCGCGCTTGCGCGAAGGGCGGCGGCAACAAGGGCCAAAGGGATGCACAGACGTTGACGAAAAGCAGGGGTCATACAGATGCACGCGAAGCGCTGGCTCGGCGTATCAGTTGGGTGACGATCGACTGGCCCCGGCGCTACAGTGGCGACCCGCTTGCAAAGGCTGCTAATTGGAGGTATTTCGAATGCTTGGGCTATGGCAACAAGTGCGGCATGCAGCACTAATGCCGGGCATTCATTTCCGTTGTAGAGAGTCGCACCCGCCGCGGTCTGATGGTCCTGCCGTAACACGAAACAGGGCGACAGCGTCGGTGTGTCCATGAGTTTTGACGTTGTCCCAACGCAGCGGGAAAATGAAACGGCGGTTGAAACCGAGTCACGTGCGACAGCCGTGGCTTCCCCTGAGTTTGCCGTCACCGGGCAGGCTCATCCTGGCGAGGCGTTGGGAGAGGTCTTTCGCCGCGTGGCCGAGGAACTTGCCGCCCGGGAGGCGGAGATTTTGTCGGTCATGGTTTTCGGCGCGGTGGGATCGCGCGACGATATCGATCGCGAGATGCGCGATGCACTGGGCGAGCCGATGTGGCCGATAACGTGGGTTGAAGGCGCCAGTTGTGATGGCGGTCCTCTCGCCGGGGTGCAGGCGATGGCGGTGAGCCGCCGGCCCGTGACCCGGGTTCGGCTGGGCGGAAAGATTGTCGGTTCAGTCTACGAAGATGGTGGTGCGCGCTACTGCCTGTTGGGTGGTATTGGACCCACGGCGACATCGCTGCGCGAGCCCGCGCAGGTCCAGCAGATGTTTGGCAATCTCGAATCTGCACTCGACCTGGCCGGTTTCGAACTTCGCGACGTGATCCGCACCTGGTTCTACAATCGCGACATTCTGCGCTGGTACGACGAGTTCAATCGCGTGCGTTCGGCCCATTATGCCCAGGTGAATTTCCGCACCGGTTCAATTCCCGCCAGCACGGGTGTGGCCGGACGCAACCCGGCCGATGCCGCGCTCGCCGTCGCCGCATGGGCGATGCGCCCGATCGACCCACAAGCCCGAGCCTTCGAGGTAGGATCGCCGCTCCAGTGTCCGGCGCCAAAATATGGGAGTTCGTTTGCTCGCGCCATGGAGATCAACTCCGGTGGTTCGCGTCGTTTGCTTATTTCAGGCACAGCCAGCATTCATCCGAACGGCGCCACGGCCTGGGTCGGCAACGCCAAGAAGCAGGTGGACCTCTCGATGGAGGTGATCGGAGCGATCCTGCAGTCACGCGGGATGACCTTCACGGACGTGACTCGCGCGACGGCGTACTTCAAGCATCCGATGTTCAAGCCTTATTTCGAGGCGTGGTGTGCATCGCAGGAGTTGCGGCGGTTTCCGGTCGTGGCGATGCACTGCGATATTTGCCGCGACGATCTGTTATTCGAATTGGAGCTGGATGCTTGCGTGCCCGCGACGTGAGAGCGGGAGCATACTCGCGTGACTGAAGCAGCGCTGCGCCGCTGACAATAAATGGCGTGGCTGCGGCATGGGCCCGGGGCTGCGAGCGCCAGCGTGTGGATTCCGGTACGACGAGTGGACCATCGAACTTCACTCGCGGGGCGCTCGCAGCCCCAGATTCGATGAGGCGCGTGGGCCCGGAAACAAAACGGCCAGACGCCGTGGCGTCTGACCGCTGATAGGGGAATCGACGAGGAGGAACGCGCTATGACAGCGTCACTCCGCGGGCTTTGGCGGCGCGAAGCAACGCGTCGGCCATGTCGCTGGGCGTAATCGCAACTTCGATACCGCACTCCTTGAAGACGGCGATCTTCGCCGCCGCGGTGTCCTCGGCGCCACCCACAATCGCGCCGGCGTGGCCCATCCGGCGACCTGCCGGCGCCGTCGCGCCTGCGATGAAACCCGCCACCGGTTTTTTGCAGTTCGCCTTGATCCAGCGCGCAGCCTCGACCTCGGCATTTCCCCCGATTTCGCCAATCATGATGATGCCGTGGGTTTCCGGATCGTCATTGAACAGCTTGATCACGTCGAGGTGCGACGTGCCGTTGACAGGATCTCCTCCGATGCCGACACAGGTCGTCTGGCCAATATCTTTTACCGTGAGCTGGTAAACCGCTTCGTAGGTCAAGGTGCCAGAGCGGGAAACCACGCCGACGTGCCCCTGCTTGTGGATATACCCCGGCGAGATGCCGATTCGGCAGCCTCCACTCGACTTCGGCCCGGGACCCGGGGAAACGATGCCCGGGCAGTTTGGGCCGACGAGGCGGGTTTTTCGCCCCGCCATCACGCGCTTCACGCGCACCATGTCGCGAATCGGAATGCCCTCGGTGATCGCCACGGCGAGCTCGAGATCCGCATCGGCGCATTCGAGAATCGCATCGGCCGCATACGGCGGCGGCACGAAAATAGCGGATACCGTCGCACCCGTCGCGCGGGCGGCATCGGCGACCGAATTGAAGATCGGCACTTTTTGACCGCTGTGCTCGAAGAACTGGCCGCCCTTTCCCGGGGTTACGCCGGCGACCACGCGAGTGCCATAGTCAAGCGAGAGCCTCGTGTGACGTGCACCGAATTCACCGGTGATGCCCTGGATGAGGATTTTGGTGTCGGGAGAAACTAGAATTGCCATGTGAGTGTTTTTTCAGGCCGCGAATCGCGCGAGTGGACGCGGATTCAAGCGGAGCTTTGGTTGGTGATGATCGCCTTGGATTGTTGGGTGCAGGCGATGCCTCAGGCGGCGACGAGCTTCACGATCTTCTGGGCGGCGTCGGCCATCGAGTCGCCAGAGACGAGCTTCAGCTTCGACTGGGCGAGCGTTTCCTTGCCCGCGATCACGTTGTTGCCCTCGAGCCGAACGACCAGCGGCAGTTGCAGCCCGACTTCCTTGACGGCATCCACGATGCCTTGGGCGATCACGTTGCAGTCCATTATGCCGCCAAAGATGTTCACCAGGATTCCCTTCACGTTGGCATCGCCGAGGATGATCTTGAACGCAGCCACCACTTGTTCGCGGGAAGCGCCGCCGCCGACATCGAGGAAGTTAGCAGGCGTGCCGCCAAAATGCTTGATGATGTCCATCGTGCTCATCGCGAGCCCGGCGCCGTTGACGAGGCACGCAATGTTGCCGTCGAGCGCGATGTAGTTGAGCGCGTGCTTGGAAGCTTCGACTTCCTTCGGATCCTCTTCGTTGAAATCGCGCAGCGCCACGATTTCAGGATGCCGGAAAAGCGCGTTGTCATCGAAAGACACCTTTGCATCGAGGGCGAGCACGTCGCCGGAAGGGGTGGTGATGAGCGGGTTCACCTCCACCATGGCGGCGTCGGTGTCCCAATAGCATTGGTACAAGTTGCGGATCAGCTTGCCGGCGTTCTTGGCTTCGGCGCCGGTGAAGCCGAGTTTGAACACCAGGTCGCGGATCTGGTAATCGGCGAGGCCATAAGCCGGGTCGACGAAAACCTTGTGGATTTTCTCAGGCGTGTCGTGGGCGACCTTCTCGATTTCGACGCCGCCCTCCGTGGAGGCCACGATCACGGGACGCGAACTCGTTCGATCGAGCAGGATGGCCAGGTAATACTCCTTCTTGATGTCGCTCGCGACGTTGAAATAAACCGTCTGCACCTTCCGGCCGACCGGCCCGGTTTGGACCGTGACGAGGGTTTGGCCGAGCATCTTTTCGGCCAGTTCCCGCGCCTCGTGTTTGGTCTGGCAGAACTTCACGCCGCCTTTGAAGCCATTGGTGAACGTCCCCTTGCCGCGCCCGCCGGCGTGGATTTGGGATTTAACCATGGTGGGACCGTCGGGCAATTGGGCCAGCGCGGTGACAAACTCCTCCGGTGTCTTGGCGGGCACGCCTTTTGGCACGGGCACGCCGTATTTCTCGAAGAGCGCCTTGGCCTGATACTCGTGGATGTTCATGTGGTGAAAAAGAAATGGAGTAAGCCACAGGGAAGCAGCGAGAGGCACGCAAAAAATTGGGGTGCGGCCGGGTAACAGACCTTGTTGGCACTTGAGCGGGAGGGGTTGCGTTTCGCTTATGCGGTCGCACCATCCGGCCCTCATGCACTCGCACGAGGTGATGAGGGAGGTCCTGAAGCGGACCAGCGCCAAGCAAATCGCGGCCGACATGAACTTGTCGCTGTCGCTCATCTACAAGTGGGCCGAACCACCGGAGGATGACAGTGGCAGTGGGGCCAGCAGTCCGCTGGACCGCGTCGGCCAACTTATTCGGATCACCGGTAATGTGGCGATCGCCCAGTGGGTCTGTGAGCAGGCCGACGGTTTTTTCATCCGGAACCCGCACAACCTGCCTCCGACGCTCACGTTGATTCCGGTGACCAACGATATCGTGCAGGAATTCGCGGACATGCTGGCGACCATCGCGCGCGCATCCGCAGACAACACGATTTCGAAGGACGAGGCGAAGACCATCCGCCGCCGCTGGGAGGAGTTGAAGAGTGTGACTGAAGGCTTCGTGAAGGCAGCCGAAGGTGGCAGTTACGGTCTGCCGGTGGCGCAGGCCGAAACGGACCAGAAGAAATAACCTCTCTATCCTCCCCCTGCTCTCCAACTGTGAATTTCACCATCGCGCCCGCCTTTCGCACGTTCCACGTATCCACGCTTTCATTCACCCGCCAGACCACCCGCGCTGCGGCGGCGGCGATGGTCGCCGCGAGCCTTGGCACCTTAAGCGCGGTGCCCGCGGCCAAGGGTGAGATCGGTTGGCACTCGATGGCGGAGATCATCGCCCGGATTGTGCCGCCAACTTTCCCGGCTCGCGATTTTCGCATCACTGATTTCGGTGCGAAATCCGGCGGGAACGCTGATTGCACGAAGGCGATCGCGTCCGCGATCGCGGCGTGCCATGACGCGGGCGGCGGCCGGGTCGTGGTTCCACCGGGAGAATGGCTGACGGGTGCGATCCACCTCCGCAGCAACGTCAACCTGCATGTGGCCAGCGGTGCCACGTTGAAGTTCAACCCCGATCCCGAGCAGTATCTGCCGGTGGTCTTCACCCGCTGGAACGGGACCGACGTGATGAATTACTCCTCGCTCATTTACGCGGATGGCCAGGAGAACATCGCGATCACGGGTGGTGGCACACTCGATGGCCAGGCAAACTACGAAACGTGGTGGACGTGGACAAAAAACAAAGTGACGGGCACCACGTTCAAGAAATCAGCCGAGAGTCAGAAGCGACTCTTTGCGCTGGCCGACAAAGGCGTGCCGGCAGCGGAGCGCGGGTTTGGCCGTGGCGAGTTCCTCCGGCCCAATTTCGTCACGCTCGTGCGCTGCCGCAACATCCTCATCGAGGGCGTCCGTATCCGGAATTCACCCATGTGGGAACTCCATCCGCTGCTCAGCTCGAATATCACCGTGCGCGGCGTCGATATCTCGAGCCACGGGCCAAATAACGATGGCTGCGACCCGGAATCCTGTCGCGATGTACTGATCGAGGACTGTGTCTTCGACACCGGCGACGACTGCATCGCGATCAAGTCCGGTCGCAACGACGATGGCCGGCGAGCGCGCGCGCCTTCGGAGAACGTCATTGTGCGCCGCTGCGTGATGAAGGATGGCCATGGTGGCGTGGTCCTCGGCAGCGAATGTTCCGGCGACATTCGCAACGTGTTTGTGGAAGATTGCACGATGGACAGCCCAAATCTGGACCGCGCCCTGCGCTTCAAATCGAATGCGATGCGCGGCGGCACCATCGAGAACATCTTCATGCGCCGGATCGATGTCGGCCGCGTGAAACGCGAAATCCTGGAGATGAATTTTCTCTACGACGAGGGCGCAGACGGACCGCACCGCCCCATCGTGCGCAACGTCAACGTGGAGAACATCAGCAGTCGGTCGGCTCCGCGTGTGCTTTCGCTCGTGGGCCTGCCGGACGCGCCGGTTGGCGAAATTCGTCTGGTGAACTGCACGTTTCGCGGCGTGGAGGGTGAGGACCGGATCGAGCACGCCATGCCCGTCACGCGGGTTAATGTCACCACGGAGCGTGTGAAACCATGAGAGGCTTCATTGGCTTTTGGGCGGTCGTCGGGATGACGTCGCTTTGGGCCGCGGCATCACCCTCGACACAGAACGAGGCGCGCGCGTCCCAAGCGGTTGGAGCGCGGGTGCCGGCGTTTCCCGGCGCGGAGGGCGCGGGGATGTTCGCAACCGGTGGCCGCGGCGGAACGGTGGTGCGGGTCACAAATTTGAACGCGCACGGTCCCGGCAGCCTGGCCGAGGCGGTCAGCGGCCCGGATCGCATCGTGGTATTTGACGTATCCGGAATCATCGATCTGGCGCGCGAGGGGAAAGGTGGCCGGATCGAGGTTGCGTATCCAAATATCACGATCGCCGGACAGACCGCGCCGGGCGAGGGCATCTGCCTGCGCGGCGGCGCGCTCCAAATTTCCGCGCCCAATGTCATCGTGCGCCACGTGCGGTCCCGTCGTGGCTACATCAGCGAGGGTGAGATGGGCGACGCAATCGCGGTGAAACCCAAAGCCAGGGGCGAGGCCACGAGCGCGACCGGCCAGAGCCCCGAGGAGTTCGAAAAGATCCGGATCAAGAAAATCGAGCGCGGGCGGCAGGTCAGCGTATTCACCGACATCGACGACATCCTGATCGACCATTGCTCGGCGTCGTGGGCCACGGACGAGAATCTCACGATGACCCACGCGGGCCGCTCCACCGTTTCCTACAGCATTGCCGCCGAGGGGCTCGACTACGCGAACCCGCAGCAGACGCCGCCGAATCATTCCGAAGGTGGCTTGTGGGGCAGTGCCGCGCCGGATGGCCGCTCCTCGATGCACCACATGCTTTTTGCGCACAACCGGCTGCGCAATCCGCGCACGACCGCCGGCGCCGACATTCCGCCTGTGCTCACGCTGTACAACAGTGTCGTGTACAACTGGTCCGAATACGCCACCCACACCGGCAGCCAGCGCGTGTTCCTCCAGTGGCTCGCCAACATGTACGTGCCCGGACCCGACACGCCGGCCGCGACCCGCAGCATCGGCTTTCAGTTCCACGGCGATCCCGGGGCGCGGGTGTTTGCCCGCGGGAATGTCCTCGAGGGTTCTCCGGCGGCCACGGCGGACAACCGGCTGGCCGTCGGCCACAACAACAAATTCAAGAACATGCCGGCGGCAGAAAAGGCCGCGATGGTCGTCGACCAGCCGTTCGCGGAGTTGCCACCCGGGTTGCAGACGGCCGGGCAGGCCTTGGCCACCGTGCTGGACGAAGCCGGCGCCACGCTGCCCGCGCGCGACAGCGTCGATGCCCGCATTGTCGCCAGCGTTCGTCATCGAACCGGTCGCGTGATCGAAAAGGAAACGGATCTGCCGGAGGCGGATCGCTGGCCCGACTACCGGTCGCTACCGCCGCCGCCCGATTTCGACGGCGACGGGCTGCCCGATTTTTGGGAGACCCAGTTTGGGCTCGACCCGCGGAATCCGGCAGACGCGGCCTCGCTCGGGGCGCGCGGCTACGCGAACATCGAACATTATTTCAACAACACGGATCCTCGCGCGCTGCCCGGCACCAGCCTGCGTGCCCCCAAGCCCTGCGCTTGCCCCACAATTCTTGCCAAGCACGTCGGCACTCGCACCGGAGCGGCGGCTTTCCTGCCGCCGAAGTACGTTCGGTCGACCGGTCTCGGGCGACTGGAAAGTCGCCCTTCCGGTCAACCGCGCCCTTGGCGCGACGCCATACGCGATGGCAAATCTGTGGGGCAAGCGCAGCCCAAGCCCGTCGTGATGATCGCCGCCACCCTATCCCGCGCCAATGCCGGGGCGCAGCGTCAGGGCGAGTGGCGGGTCACCCGGATCGGCGATGTGACCGCGCCGCTCGTCGTCAAGTATCAGATTGGTGGTGACGCCGCGCCCGACCGGGACTTCGTCCCGCTGACCGGCTCGGTCACGATTCCCGCCGGGGCGCGCTCAGCGCCCATTTCACTCACGCCGCTGGGCTCCGCATCGGACAATCACGTCGTCATCCTCACGCTGGCCACCGGCGCGGATGGATTCCATGCGGGTTGTCCGGCCCAATCCCTGGTCGTCATTCGCCGCTGATCCATGTCCACATCTGCCTCCCTCAATCGTCGCGAATTTTCGAAGCAACTCGCCGCCGGCGTTGGTGGCGCGTTCCTGTCGCCCGCGCTCGCCGCCGTCACCCGAGCCGCCGGCGCCGCGGAAACACCCTCCCGGCCCAATGTCGTCCTCGTGATGTCGGACCAGCACGCGTACAAGTATTGCGGATTCATGGGGCATCCGATCGTGCGCACGCCCAACCTGGATCGCATCGCGCGCGAGGGCGTCGTGTTTCGCAATACCTATTGCGGCAATCCGGTCTGCGCGCCCTCGCGCGCGGGCATGGTTTCGGGCGTGTATCCGTCGGACTGCAACTCGTTCTGCAATGCGACGGCGTGGGATGGCAGCCTGCCAACGTGGCCCGGGCTCCTCCGCGACGCCGGTTATCGCACCTTCGGTACGGGCAAGATGGATGTGCATGGCAAGTTCGATCTTGGGTTCGAGTCGGCGTCCAACCTCTCCAACAGCCATTGGAAAAACCCGGACATCACCGGCTTTTTCCGTCGTCCGCTTTGCGCGCGACCGGGTGAGCGAAAACTGATCGACGGACGCTCGCGGACCGCCCGGCACAAGGACGCCGCGGTCGCCGCGGCGACGATCGACTTCATCCGCCAGCAGCCCAAAGGCGGCCCACCCTGGACGGCCTATTGTGGTCCGCACATGCCCCATCCGAGCTTCACCGGGCTGAAGGAATACTATGACTACCATCTCGCTCGCGTGGATCGGCCGAACGTTCCTCCCGGGCATCTCGAAGACCTGCACTTCGTTTACGCGCAGCTCCGGCATTTCAAGGACATCGCGACACCGATCCCCGAGGAGCGCATCCGGCGCGCGCGGGCGGCGTATTACGCGATGATCAACGAGCTCGATGACTACATCGGCCAAATCTGGGATGCGCTGGAGGAAACCGGCCAGCTGGCGAACACCAAGGCGACTGGAAATACATCCACTTCACCTGGCACGACGGGCTGCTCTTCAATATGGCGGAGGATCCGGGCGAGCTTCAGAACCGGTTTGAAGACCCGGGTGCGCAAACCGTATTGCCGGAGCTTCAGGCCATCCTCCACACGCAAGTCGATCCGGTCGAAGTCACCGAGCGGGCGTTTCGCACGCAGCGAAAGCGTCTTGATCAGATGGCGGCGGGTCTCGCCGAAAACGAGATGCTGGACCAATTCCGCAACCGGCTGGGAGAGGGCCAGGCGGTCGCCCTGCTCAATGCCTATTACGGACGCACCTTCAAGTACGACCACAAGAAAGCGAAAGAGGGTGACGACTCATAAATCCTTGATTGCAGTCCGTTGACGGCAGGTGCGTGCTGGCGCTTACGTTTTCTGTCCCGGCGTAAAACATCGATAGCATCCCCCATGAAGATCGATTCAGTTCTGCTCATGTCCGCGCTGACTGATCGGCGCAAATTCAATGATTGCGCAGCCGTCTCCTTTACCGTGGTCACCGACGCACATGTGCCGCCGGCTCCGGGGCCGTGGTATGCACGCATCGCCGCTGGACTCCACGGAATCACCACGAGGCCGGGCATGGCTTTGCTCGTCGGCGCGGTGCTGGCCCTTTCATCCGTGGGCTTTGGCCAGACGGCCGCCCCCCATTCCGTCGTGATCGGCACCGTGATGAACGCGGCGACAGGTGACTACCTCGCCGACGCCATGGTCGCGGTGGAGGGAACCGAGCTGTCTGCAGCGACGGACCGCACGGGCCGCTTTCAAATTGATCGCGTTCCCGCCGGGCCGCAGGTTCTGCGGGTGAGTTATCCCGGGTTGGATTCGTTGTCGACCCGCGTGGCGGTGACCGCGGGCCGTACCATGGTGCCGGCCATCGCGCTGACTTCGGAAGTCTACCAACTCCAGGAGTTCGTCGTCCCCGGCATTCGCGAGGGCAATGCCCACGCGATCGCCGTGCAACGTCAGGCCGCGAACCTCAAGACGGTGGTGGCGACGGATGCGTTTGGCGATATTGCCGACGGAAATCTGGGCGAGTTCCTGAAGCGGCTGCCGGGCATCGGCACCGGCGGCAGTATCGACGAAGTGACGACGGTACGCGTGCGCGGGGCCGCGCCCGAGCACACGGCGGTGACGCTCGACGGCACGCGGCTGCCGAGCCCCGGCGGTCAAAAGACCACCCGCGAGTTCGAAGTGGACAAGCTGCCCGCTGATTACATCGAAAGCATCGAGGTGATCAAATCGCCAACTCCGGATATGGATGCGGACGCGATCGGGGGCACGGTAAACATGATCAGCCGCTCGGCGTTCGACACGAAGAGTCGCTATATTAGTTATCGCGCCGGCATCAACCATCAGACGCTGTTCAACAACACCGGGCCGTTCGGCAATCTTCAATATTCCGATGTGCTCGGGGCGGAGCGCAAGCTGGGCATTTTTCTGACGCTGAACTACAACAAGTCGTTTCGCGACCGTGATGCGGCGAGTACGTTTTATGCGGGCTCCGCCGAAGGCCCGAACCCCGTCTGGCGGGTTCGTTTCAACCCGGACGTACGTTCGCGCGAACGCACAGGGGGCGGCGCGAAATTCGAGTACCGGTTCGATGACACATCGACCGCCCATTTCAGCGTGATGTTCAATGACTACACCCAGGAGAACCTCGCCCGGGAATTCACGGTTGAAGTGCGGGAAGATCGTGCCCGGCCGGGCATCGACGTCCGTGACCTGAGCACCCGGGAGCCTTCGGACAACCTGCGCACGGTGTTCGCGCTGGGCCGCGAAGCCACCCAGTCAAATACCACGCTCAACACCCAGCGGACCTGGTCCTTCGAGGGTGGCGGCAAGAAGCAGTGGGTGGACTCTGGATACAAACTCGATTACGGCGCCACCTATGCTCCGGCCAATGGCCATGAGGATCGCTGGCTTTTCAACCTCCAGGGCGCCCGGGACACGGCGTGGGTGATCGAGCGCGAGGACAACCTCGATTATTTTCCGACTCTTACCCGGACGACGGGCACGGGTCTGATGGGTGATTGGAACAACGCGAGCATCACCAAGTCGCCCTTTTACCGTTATGGGGATTCCGAGGAAGCCGTCTGGTCGGGCCAGGCCAACCTGACGAAGACCTTCGCTACGACCCGGCCGCTGACCGTGAAGGCCGGCATCCGCTATCGTGGGCAGGAACTCGAGCGGGGATTCTTCGAGGACGGCCGGCGGGACCGGGTCTATCGGGCGCCGGACTGGAACGTGTTCAAAGCGTCGGCGGTCGTGCAGAGTCGTCCGTTTTTCGGCATCGAGCGGTATGAGAATCTCGCGGTGTTCGCCAACGCGCAGGAAATTTTCAAGTTTACCCAGCAGAACCCGCAATACTGGCAGCAGACCTTCTCGCCCCGCGAGATCCGCGAGTCCTTTCAAGACGATGGCTCGGTGAGCGAAGAGATTACGGCTGGCTATATACAGGCCAGTACGCGCCTTGGAAAACTTCACGTTTTGGGTGGTCTGCGGCGGGAGGAAACAATCGTGAAGGGCACCGGCTGGGTCTACGATCGCAATGAGGCCGGCCCGCCGGCGGGCGCATCCGAGCAGCAGCTGATCGATTATTACCGGTCCGAATGGAAGCTGCTGAAGCACAAGCGCCGGTACGAAAACTGGTTTCCCGGACTGCATTTCCGCTACGACTTCACGGCCAATCTGCTCGCCCGTCTCAGCTATTCGGAGACGATCGGCCGGCCGGCTTTCCAGCGGCTGATGCCGAAAACGTCGATCAACGACACCGTGAGCGACGACGGCGATCCGGCGCAAAGCATTCGGATGAACAACGTCGGTCTGCTCCCGCAGGAGTCGAAGAATTACGATGCCAGCGTCGAATATTACTTCGAGCCCGTCGGGTTGCTGTCAATTGGTGCCTTTCAGAAGGATCTGAAGAATTTCATCTATTCCATCCAAACCAACCTCACGCCCGCGCTACTGCAGCAATTTGGACTCGATCCCCGGTATGAAGGCTGGTCGTTCCGGTCCGAAGGTAATCGCGGCAGTGGTCGGATCCAGGGATTCGAGGTTGCCTACAGTCAGCACCTCGGTGGGTTTGCCCGGTGGCTGAAGGGCTTCAGCACGTACGCCAACTATACCCATGTGACGTCGAAGGGGGATCTCACTGATATCATCCCCGATGTGTGGAATTTCGGCATCGCCTATGAACAGATGCCGTGGACGCTGCGCTTCCATATGAATTACAACGGGAGCTACCAGACGGGTTTTAGCGACATCATCATGCAAAACGAGTTCGCTGACAGTGAACTCAATGGCGAGGTGAGCGTCGCCTACCGGTTTACGCGCTGGCTGTCGGTCTTTGCCGACGTGTCCAATGTATTCGAAAAGGACCTTCGGCAGACCGCCGGCGGGCCGCGCGCGAACGGCCGTAATCTGGCCTTTCGAGTACAGGATATCGGCCAACGCGTCATGCTCGGTGTGCGCGGAAGATTCTGAGTCGAGCCTGACCGCAGCGCTAATCCCGTTTTAACGCGACCAGAGTTGAACCGCGGATGGGCGCCAACACACGCTAGCCATGCGCTCAATCAATTCACACGCGGCGCTCGGAGTCCTTCTCCTCGCGCTTGCGGGTCAACTGCACGGGAATGCCGATGTCGCTTTGCAGGATGCGCGCTACCTCGCCAGCCCGGTGCCCGACCGGATCATGCTGACGTGGGACGATGATCCGGCTACCACCCAGGCGGTCACGTGGCGCACATCGCCGCAGGCAGCGCATCCGGTGGCGGAATTTGCGCTCGCCACTCCCGGCCCCGAGTTCCGCCACCAGGCCAGACGTCTGCCGGCGCGGGAAACGCACGCGATGACGACTGGAAACGGTGCCGCCAGCGTCCACACGGCGGCGTTCGCCGGGTTGCAGCCTGATACGCTATATACTTATCGCGTGGGCGACCGTGAGCTTGGGCTATGGAGTGAGTGGCTTCAGTTCCGCACCGCGCACCGCGACGCGAGACCGTTCTCATTTATCTACTACGGCGACGCCCAGGAAGAGGTGAAAACGCACTGGTCCCGCGTGGTCCGGGCGGCGTTCCAGGATCTACCCCGGCCCCGCTTCATCCTGCACGGCGGAGACCTCGTGGATCTGCGCAAAGCGAACGGCTACTTCCTCGAACCGGCGACGCATCCTCTGCAACACGACAGCCAGTGGGGGCAGTGGTTCGAGGCGAGTGGCTGGATCAATGGCATGGTTCCGATTCTCGCCACGCCTGGAAACCACGAGTATCTGGATGGCGCCACGAAGCTGACTCCTCATTGGCGGGCGCACTTCGCGCTGCCGCTCAACGGTCCCAAGGGACTCGAGGAGGTTGTCTGGTACCTCGATATCCAGGGCGTGCGGTTGATCGCGCTGTCTTCAACGCAGATTTCGCTGGATGCCGAAGCCGCCCGGGTGCAGGCGCAATGGCTCGACGGAGTTCTCCGCGATAATCCGCACCGCTGGACCATCGTGACCCACCACCACCCGGTCTTCAACACGACCGGCGAGAAGGAGGAGCAGACCGTGAACCTCAACGAAATCATCCGTCCCGTCTACGAGCGCCATGGCGTCGACCTCGTGCTCCAGGGACACAATCACACCTATGCGCGCGGTCGCAATCTGCCCGCGGGCGCATCGCGTTTCGAGGAATCCACCGGCACCATGTATGTCGTTTCCGTGAGTGGCCCGAAGCTGGGCCGGGTCGTTTCCAACTGGCAGGATCGCCGGATCGAAGGCGTTCAACTTTACCAGATCGTTTCGATTGACGGAGACCGGTTGCGGTTCCGGGCTCACACGCCGACCGGCGAACTCGCCGACGCCTTCGACTTGATTAAAGGCGCCAATCGCCGCTGCCGTTTGGTCGAGGTCTCAGCAAATTGAATACCATGAATATACTTCTCCTCGCTGGGCTGACCGCATCGGTCGCCTTGTCGGCCGTTGCCCAGCAACCGGCTTTCCCCGGCGCCGAAGGATTCGGCCGGTTTGCCCAGGGTGGCCGGGGCGGTGACGTGTATCAGGTGATCAATCTGAACGACTCGGGCGCGGGTTCGCTGCGCGAGGGCATCCGTACCGCCAGCGGTCCGCGCACGATCGTGTTCGACCTCTCGGGAACGATTGCCCTGGAGTCGCCGCTGGTGCTCGACAAACCCAATCTCACGATCGCGGGTCAGACGGCTCCAGGTGACGGCATCACGGTGCGCAACCATGCGCTCGAGGTGTCGGCTGATCATGTCGTCGTGCGATTTCTACGCTCCCGGCTCGGCGACCTGGGTGGCAAGGCCCAGGACGGAATTTCCGTTTCGGCGGGTGCGAATATCATCCTGGATCATTGCAGTGTCAGCTGGGGGGTCGACGAATGTCTTTCCGCCCAATCGGCGCGCGTCGATTTACTGACCGTGCAGTGGTGCCTGGTCGCGGAGGGCCTGCACAACTCCGTGCATCACGAGGGCGCCCACGGCAAGGGCGGGATCATCGGT
>JBBRCR010000042.1:0-28236 GCA_038204695.1 Opitutales bacterium | reverse complement strand
CGCGACTTCGATTTTGCCCGGCGATGGGAGAACCGGACGCGGACCCCGCGGTCGGTGCTGTCGCTCGATCTTCACGTGAATGATGCCGACCGGGCGCAACTCGAGGCGCACGTGCGGCGCATCCTCGGCGAGGAACCTTTGCCCGCCACCGAGGTGGCGCCGCGGATCAGCGGCTGGCTGCGTCAGAATCATGGATACACGTTGTCGCCGCGCCTGCCGGCGGGCGACGGCGACCCGCTCGTGTTGTGGATGGGTTCGCGCGAGGCGGGGCATTGTGAACTTTTCGCCGGCTCGTTCGTGCTGCTCGCGCGGGCCGCGGGCTTTCCCGCGCGCATCGTGACCGGTTTCAAGGGGGGCACGTGGAACGCCTACTCGAATAATTTCACGATTCGAAATTCGGACGCGCATGCCTGGGCGGAGCTCTTCGATCCGCAGTCGGGTTCGTGGCTGCGGGCGGATCCGTTGGGCGCGCCGGCCGGTACCCCGGCGGAGGACGTTAAAGGCCAGGCGGCGATTACGGCCCGGCTGGATCGAAGCTGGACGGCGCGGCTCGATAGCCTGCGCGTGTTCTGGTACCGCCGGATCGTCAGCTTCGATCAGCAGTCGCAGGTCGAAACCTTGCGCGCCGTCAAAGAGGCGACGCAGAACTCCGGCAAACGAATTCAGGCGGCGGTGGAAGAGATGCTGGCGGGATTCAAAGCCTGGGCCAGGGCACCTTGGAACATGCGGCGAATCCTGAACAGCTTTGGGCTCATCTTCGGACTGGTCGTGCTCGTCTGGCTTGCCCGGTCGTTCGGTGGCGATTGGTGGCGACGTCTCTGGCGGCGACGTGGAGCGCATCATCTCCATCCGGTCCGGCGCGAAGCAGCGCGGTGGTTGCGGCAGATTTCGGAAGGGGAGTTTCGCCTTCACTCCGTTGCAGCGGGCCCGGCGAAGGAAGCCGGGCGGATGGGATCGACGGAGCGGGAGATGCTCGATCGGGTGGTCGGAGAGTTGCAGCAGCTGCGGTTTGGGCGGCGCGAAACCTGGCCGGCTCCGCCGGCCGTTTTCCGCCGGGCGAGGCAGGCGTTGCGCGCGCGCAGAAAAGCCGCCGGGTGAATCCGGCGTGTGGTTACGAGCGCCGGCGGACGGACGAAACCCCAGCCGCTCTCACTCGGTCTTGAACTTCACCGGTGGCGCGGCGGGCTTCGTTTTCTGATCGAGCCACGTCTGAAATATCGCGTGCGCCACCGGACTGGCATACCGGCCGCCGCCCGTTTCCTCACCCGGCGTGTCGCCTTCGATCGCTATCGCCATGGCGATTTGCGGGTCGTTGACGGGCGCAAAGGCGATCAGCCAGGCGAAATTGATGGTGCCTTTCGCCGTGTGCGCCTGCGCGGTGCCGGTTTTTGCCGCGATGGACAAGCCGGTCAAAGGTGGCAATCCCTGGCGGCCATTTTGCAGGATCCGCGCCGTGCCGCTGGCTCCGGTCGTCACACGTTCCATGCCGTGCAACAGCGCGGTCCGCTGCGCCGATGTGAGCCCGATCGGCTCGGTGCGCTGGCGCGGCCGGTTCGGCTGGTGCAGGAGCGTCGGTTGCGTCCAAACTTCATTGCGCGCCACCGAAGCCGTGAAGCACGCCATCTGCAACGGGCTCACGGCGACGAAGCCCTGTCCGATCGACAGCAGCACGGTGTCACCGCCGACCCACGGCTGCTGGCGGTCTTTTTTCTTCCACTCCGGATCGGGAATGATCATGCGACGGGTCTCGTTGGCGAGTTCGATGCCCGTCGGCCGATCGAGATGGAACCGCCGCGCCTCGCTGGCGATCACGTCGGGGCCCATCTTGTAGCCGTGCTCGTAGAAGAACACGTTGCAGCTCTTTTCAATCGCTTCTTCGATTCCGATTTCGCCGTGGGAATGGCGATCATGACAGTCGAATTCCCGCCCCAACTTGAAGAATCCGCGGCAATACGCGGTGCCTTCGGTCGTGATCACGCCGGAACGAAATCCCGCGATTGTCATCAGGATTTTGAACGACGATCCCGGCGGGTAGGTGCCCTGCACCGCGCGGGGGAACAAGGCCCCGCGCGCATTGGCATCGGCCCAGGTGGCGGCGCTGATGCGCGGCGAAAATTGCGAAAGATCGTAGTCCGGCTTGCTCGCCAGCACGAGCACTTCACCCGTGTTGACATCCATGACCACGGCGGCGCCGGCCATCTCCGTTTCCCCCAGCGCCTTTTCGGCGGCCAGCTGCAAATCCACATCGAGCGACAGCGTGAGATCGCGCCCCATCTTCGGCGGTACGACCTGGATGGGCGGGTTGACGCGATTGCCCGCGGGATCGACGCGGAAAATGGCGCCGCCGGCCTCGCCCTGGAGCACGGAGTCGAAGCGTTTCTCGATTCCGTCGCGCCCCATGGTGCCCTTCATCTTGAACGTCTTCAGGTCCCCGCCCGGAAGATCCTCGACCTCGAGATCGTCGGTCGAACCCACGTAACCAAGCGTGTGTGACGCCGCCGAGCCATACGGGTAATAGCGCGTGCTGAAGGAGTAGACGTTGGCAGGGGAGTTGACCGGCAGCCCCTCGAGCAGCCGCGCGTATTCGGCGGCTTCGAGGTCGTCGATCAGCGTGAAGGGCAGCAGCAGTTCGCGGCTGAAGTGCCGCTGCAGCTCCCGCGTATCCACTTTTTCCTGTCGATGGAGAATCTGGTTCACCTGGTCGAGGTAGCGCTGCACCACGGAAGCGCGGGCGATTTGCTCGAGCTGCCAGGTCGTGGGGACATCCTTGTCCTCCATCGCGCGGTAGTTCTTCCGGATGCGGATCTGTTCCCGCCGGATCTCGGGCCTCAGCTCATCCAGCAGCAGGCGGACGGAGAAGCGGGGCCGGTTGCCGACGAGCAGTTTGTGATGGCGATCGTAAATGTTGCCGCGCGGGCCCGGCACCAGGATGCGGCGCTGATTCTGCTGGCGCTCGGCGTTGGCGTGTTCGCCCGTTTTCGAGAGCTGCTGATACGCCAGCCCGACGGCGAGGAGCAGCAGCAGTCCGGCGGTCAGGAAATAAAAGAAAATGATCCGCGGATCGTAGCCTTTGTGCGACTCGACCAGGCTGCCGGAACGATCCGCGAGATTCACATCAGACATGGCGGTACGCGGCCGGCAGACCCGCCCCATCCGCCTGGTCTCGGAAAGGCAGCCCGGCTGGCGCAGGTGCAGTGAGCGTAATCATGGTCGTCGCAGCGGAGCCAGTTAGGTTTGCGCCCGGCGAAAACCTCAAGCGAAGTTTTCGCGTTCCAGGCGGACGAGCACCAGGGCGCGGGTTTGCAGCGCAAAAAACCACGGGGTGATTAGCAAGAGAAACACCTGCGAACACAAAAGATCGGCGATCAACCGGGGCCAGATTGCCATCGGCGCGGGTGAGCGATGAATCTGCGTGCCGGAAAAGACCAGGAACAGCCCGAGATTGACGAGCAGCACCACCACGATCTGCCCGATGGTGTCCTCCCTCGGCAGCCGATCCCGGAGGTGATACACCGCCACGTGGGCGGCGGCAAACAGCAGCATGTGCGTGCCGAAGTCGACGGGCGCCGAAGCGTCGCACATGAGTCCCGCCAGCAGCGTCGACGTCATGCCGGCCCGCCACGATTGGAGCAGGGCGCCATACACGACGAAAAGCGCACCGGCGAAAACGTAGAGCCGGAGCGGCGTGAGCGCATGATTCACCTGGGCGACCATCGCCCAGAGCAGAATCTGCCCGGCAAAGAGAACGATGATCCGGCGCTTCACGTCAGGGGCTGGAGGGAATCAACGGCACGAGTACCGTCACTTCGGATACGGAGCCGAGGCGTTCATCGAGCTTGACCTCGCCGGACTTGAACAATCCGTCGCTGCCGAGTTCCGCCTTGACGATGGTGCCGAGGGTGAGACCCGGGGGGAAGACACCGCCGAGGCCGGAGGTGACGAGCCGCTTGGGCGAATTCGCGTTGGCGATCACATCCAGCGGCACAAACTCGACGATGCCGGTGGGCGGCGCGAACGTGAGGTTCACGCCGCCCTGGAAGCTGATGGGCCGCCCCAGCGGATCCCCCTCGACCACCCCCGCGAGCCGCACTTGGGGGCTGCTGATCAACTCGACGACGGAGGTCGCGAGGTGAACCTCGGTCACCCGCCCCACGACGCCGCCGGTGAACACCACCGGCGCGCCGACCGGGATATCGAAATTGCGGCCCTTGCGAATGACGATGCGCTGCCACCATCCGGAAAAATCACGCCGCGCCACGCGCGCGTGCTCGTAGCGGTATTCCTGGAACGAGGGCAGCCGCAGCAGGTTTTCCAAACGGGAAATCTCCGCCTGCAGTTCGGTATTCTGCTGCACCGCCACCTCGTACGAGGCATTCACGCGCGCCAGGTCGCGGCCGGCCTCAATCAGATCGTCCTTGGAATGCAGCCGCAGCGACCAGAATTCCTGGAGGTCGCGGATGCGCGATGCGGCCACCGTGATCGGCGCGGTGAGTTCGAAAAAGCTGGCGCGCACGAACGATTTGATCACGACCGGCAGCAGCAGCCAAATGGCTGCCGCTATCCCGAGCGCCAGGAAGGGCCGGAGTTGATCGATTCGTTTCGTGGGCACGCTCAGAGTGACGGGACAGGAGTGCGGCGTGACGAGTGAAAACGTCGCGCGGGTCGCAGGCCAACGTGTTCCAACTCACGCCGCACGCGGGCCGCGCGCGCCCGGTCCGCCGTCAGGCATTCTGCATCAACCACGACAGATCGTTCAAGACGGCGCCGGTGCCGTTGGCCACTGCGGACAGTGGATCTTCGCTCACCGTGACCGGCAGGCCCGTTTTCTCGCTCAATAATTTGTCGATGCCGCGAATCAACGCGCCGCCACCCGCCATGATGAAACCGCGATCCACCAGATCAGCCGAAAGTTCGGGCGGGCAACGCTCCAGCGTCACGCGCACCGCATCGACGATCGATGCGATGGTGTCGGCCAGCGCTTCGCGGATCTCCTGCGAAGTGATGTGAATGGTCTTCGGCAGCCCGGCGACCGAGTCGCGGCCTTTCACCTCCATCGTCAATTCCTCTTCCAAGGGATAAGCCGAGCCGACGCGGCACTTGATCTCCTCGGCGGTGCGCTCACCGATGAGGAGATTGTAGGCGCGTTTCATGTAATTGATCATCGCCAGGTCGAGTTCGTCGCCGGCGACGCGAATCGACTTTGAGAATACGATGCCGTTCAGCGAGATGATCGCGATTTCGGTCGTGCCGCCGCCGATGTCCACGATCATGTTGGCCGCGGGTTCGTCGATCGGCAGACCGACGCCGATGGCGGCCGCCATGGGTTCCGGAATGGTGATCACGTCGCGCGCGCCGGCGTGCATCGCCGATTCCTTCACTGCGCGCTTCTCCACTTCGGTGATGCCGGAGGGAATCGCGATCACCACGCGGGGCGGAGCGCGGAAAGCGTTGCTGGAGACCTTGCGGATGAAATAGCGCAGCATCGCCTCGGTCACATCGAAATCCGCGATGACGCCGTCCTTCATCGGACGAATGGCCGTGATGTTGCCGGGGGTCCGGCCGAGCATCCGCTTGGCTTCATCGCCGACCGCACGGACTTTGCGGGTGTTCGTATCGAGCGCGACCACCGACGGTTCGCGAAGAACGATACCCTTGTCTTTGACGTAAACGAGTGTGTTGGCCGTGCCGAGATCGATGCCGATATCGTTCGAGAAATAGCCAAAGATGTTCGCCATGTGTTGCGGAAGCGGAGGGCGGCGTGCCGCCGACGGAAACGAATCGGTGGCGCTCAGGAGTGTCAACGCGGTAAATACACGTTCACCCCTTGCGGCGAAGCCGGGATGATGCCGCGCCACCGAAACGCGTGGCCGGGTCGGATGCCGGGCCGGGCGGCGCCAACCGCGGCTCACGGAACCGGCGGGAGCGAACGCGCGTCGAGCGCTTTCAGCTGGGCGATTTCCTGGGGCGCCGCGGGATGATTGGGGTCGAGGCGGAGGACCTCTTCGAATTCCGCGATCGCCTCGGCGAAACGACCGAGGCGGCCGAGGACGATGGCGAGGTTGGCGTGGGCCGGAACATGCCGCGGATTTAACCGCAGCGCTTCCTGATATTGGGCGACTGCATCCTGCGGCCGGCCGAGGGCGAAATAAACCCCGCCCAAATTGACGCGGTGGCTGACATAATCCGGTTTCAGGCGCACGGCCGCCTCGAGTCGCGGGAGGGCCTCCGCGCTGCGGCCCTGTTGAAAAAGTGCAACGCCCAGCCGGGCGAACGTGAAGTGAAGCGGACGCAGCCGCACCGACGTTTCGAGCTCCCGGATCGCCTCGTCCACGCGACCGGCATTGAGCAGCGCCTTGGCGTGGAGGTGAAACGCGCGTGAGTTGCCGGACGTTTTCCGCAGCGTGTCCGCCCATAGCCGAAGTTCCGACTCGAAGTCGCGATTCCGACAACTCGTCAGCGTCGTCAACGCCGCGCCGAGCACCACCAACATGCCAAATGCCCGCCGGCCGGCCAACCGGTTCAGGGCGATGGCCAACGCGACCATCGCCGCGATGGATGCGAGATAAACCCGGTTTTCCGCGATGGGCTGGCCGGCGACGGGCACGATGCTCGAGGTCGGCAGCAGGATGAGGAAAAACCAGCAGCCGACGAAACCGATGGCGGGCATCCGCCGCAACGCGGCGATCGTCGCCGCCAGCAGGACCAGCAGCAGCAGGGCGCGGGGGGCGAGGTCGCCCATGCCCGCGACGGCCAGATCAGGCCCGTAATCGAAGACCAGGGGGAAAGGCCAGAAACAGAGCTTCAGGTAGCGGACCAGCGCCTCGCATTCAACAAGCAGATACGACCAAGGGGAATAGTGGAAGCCGGTGCCGATGCCGCGGTCCGCGATTCGCGTGCTCGCGAGTAGAAAGGCGAGCAACAGCCACGAGGCCGCCAGCCCAAGATGGAGCCGGCCGTGCTGGCGCCATGCCTGCCGGAAGGTGCCGGCGACGAACGTGCGATCGTAGAGAAATACAAGCAGCGGCGCGGTCACCATGACCTCCTTGGTCGCGACGCCGGCAAAGCAGCTCGCCATCGCGACGGCGGGCCAGACGCGCCCCGCCGCTTCGGTGCTCCGGATGAAACTGTAGAGCGTGAGCAGGTAAAACAAACCCATCAGCGATTCCGCGCGTTGCGAAATGTAGGTCACTGAATTGGTGTGCAACGGATGCACGACCCACAGGACCGCCGCCGCGAGGGCGAGGCCGGGTCCGGCTGCACCCACGGCGCCGCGCACCGCCGGTCTGGCGAATGTCCGGCGCAGAATTCCGTGCAGCACCAAACCAGCGAGGACGTGCACGGCGAAGTTGACGATGTGGTAGCCGGTGACCGATTGGCCGCCGATCGCATGGTTGACGGCAAAGCTCAGGTTCAAGAGCGGGCGGCCCGCTGAAAACACATCCGTCGGCGGGAACAGCACGGGGCCCAGCGGCCACAGCGCGCGGATCGACGCGTTGTCGACGATGTTGATCTCGTCGTCCAAATGAAACGGCGTCGAGAAGCTGTTGTGAAACGCGAGCAGCGCCGCCAGCGCGATCATCGCAACGGCCCCGAGCCCCTGTGGCCGGGATCCCTTGGATACGACTGAAGCGGCGCGAGTGGGGGAAAAGTTGGTCGACACGGCCGGAACGGAAAAACTAATCCCGGCCCGCCCGGCGGGCGCAAGTGACTTCGCGGCCGGCACCGTGGCGGGGTGTTATCGCGCAGGGGAAACGCCGCCGGCGCGCGCACGGGCTTGACGCAAAGCGGGCTTCGCCGCGTCCTAACCAGTCCACTGGCGATGCAAGGAATTGAATTCATCCAGGATTTGGCGGTTATCCTCGTTGTCGCCGGGGTGGTGGGCTGGCTGTGCCAGCGGATTGGGTTGTCGGCCGTGGTCGGATTCCTCGTCGCCGGCATGGTCGTGGGACCGTTCAATCCCGCGGTCACGCTCGTGTCCGACACATCGCGGATCCAGACGCTGGCGCAGGTCGGGCTCGTTTTCCTGATGTTCTCCATCGGGCTCCAGCTGAGCGTGCGCAAGCTGCGGCGACTGGGACTGTCGCTGATGATCGCGACGGCGGTCAGCGCCGTGGTGATTTATTATCTGTCGCGACTGCTCGGAATTTCGATGGGTTGGACCGGGCGCGAGTCGCTGTTCCTCGCCGGCATGTTGATGGTTTCGTCCTCCGCCATCATCGGGAAAATCCTCCATGAAACCGGTACGAACCATGAACGCCCGGGGCAGCTGGCGATGGGCGTGTCGGTGCTCGAGGACGTCGTTGCCGTCGTGATGTTGACGCTGCTGAATTCCCTCGTGCACATGGGCACCGGGGCGCGCGCCCAGGTGGGGGAGACGCTGCTGATCCTGGGCGCCTTTGTCGTGCTGTCCGGCATCGCTGGTTTGCTGCTGGTGCCCTGGCTGCTGCGCCGGATGAGCATCGCGGCCGACGAGGAACTACAGACGATCGGCATCGCGGCGATGTTGTTCGGGCTGGCGGTCGTAGCTGACACGGCGGGCTACTCGCTCGCGCTGGGCGCGTTCCTCCTCGGAACGATTGTCGCGGAAACCATGCACCGGCACCAGGTCGAGCGGACTTTTGAAGGGATGCGGGATGTTTTCAGCGCGGTGTTTTTTGTCGCGATCGGCATGCAAATCGACGTGCGCGACCTGCGGGCGGAATTACCGCTGATTTTTTCGGTGGCCGTCTTCACCTTGCTGGCGAGACCGGCTGCAGTCACGGCGGGCTTGGCGTTGATTGGGACGCCCTTGAAGGACGGATTGCGGACCGGACTCACCGCCACGCCGATCGGCGAATTTTCTTTCATCATTGCGCAGCTCGGCGTGGCCGCGGCCGTGGTGCCCCCGCGTTTTTATCCGCTCGCTGTGGGGGTCTCGCTGCTCACGACGCTGGTCGCCCCGTGGCTCACCCGCCGGTCGGAAACGATCGCCAACGCGGTGCTCGCGCGGCAGCCGCAGTGGTTGGACGACTGGCTGAAGGCGTACCATGGCTGGCTGGATCGGCTGCGCGCGCGGCGGGCGCGGAACCTGTTGTGGCAGCTCAGTCGGAAGCGGGTGGCCCAGGTGGTGGTGGGGGCGCTGTTCGTTACGGGACTGATCGTATTCTCAGGTCAAATACTCGAGGCCTTGGAATTATGGCTGGGGCACGACTGGTTGTTTCCGCACGGGCTGGAGGTGATGTTTTGGACCGCGCTGGTCCTGGTGACGCTCGCGCCCCTCGTGGCGATTTGGCGGAACATTTCAGCCATGGCCATGCTTTACGCGGAAGTGTCGACGCGCGGCCATGGGCACGCGAAGCGATTGAAGCCGGTCATTGAGAACGCGCTGAAGATCGGCGCCGGCGCCATGATGTATGTCTGGCTCGCGGCAATTCTGCCCGCGGAGGGCCGGGCGAGGTGGCTGCTCGTGCTCAGTGCGGTCGTGGCCGTGTTTGCCCTGCTGCTCCTGCGCCGGCGGCTGATCCACTGGCACAGCGAGATGGAGGTCGAAATTCTCAGCGTGATCGAGTCGACCGATTCGAAGATGACCGCCACCACGGCGCCGTGGCTGCAGCCGCACAGCGACTGGAACCTCCACATGATCGATTGCACGCTGCCGGACCTGGCCGATTGCCAGGGCAGGCGAATCGCCGAGCTGGACCTGCGGTCGCGATTCGGCTGTTCCGTCGTTGGAATCGAACGGCAGGGCTTCATGATCCCGCTGCCGACGCCGGATGCAGTGTTGTATCCGCGCGACAAGGTCCTGCTCATGGGCACGACCGAACAGGTGAAGGCGGGCCGGAAATTCCTCAGCCGGGTGTCGCCGGTGAAGACCATGGACTCGGTCTTCGAAGATGTGCGCATGGAGTCGATCCTCATCCCGGGCTGGAGCCGCGCCGCGGGCCGGACGCTCGGAGCGCTTTCGGTGGCGCGCGATTACGGGGTGCAGGTCGCCGGCGTGCATCGCGGCGGCCTGCGGATTCTCAATCCGTCGGCGCACGAGGTCCTGCGGGCGGGCGACGAAATTCTCGTCCTCGGCACCCCGGTGCAGATTCTGGACTTCAAGACCTGGCTGCGGGAGCGGCCGGACGAGATCGTCGACGTGAAGGCGGACTGAGTTTTTTGGCGTGTCTTTTGCGCCGGGTCCCCGCCAAGGTTTTCCCTTCATGTCCCGCCTCCAGGAAGTTTTTGCCCGCACCCGGGCGCAGAACCGAGCCGCCTTTGTCGCCTACGTCTGCGCCGGAGATCCCGATTTCGATACTTCGGTGGAGGTATGCCGGGCCCTGCTGGCCAGCGGCGTGGACATCCTTGAACTGGGCGTGCCGTTTTCCGATCCACTGGCGGACGGCCTGACAAACCAGCTGGCGGCCCAGCGCGCGCTGGAAAGCGGAATGACGGCGGCGCGGGTGTTCGAACTCGTTCGGCGGATACGCGAATTCAGCCCGGCGCCGATCGTCTTCTACACCTATTACAATCTGGTGTTCGCGCAGGGGGTGGATGCGTATGTGCGCGCCGCCCAGGCGGCGGGAGTCGACGGCATCCTGGCGCTCGACCTCCCGCCGGAGGAGGCGGGCGAACTCGGCCTCGCATGCCGTGCCCACGGAGTGGATACCGTTTTCATCATTGCGCCGACCACGCCCGGCGCGCGGATCGCGAAAATCGCGGAAAACACAACCGGGTTCCTCTATTACGTGTCCCGCGAGGGTGTGACGGGTGTGCGCGACCAGGTGGCGGCGAATATTCCCGAGGCCGTGGCCCGCATCCGTGCAGCCACGCGGCTGCCGATGGTGGTCGGGTTTGGGCTTGGTTCGCGCGCCCAGGTGCAGCAGGTCGCCGCGCATGCCGATGGTGTGGTGGTGGGCAGCGCACTGGTGAATTGCATCCGCGATCACCTGCACGAGCGCGCAAAGATTCCCGCGGCGATTGCGGCGCGCACCGCTGACCTGGTGGCCGGCGTGAAGCGTGCATAGCCGTGCTTGACCGCCGCCCGGCCGGGGCGCCGACGAGTTTGGCCTTGCGGCAGGTGGGGACGCGTGGCTTTCACTCGGCCATGGGGCGAAAAATCCTGCTGATCGACGATGATCGGCTGCAGTACCGGATCACGCAGGCGCATTTCGCGCACTTTGCGACCGAGGCCTACGATCTCGAGTGGGCGGCGACCTATGAGGACGGGCTCCGCAAACTTCTTTCCGGCGCTTTCGCGGCGTGCCTGCTTGATTATCAGCTCGGTGAACGCGACGGGCTGCAGCTGATTCGCGAAGCGGTGGCCCGTGGCTGTCGCACGCCGATCGTGTTCCTGACCGCGGAAACGGCGCACCGCATCGACGTGGAGGCGATGAACGCCGGTGCGCTGGATTATCTGGTAAAGGGCGAGATTACGTCGCGCATGATCGAGCGTTCGCTGCGGTACGCGTTGAAGCTCGGCGAGACGTTGGATGCGATGCATCAGTTGGCGACTCACGACCCGCTCACGGGATTATTCAACCGTCGGGAATTCGATCGCCTGCTCGGTGAAGAGCGGGAACGGGCGCTGCGGTTTGGCCATGCTCTCGCCCTGGTGATGGTCGACATCGATCATTTCAAGGCGATCAACGACACGCATGGGCATCCGACCGGGGATGTCGTTTTGCGGGAAATCGCGCACCGGCTCGCCGCGGAGGTGAGGACGGTGGATCGGGTCGCGCGGTTTGGCGGTGAGGAGTTCGCCTTGTTGCTCGTGCAATCCGACGCGTCTGCGGCCATCGAGGTGGCGCGTCGAGTCTGCCGGCGGATTGAGCAGGTGCCGGTCAACGCGGGCGATTCGCTGGTCCTTTGCGTGACCGTGAGCGCCGGAGTGTCGGCGCTGCCCGAGGACGGCCGGACCGGGAGCGAATTGGTCGCGGCGGCCGACAAGGCGCTGTACGCCGCCAAAGAGCGGGGTCGAAATCGCGCGTACGGGTTGCGCGAAGTGTGATGTGCGCGGCGGCGAGGGGCGGTCTGAATTTCCTACGGCGGACACATCACGCGCAAGCTCCTGGGCCGGACGCGGAATTCCAGCCGGGTGCCGGCTTCATGGACCTCGCCATCGGTGTGCAGCAGACCGGGGGAATGGCGTTCAATTACAAAGCACTCGGCGCAACGCCTCATCGCGCCCGCGGCATTTGCCAGGTTGCCGAGAAAGAGCCGGAAGACCAGCGGCAGGGCGTTCCAAGGCGTGACGGGCGGAACCGCACAGAGGTCGAGCAGGCCGTCGTCCACGCGGGCTCCCACCGCCACGCGAGCATCGTTGCCGTACTGTTCGCAATTGGCCACGGCGAGCGTGAAGGCGCGGATCGTTTCGCGCCGGCCGGCGTGGGAAACTACAAATTCTGGAGGCTCCCAGCGGCGGATGGCCTGCATACTCGTGAGCAGGTAGCGCGTGAATCCCCGCCGCTGGAGCCGGTTGAAACGCAGCGCAATCTCCGCCTCGAAGCCGAGGCCGGCCACGGTGAAAAACGGGTGGCCATCCGCCAGACCGGTATCGATGATCCGTGGCCGCCCCTGCTGCAGGATGCCAAGCGCGCGTGTCACCGAACCATGGATGCGCAGGTGGCGGCCGAGCCCGTCGCCTGAGCCGCACGGAATCAATCCAAGCGTGGCCGGTGTGTTGATGAGCGCGGTGGCGGTCTCGTTCATCGTGCCGTCGCCACCGACGGCGACCACGAGCTCGCAGCCCTCATCCAACGCTCGTTGGGCGAGCTCGCAGGCGTGGCGCGCGCGTTCCGTGAGCATGACCTTCGCCCCGTGGCGGGCGGCATAGTGTTTCACCGCGGGCAGCGCACGTGCGGCCCGGCCGGAGCGAAGATTCACGATGAAACAGGTTTTCAACGGCGAGGTGAGCGATTGCAGCCGGCGTCGTTGAAGGCAACCGCGCAGGGATTCGGACGCGGCACGTTACTGGCCTTCGGGCCAATCCCCGCTCGCTCCCGGGGGGCGCAGCCGCTTTGTTTTCGCGCGAATGCCAGCTGTGTTGCACGTGCTCACCGGACCCACCGCCGTCGGGAAAACCGAGTGGGCGTTGCGTTGGGCCGAGGATAACGGCGCGGAAATCATCTCGGGCGACTCGCTGCTTTTCTACCGCGGAATGGACATCGGCACCGCGAAACCATCGCCGGCTGAACTCGCGCGCGTCCCGCATCACTTGATCGATATTCGGCCGCCGACCCAGCCGATGGATGTGACCGAGTATGTCGGGCAGGCGCGCGCGGTGGTCAGTGACATTGTAAGCCGTGGGCGGAAAGTGCTGGTCACCGGCGGAAGCGGTTTCTACCTGCGAACGTTCTTTGGTCCGGTGGCGGATGGCGTGGCCGTGTCGCCGGCCATCCGGGCGTGCGTGGCGGAACTATCCGCCGACAATGCAGTGGCAGAACTGCGGCGGTTGAACCCACTTGGGCTGGGAACGCTCGACACCGCCAACCCGCGGCGGGTTGCCCGCGCCTTGGAGCGCTGTCTCGCGTCGGGTCGCACGCTGGAGGAACTGAGGCGCGACTTCGCGGCTCAGCGGCCGCCCTTTGCCGAATATTCGGTGGTGCTTGCTCGTCTGGACCGGGAATCTTCGGATTTGGCCGGGCGGATTGAGCAACGCGTCGCCGCCATGCTGGGCGCGGGGCTGGTGGACGAGGTCCAGCGGTTGCGCGCAGCGGGGTTGGAGCAAAATCGGAGTGCGGCCAAGGCGATTGGCTATCGCGAAGTGCTCGCGATGCTCGACGGGCTGTTGCCGGAGCCGCAACTTGCGGCGGCGATCGCCAGGAATACCCGGGCTCTGGTCAAGAAGCAGCGCACGTGGTTTCGAACGCAGTTGCCGCCGCATCAGGTCGTCATGGCGGGGGCGATACAGACGACCGGAGAGTTGTTTGCGGCGCAGTAAGGACGGAGGACGGACGGCGGATGGCGGAGGACGGATGGCGGAGGACGGAGGACGGATGGCGGAGGACGGAGGACGGACGGCGGACGGAGGACGGACGGCGGACGGCGGACGGACGGCGGACGGAGGACGGAGGACGGACGGAGGACGGACAGATGGCGGAGGACTGATGGCGGATGACGAACGACGGCGTGGCTGCGCGCGCCAGCGAGTCGATGCGTTTCCGCTGGCGGTCGTGTCCGCCCTCCGTCGTCTGTCGTCTGTCGTCTGTCGTCCGCCCTCCGTCTAGCGCGTGCGGCGGTAGGTGTCGCGGTAGTGAACCATCGTGTCGATATTCACGACGTCGACGAGACCGCTGCTTTTCGTGACGAGGGAGAAATTTTTTCCCCGCCGCGCGATGTAATACGTGTCGGTGATTCGGCCGGTCGCGGGGTCCGCGCCGATTTCGATGAACTCAATCTTGCCATCGCCGGTAACCATCAGCGTGCGATCCCCGGGTGCCGCGCCCGTTGCGAACGTGCCGATGACGTCATGCTGGCGGGCCGCCAGCTCGGTCGGTTCTGACAGCCTGTTGACCGCCACGCGTGCCTCCACGCTCTCGATCTGCCGCCACGCTTGGACGGCATACGTCGCGAGCGCCGCTGCGCCGCACAGCAGAATCACCGCGAGAAACCTTTGGGCAGGACGCTTGCCCGGGTTGGATGCGGCTGACTCTTGCTCCGATGCGGCTGAGCGGGGCGGTGGCGGTTGCGTCATGACTCGCTCCAGTTAGTTTTCGACGACAAAAACCGGCTGGTTCCGGTAGCCGAGCCGAAACTTCCCCGTGGTCAGATCGCCGTCATCAATCTGGCGGTCGATGTGCTCGAGCTGGTTCTTGTCGCGGCTCACCTGATGTTCGCGCGAATCGGAAATGACCAGGGCTGCTTCGTATCGCATTCCTTGTTGCAGCGTCCGACGCGCCCAATGAAACCGCCCGCCAATCGGCGTAGGTTCTTTCCACGATGTCTGGGCGAGCCGTGTTTCCATCCCAGCGGGTACAACACCCGGCGCGACTTGGGGCGGCCAATCACCGCGTTCATGGGCGAAGGCTTGATAAGCCGCCGCAAAGGCGCGCAAGTCGGCTACGATGGCGTTGGTTTTTCGTTCGATGGCTCGCTGTCGAAGAAACGGGGTCCCTACCGCTGCGATCACCGCCAGGACAAACAGAGTCACCGCCAGCCCGAGAAGGGAAAAACCGGCGCATCCGCGCCACCGGGAAATGAATTGGAGGCGAGCGCCCGAGGGTCCGCGCGGCGGGACCGGCGAGTGCTGTGGGGGTGGATCCATTGGATGCAGAATGAGCAAATCGCCGTGCTCCGTCTTAGCCGACTTGCGCCGCGCGGCGCTCATGCGCGGCCCGAACATGAATCACAATGTGGCTTGCGAGAATCAGCGGCACCAGGAATGTCGGCAGCAAGCTCAGGGGAAGCTGGGCGAACGGACGCAACTGTACCGGGTCCGTCAGGTTGAGTCGCGTGACGGTGGCGATGACCAGCAGAATATCGACCAAACCGACGACGTTCCAAATGGTGATGGCTCGCAATCGTCCACCCGCCTCGAGCGGTGCAAACACGACTGGCAGCACCATGGTCGCGACGGTGATGTCGCCGATGCCGGCTGGGACCGCCAGGTCGCGCGGCAATTCTCCGCGCTGATGGAGCACCAGAAAGTAGACGCCGATGAACCGCGTCAGGTGGAAGAGGACGAGTGAACGCAGGGGGAGCGCATTGACCCAAGCCTGGGCCGGCGGGACGGTGAAGTAGATCAGGAGAAGCACGCTGGTCAGCGCGAACCCGATGCCCGGCACCGCCAGCGGCGGAATCTGTTGCAGCCACAGAGCCTGGCCGGCGAAAACTGCCAGGCCAAACCAACCCCAAAGGACGAGCCGAACGACCAGAGCCATACCGGCCGAGCCAGGCATTCTCCTGGCCCGATGGCGAGTCAGCCGTGAGCGCCGCCCGCGAAATTACTCGGGCATTTGAACGCGGAAGCGCTCCAGCGACGTGCCCTCGAGCCGGCGAAGTTCCGATACCGCCCGCCGCAGGGCGAGCTTGGCATTGAGTTCCTGGAGCCGCGAATTCTCGAGATCCTCCTGGAACTGCAGGACGACGCGGCTGGTGGAGAGACCGGCGTCGTAACGCGCCTTTTGCTGCTCGAACTGGCGGGCGGCGAGTCCCGTCGTGCGACTGGCAACCTCGACGGCGGCGAGTTGGGTTTCGATCGCGCGAACCTGGCCGCGCACGAGGATCATCAACTGCTGTTCCAGCTGTTCGAGCTGGATTCGCTGGGAGGTTAGATCGTTGGTCGCCCGGCGAAACGCGGACTGGTCCGCGCGCTTTCCCCATGGCATCTGGTAATTCAGGCTGACGTTCCAGTTATTACCATTGTCATTGGGAAGGTTGGCGATCGTCTGCTGATAATTAGCGCTGGTTGCGCGCGCCGTGTAACCAAGGGTGGCATCGAGATTCAGCGTCGGCCGCAGATTACGGCGCGCTACCGCGAGCGTGATCTCGAGACTGCGAATCTGCTCCTGCGCCGAAAGTGTATCCGGATAAGTGTCACGCGCCAGCTTGTACGACTGGGCGAAGTTCGGGGCGCCATCGCGATAATCGTCGAAGGCCACCGGTCCCACGCGCGCGTCGAAGATCGGCACGTTAATCATGTTTAGCAACGCGTCCTCCGCGTCGCGCACGACCTGCTCCTGTTGGATGACGGCACGGTGCGCGCTGGCGGCGCCGACCTCGGAGGTGAGCACGTCCAAATCGGTGGCGACACCGCTGGTGCGCCGGGCGGTGTTTTCGTCGACGAGCAGTTGAAACCGCTCGAGCGTCATCTGGCGGATGCGCAGCGTCTCGCGCGCGGCGACGACATTATAGTAGGCATTTTCAACATTCTCGATCAGCTGCAGGACGTTATTGCGGTAATTGTGCCCGGCGACGGTGAGAGCGATTTTCGCGCGCTCGCGCGTGGCGGTGGCATTCACGCGGCCGGCATTGCGGAGTAGCGGCTGGTTGATGTTGGCGGAAATGCCATTGCCGTAGGCGGGATTCAGGAGCGCGTTCGACGAGTTGGTGGACTGGCGCGTGACGTTCGCAGCGACGCTGACCGTGCCGTTGGTCTGCTCGATTCGCTGGTTGGCACCGATCCGCACGGTTGTATTGTCGTTTCGGGTACCTTCGCGCTGGGCACCGTCGAGCACGCTGATGTTTGACGCCGCCTGGTTCAGGGAACGGACGGCCGACGCCGTGAGCGTCGGGTCGAATTCCGCGTCGGCGGAAATGACGGTTTCCTTCGCGTTATCCAGCGTCAGCGCCTGTCGCTGCAAGCCAAAGTTTTTCTGGAGAGCCCAGGCCACCGCGTCATCGAGCGTCAACGGCTGGTCGGGCGCTATGACCGGCTGTTGGGCGCCGGTGGCGGTGCTCAGTGCGAGCAGGGCCAGAAAGCAAGCACGATGCAGAAATGAAGCGCGGGCAGATGGGCGTGACATGACAAGAAAGTTGAGACGCGGACGAACGGGAGATGCTGGCAAGAACACAGCGCGGAGGTGAAAGTTACTGCTTCTCGTATTCGCCCCCGGCCGTGCGCTTCAGCACGGTGAAGCCGGCCTGTCTTGCGCGCGAGACGGAGAGCGGTGCGGAAAGTTTCGGAGAATTTACCGGCTGCGCTTCCAGACGGTGCACGGGCTGGCCGCAGGTGGGACACTCCTGGAGGTCGGGCGCGCCCGCCGCCTGCTGGTGCTCGAAACCGCGTCCGCACAAACGGCAGGGCGCGGTTAGCGGAGCGTAGAAGCGAAGCGGCATGGGCGGCGATTAATGCACACCCGGGCCTCGAAAGGGAAGCACGCGTTGCATGCACGCGCACGCGCACGTTACTTTTAAGGGCGCTTACTCCGACGTGGGCGCCGACTTCTTCAGTTCCTTTTCGACCAGTTCGGCAATATAGGCCTGCGAACCCATTCGTGAGTTGTACGTCGCAATTTGGGTGCGCGTTTCCGCGTACTGCGGGTTCGACTCGCTGGCGTCCGGCAGCTTCTTTTCGGCGGCATAGACAAACGTGCCCTTTTCCGCCGTGATGGCCATATCCGACACCTGACCCTGGTCGAGCCGCTCGAGGGCGCCCAGGATCGAGTAATCCAAGTCCTGCGGGCGGTTTCGGGCCGTAAACGCCGGGATGCTTTTTGTCTCGAGCGTTGGTCCCGTGCTGCCGGAAGCGGCGGCCACGGCTTTTTCAAACGTGTCTCCCGCCTTCACCCGGCTCTCGATCTGCGCCTTGATGGTCTTCCCAAGTTCGACGAAACGCTTCCGCTTCTCGTTTTCGTTGTAGTCCGTCGCGACTTTTTCGCGCACCTGGCTGAAGAGGGGTTTTTGGGCGGGCAGCGTTTCCTTCCAGAACAATACGGCGGCACCCTGTGCCGTGTTCACCGCCTCGGAGACAAAGCGGTCCTTGTTCAAACGAAAGGCTTCGTCCGCCGCCTGGCGGGAACCGCCGAGTTCGGCCAGGCCGGCTTCGCGGGTGAAGGGAGCAAGCGGGTGGGCCGCGAGTTTCCGTTCCGCGAGAAAGGGTTCAAGGGCGGCGTCGTTCTTCACTTTTTTCTCGAAAGCGGCGAGCGCGATATCGCTGGCCGCTTTGGCGGCGAGGCGCTGGGCCCGCTCTCGTTTCAACTCGGCTTCAACTTGCGGCCGCACCGCGGCGAAGTCGGCGGCCGGATCGGCCGGAGGCGTTACATTGGGCGTCTTGCTCGCGTCGGCGGCGGGCTTGGGAAAGCGCGCGGGATTGGCGTCGTAGAACGCACGCACCTCGGCTTCGGTCACGTTCACGTTCGCCAGGAAGGCGCTGGCCGGAAACTCTACAAAACTCGCGACGACGCGGGGCGGAATTTCATACCGAAACGCATTTTCCTCGAAGAATTTCGTGAGTTCCGCGTCCGTCGGTTTGAGATCGGGTTTGAAAGCGGCGTAATCGGCGGTCGCGGTCCACAGGGTCCACGTGGTGTCGGACCGGAGGAGCTGGGCCTTCACATCCGCCGGGGAGACGTAGCCAGGGCCGGCGAGCAGGTTGTTGGCCTTGGCTACGCGCACATCATCGCCGAGCACGCGGACGATGTCCGCCTCGGTCATGCCGCGGGGATTCGTCTTCAGATTGTCACGAAAAGTCGAATACGCCTTGGCGTCGAACTGCCCGTCCTGCCCCGTGAAGATGCGCAGGTTCTTGATGGCCTTCGTAATCTCGTCGGGCGTGGCCGCGGGAATGTGCCATTGGTCGGCGAGGTGCAGCGATGCCGCGCGGTGAAACGCGAAATTCTGCACCTGCTCCGGCTCGAGTCCGGAGAAGGCACCGAACTGCAACCCGACGCTGAGCTGCGCATCGCCCATCAGCCGCTGCTGGTCATCCGCCCGGCTCAGATTGTAGCCGAAAAACTCCCGATCGATCGCTCGGCGATCCGCGCTGCCGATGCCAGGTGAGGCTCCAATCGTGAAAACGAAGGAGATGATGACGACTGCCAGCAGAATGCCGAAAATAATCCGGAAGTGCAGCTGGAAATATTTCTGGATCCAGGAAATCATGGGCGAAAACCGGGGAACCTAGGTTCGACGCTGAGAGTGGCAAGGCCAATTCAGAGCGGCGGTGTCGCGCGGCGCGATGTTGCGCCGGCCTCATGCCTGCCTCCGGCGCACGACAAAATTACGGAACCGGTTATGGTTTGGCCGCCGGTCTGCCCGCGTGCGCGCCCCCGGCAAACGGAGGCCGCGACTGCTCGAACGGGTTTTCCTCGAACAGCTGGTCGAGATTTTTCTGGAAGAACTCCTGTTCACCCAAGCGACTCAACGCGATGTCGTACCGCGTGAGCAGCGGATCGATTCGCTCCAGGGATGCGCCGATGGGATCTTCGCCGAAGTTGTCGTCGAGGGTTTTGAAATCGAAGAGGGTCAGCCGGTTCAACGGCCGCGCCGGCTGAAACAGGTAATCCATCGACGACGCGGCGACATCCGGACGGACCGTCGCGATCAGGTTCAAGTGCACGAGCCGGTTGAGACACTCGTTGAGCAGTTGGGTGGGCACCTTGAGCAGTTCACTCAAATCGGAAGCGGAAAGCGGCGGCAGACACTCCCGAAACCGCCGGCAAATGGTCATAAAAACCACGAGGGTGAGCCGCTCGCGCATGGCATGGGTGAGAGAGCCCCATGCCACCTGGCTGTTACGGAACTGCACGTTTTGCAGCGCATAACTCACGATGCCTCCAATGAGGACGAAAAGCCAAAAAATGTAGAGGCCGAACATCAGCACCGGGATGATCGCCAGGGAGCCGTAGAGGCTCTTTTCCATCACGACACGCTTCACGTAAAGGAGCTGGATGAACTGGTTCGCGACGACGAGCGCGGCCGCGGCCAGCGCACCGACCAACGCCGCACTCCAAAACACGCGCGTATTGGGGATGACCCGATAGAACAGGACCAGCATGGTCGTCAGGAGCAGGAACGACAGGAGCGGTGTTACCCAGCCCAGCGCCCCCAACAGGTCCACTCCGGCCGGAACGATATCGCTGAAAAGATTGGCGAATGTGGTGGCGCTGAGCAGGGCGATGGAGCTGAAGAACAGCACGGCGCCGAGGGTGAGGACCGTCCAATATAACACGATCCGCATGAGCACGGAGCGGCCTTGGTGGACGCCCCAGATGTCGTTGAAAGCATCCTCGATCGATTTGAACAGGAGCAGGACAATCATGATCAGCGACGTCGCCCCGAGCGCGCCGGCCGAACCCGATTGGGCGGCGGCGATGATGCCGTTGATCACGTTGACCAGGTCCGGATTAATGTCGGTCGGACTCTGGGTGAGGTACTCGTACTGCTGGAGCTGGGGCGCGACGAACTTGAGGATCTTCGTCAGCGTATTCGCGACCAGATGCGGGTCATTTTTCCCGAACGCAAATCCGGCGACGAGGATGGCAATGGCGAGCAGTGGTCCCAGGCCGAGCAGCGAACTGAAGCTCAACGCAGCGGCACGGCTCGCAATGCGCGATTTGTCAAAAACGGTGGCGGTGATCGAAATGACCCGCAGCACTCCATAAATTCCGCCGCGCAGCGAATGCTCGGTGAGCGACCTGCCCTGCCAGATTTCCTTCTGATAAATGTGGGTGAGTCGCGCCCACGCGTCGGAAAGGCGGAAGCCCGAGGGACTCGGCGCTTGGGCGGGACTCGGCACGGTCAGTGGGACAGGAGATACATGGCAAGCGTTCCCATTCCGGCGATCGCCGCGATCACGGCCACCAAAGCGGGAAGGAGGCTTACCATGATCGTGCAAAGATACAGGCCAATGGATCCAGCCGCCACCTGCAGCAAGGGACCATTCAGCCCCTGCGCGTAAAACATGAAGCCGATAAGGCCGAGTCCGAGCGCTGCCCGAAATCGCACAATTGGGTAAATGGATGTCATCCCCAGCCCCAGTAAAACGGCGAGGATGAGGTCAGCCATGCCGAGAAACACGAGCGGCTGCTGCAGAAGCCTGGGCATGTCCATGGACATCAGCGCTTCGACGGAAGGCAGCGCTTCGCCCGTTGCGGCGAGCAGCAGGGCGGCCATCGCTCCGAGCAGACCAATTTTTGCCGCGCGTGCCATCGCCTGTTCGGGGTCACGCTTGTCCTTGGTCTCATCGGTGCGGCCCTCGGCGGCCGCGAGCATTTCGTTGACGGTGATCGGCTTTGACGTGTCGGTGGGCCGGTTGAGCGCCTGAATGTCCTTGGGCTTGAGGGACAGTCGTTTCTTCTCCGGAAAAACAACTGCCATGAGTTCGGCGTTCGAGTTGATGGCGACCCATTGTTCGGTCCCGGCGTCGTAAACCAAAGTCTCTCCTGTCACCTGTCCCGCCTCGGCCAGATCGGCGACCTGTTCCGCGCTGAACGGCCCGCGGGCTTCCGTTTCAGTCGCATTGCGGAGGTAAATTTCCTGCGTGGCCATGCGGGGGAGGGTGGGAACGACGGATTGAACCGGCAAGAGTGTTTTGTGCCAGAGGGTCAGCCCTTGGTGACGGCGGCATCCTTTGACTGCATTTTGCCAACGCGGCCGAAGCGCCGCCGCCGTCCGCCGTCCACGTAAAGGCTACATCCGGGTCAGGGTGCGCAAACCCAACAGCTGTAATCCGGTCTCCAGCGTGAGGAGCGTGCGGGCACACAGCAGCAGCCGGCGCGCCCGCACTGCGGGATTCTCCACGAGCACCCGGTCAGCCGTGTTGAACGTGCTGTAGTCGCCAGCGAGCTCGAACAAGTACAGGCAAAGATAATGCGGTCGCAGCGTGTCGGTCGCGAGCCGGAGCGCGTCAGGAAACTTCGTCAATTTTCGCGCGAGCGTGATTTCGGTTGGCGTTTCCGGCGGGGTCGCCGCCACCTGGGCCGCGGGGTCGTCGGGGCGAACGTCCGCCTTGCGGAAGATCGAATGTATCCGCGCCACCGCATACAACAGGTAGGGCGCCGTGTTCCCCTCGAGCGACAGCATCTTGTCCCACGAAAAGACGTAATTGCTGCTCCGGTTTTGCGAGAGATCGGCGTATTGAACGGCGCCGATCCCGACAATGCGTGCGATTTCCCGGCGCTCTGATTCCAGCAGGTCGGGGTTTTTTTCGGTCACAATGCCGAACGCGCGCTCCTCCGCCTCGTCGAGCAGCGCCTTCAGCTTGATCACGTCGCCGCTGCGCGTTTTCAGCGCCTTGCCGTCCTCGCCCGTCACCGCGCCAAAGCTCACGTGATGCAGCTCCGGCAGCCGATACGACTTTGCCGCGAACCATTTTCTCACGGTCAAGAAGAGTTGTTCAAAGTGATCCGCCTGCCGGAAATCGGTGACAATCACGATGCCGTCGGCGTGAAAATGGTCGGCCCGATGGAGGGCGGTGGCCAGATCCGTGGACGCATAGTTGCTGGCGCCATCGGTCTTTCGGATGAGGAATGGCTGGGTCTTGAACCGCGGGTGTTCGGGATGGAAAACGACGAGTGCCCCTTCGCTTTCCTGGGCCAGCCCCGTTTCCCTCAGCTCGTGATACACCCGCTGGACCTGGTCGTTGTAAAAGCTTTCGCCCAGATAGTGATCAAAGCGGATGCCGAGCCGGTCGTAGATTTGCTGGAACGCGGCCACGCTCGCATCCGTAAACTTCCGCCAAAGGGCGACGTTTTCGGCGTCGCCGGTCTGCAGCTTCACCAATTCCTGCCGCGCTTCCTCCAGTTCCATCGAATCCTCCGGGGTGGCGGCGTGGCCCAGTTTGTACAGCCGTTCCAATTCCTCGATCGGATCGGCGGCCAGCGCGGCGGGATCCGCCCAGCGCTTGTATCCATAAATCAATTTGCCGAATTGCGTGCCCCAGTCGCCCAGATGGTTGTCGCGAATCACCCGCGCGCCGGTGAACGCCAGCAGCCGGCAAATGGCTTCCCCGATGACGGCGGCCCGGAGGTGGCCGACGTGCATTTGTTTCGCGGTGTTCGGTGAACTGTAGTCCACCACCCAGCTCTGGCCGGCGTGCGCCGCCGCGGCGCCGGTTGCGAGTGACTCGCGCGTCGAATAGGTTTGCAGCCATTCGAGCAGGGTGGGCGCCTTCAGCGCAAAGTTGATGAATCCGGGACCGGCGATCGTGACGGCGCACCGGTTGTGCAGACTGGCGGGCAGTTTCGCCACGATGGTGTCGGCGGTGGCGCGCGGATTCAGCTTTCGTGCCTTGGCATAGGCGAGCACGCCATTCGCCTGAAAGTCGCCATGCCGCGGGTCCGCCGTGCGCACCTCGGGCGTGAAGGCCTCCGCCTCTGCGAGGCCGGTCGCTGCCATGGCGATCTTGAGGGCCTGCTCCAGCTCGAGCGCCAGATTGAACGAAATGGGCATTCCGTGAGGAAACCGGAATGCGCGTGTCACGGGCAAGCGCGGAGTTGGCGCTTCGGCGGGAACGCGATTCCCGGGAAGCTTGCCCGCGGGGGGGACGACTTTGCTTCCGCTGCGGGCTTGCGGCGGTCGCAAAGCGGCCTTGGCATCACGGCCCCGCCCGCCTGTGATGGACGCCCACCGCGTTGACTTCTTGAGCCTGCTGTTGCGCTGGCTCCATGTGATTGCGGGCATCGCCTGGATCGGTTCGTCGTTTTATTTCATCTGGCTCGACCACAGCCTGGAGCCGCCGCCGGCTGGTTCGGAGTCGGCAAAAAAGGGCGTGGCGGGCGAGTTGTGGGCGGTCCATGGCGGCGGGTTCTATAATCCGCAAAAATATGCAGTTGCCCCCGCGACGCTGCCGGAACGGCTGCACTGGTTCAAATGGGAGGCGTACACGACCTGGCTCTCAGGCACGGCCCTGCTCGTGGTCGTATATTGGCTGCGGGCCGGGACGATGATGATTGAACCCAGCCGGATGGAACTGAAGCCATGGCAGGCGCCCGCCGTCGCGGCCGCAAGCATGGTCGTCTCCTGGCTGGTGTACGACGGCTTGTGCCGGTCGCCGCTGCGCCGCCGGGACGCGTGGCTGGGCGTGGTGATATTCGCCGCACTGACGGTGCTGGCCTGGGGGCTGCAGCAAGGGTTCAACGGGCGGGCTGCGTTCATGCACGTCGGGGCGGCCATCGGCTCAATCATGGCCGCGAACGTATTCTTTGTCATCATACCCGGTCAGAAGCGCATGGTCGCGGCAATGCGCGCCGGGCAGTTGCCGGACCCGGCGGACGGACGCCGCGGCAAGCAGCGCAGCGTGCACAACAACTACCTCACGCTGCCCGTCGTGTTCGTGATGATCAGCAATCATTACGCGTCGACCTACACGCATGCTCACGCGTGGCTCGTGCTGGCGCTCATCTCCGCGGCGGGTGTGAGCCTCCGCCATTTTTTCAATCTTCGGCATCGGAATTTGCTGGCGTGGCCGTACCCGGTCGTTGGCGTTGCCCTGCTGGCGGTGACGGCCTGGTGGACTCTGCCGCGACCGCTCCCTCTGCCGAAAGTCGAGGGCGCCGTGACGATCGACCGGGTGCGCGCGATTGTCGGACAACGGTGCCTGGCTTGCCACGCGCCGGCGCCAACTTTTCCGGGCGTGCCCCAGCCGCCTGGTGGCGTCATCTTGACTACATCGGACGCCTTGGTGCAGAACGCACAACGAATCTACCAGCAGGTGGCCGTCACCCGGATGATGCCGCTGGGGAATGTGACGCAAATGACCGAGCACGAGCGCGCGGTCATAGCGGTGTGGGTCGCATCCGGCGCAAGCCAATAGAACGTAACTAGTTGGTTCCCAAACTAACCCTTGTTTTGGTGAGGGTTATCACGTAATATACAGCGCGCCGCCCGCCTGTTTTGACTCGACTTTGACAGGGAAATACATTGGCTCGCAAACTTTTCCGCCGACGGGGGACGGCCGTCTGCCTTTCGCTTATAACCACACATGACCAGTAAACGCAACATACCGACGCGTCGTTTCATCAAACCGAGCTTCACTTTCCTGATCGAGAAGAAGCGCGATGGCGGCGAATTCAACCAGGAGGAGATTCGCTATATCATTGATAGCATCCTGGACGGTGAAATGCCGCAGCACCAGCTCGCGGCCCTGGCGATGGCGATTTATTTCTCGGGCATGTCCGCGCAGGAGACCGCGGATTTGACGGAAGAGATGATGCTTTCCGGCGAGGTGATCGACTTGTCGCACATTGCGAAGCCGAAGATCGACAAGTATTCCACCGGGGGCGTGGGCGACAAGACGTCGCTCGTGCTGGTCCCGCTCGCGATGGCGTCCGGTGTCGTGGTCCCGATGATGTGCGGCGTCGAGCACGACTACATCATCAATACCCTCGAGAAACTGGCGGCGATTCCCGGTTTCAAGAGCCACATGAGCAACGAGCATTTTGCCGGGCAACTGGCCCGGATCGGTGGCGCCATCGTCGCTCAGACCGAGGATCTCGCGCCGGCCGACGCAAAATTCTACGAACTGCGCCGCGAGACGGGCACCATTCCCAGCTTGCCACTGATCACCGGTAGCGTGCTCTCGAAGAAGCTGGCGGAAGGTTCCGAGGGGCTCGTCATCGATGTGAAGTGGGGCAACGGCTCTTTCATCAAGGATCTCGAGCAGGCGAAGCAGCTGGCGCGTTCCATGACGCGGGTGGGCCGCTCGATGAAACGGCGCTGTGTCGCTTTAGTGACGGACATGAATCAGCCGCTCGGCGACACCGTCGGCACCGCGTTGGAGGTCAAGGAGGCGATTCAGTTGCTGAAGGGCGAGGGTCCGGAAGACATGAAGGAGCTCGTGCTGAAGCTCGGGATGGAAATCGTGCGACTGGCCGGGGTGGCCGGCTCGACATTGTCGGCGAAACAGACCGTGCAGCGGCACTTGACCGACGGGTCCGCGCTCGAAAAATTCAAGGATCTGGTGAAGGCGCAGGGCGGCGACACCGCCTATATTGATCATCCGGAAAAATTCCCGCAGGCGCGTCACATTCGGAAGCTGCCCGCTCCCAAACGCGGCTATGTACACACCATCAATGCGGCGATGATCGCGCGTGGCGTGCATTTGCTTGGGGCCGGACTCGAGCCGGTGGCGGGGCACAACAATCACAATCACCAGAAGATCGACTACTCGGTGGGAGTGTCGGAGATCAAGAAGGTCGGCACGCAGGTGAAGCAGGGCGAGCCGCTCATGATGATTCACTACAACGACGAAGCGAAGCTCGAGCAGGCGTTGGAGTATTTCAAAAACGCGTATCGTCTGGCACCAAAACGCCCGACCCCGCCGCCGCTCATCGTCGAGCGGGTGGCTTAGGAATCGCGGCGCGATTTCGAACGAAGCCGACCGAAAATCCCGGTCGGCTTTTCTTTTCCATGGCTTCGACGGCCACCGAGTGGATGGATAATCCTCTCAGCGGTCGTGCAGCCTCTGCCAAAAAATTTGCGGCCCGCGACGAGCTGGGGCCAAATCATCCCATGTCCGACTCGCTGCCCAAGGAAAAAACCGCGCCGGTGACGATCGACCGTTCGTCCTGGCAACGGCCGTGGGCGCAGCTGAAATATTTCACGTTCCAACCCGCCATTTTTCCGCGGCTGCTTGGGCAGGTGTCGCCCGATGCACGGCCCGGCGACTGGGTCACAGTTTACGACAAAAACGATCAGCGCACGGGCGCCGGACTCTACAATCCACGGGCGAAGATTCCGCTGCGCGTGGTGGCACACGGGACCGAACCGATTGGCGAAGACTACTTCGAGGCGGCGCTGCGGCGCGCGGTCGACCTGCGACGGCGACTCTTCAAGTTTGACGAAGTGACCGACGCGTACCGGCTGATTAATTCGGATGGCGATGGATTGAGCGGCCTGACGATCGATCGGTATGCCGACACGCTGCTATGTGAACTATACAGCCTTGGCATGGCGCAGCGGTTGCCAGCCTGGCTGCCTTTGTTGCATGAGCTGGCGGGGACGAAATTTGCCCGGGTGCACGTCGATCACGATTTGGGCAGCCTCGAGGGAATCAAGCCGTCGATCTTCAACGAAACGAACGCCGCGGCGCCTCGCACGGTGAAGATCCGGGAGCACGGCGTGCGTTACGAGGTTGATTTTGCCGAGGGGCACAAGACGGGGTTTTTCTGTGACCAGCGGGATAACCGCCGGGCCGTGGCCCGGTTCACCGCGGGCGCGCGCGTGCTGGATTTGTGCTGCTACACGGGAGGATTTTCCCTCTGCGGGAAAGTCCTGGGCCAGGCCGCGGATGTGACGAGCGTCGATCTTGACGAGGTGGCACTCGCGCAGGCGAAACGGAACGCCAATCTGAACCAGGCCCGGCTCAAGCTGGTGCATGCGGACGCGTTTGCGTATGCGCGGCAGATGCAGACGAACGGGGAAAAATGGGACGTGGTGATTCTTGATCCACCGAAATTCATTTTTACGCGCGAGGAGGGTGGCAATTGGGAGGGACGTCAGAAATACGAGGATTTGAACCTGCTCGCGATTTCACTCGTGAAGACAGCCGGCATCTTCGTGACGTGCTCGTGCTCCGGTCTGCTCAGCCTCGAGGATTTCGAGGCGCATGTCATCAAGGCCGCCCATCGTCAGAATCGCCGGCTGCAATTCTTCGATCGGACTTCGGCGGGTGGTGATCATCCGGTTTTTTCAAACTGTCCCGAAAGCCGGTATCTGAAAGTGCTTTGGGCACGGGTGTTTTGAACCGGAGTGGTAGGGCCGAATCTTTCTCAACGATATACCGCAAGGGCGGAGGAGGTTGTTGATTTTAAGCGGGACTTTTCCGGCCCGTCGTGCTGAGTTTTGTCCATGGCAAAACCCAAAGCGAAGTTCCGCCGCCCCAGTGCCAGCGAA
>JBBRCR010000041.1:0-28516 GCA_038204695.1 Opitutales bacterium | reverse complement strand
CATTATTTCATATCCAGACGGACCAAGGCACGGGTCACAGAGGACACAGAGCTCGGACACAGAGGCAGCAGGAGGCCACAAGGTGTTTGGACGCGTCTGATGCGAACGGGCAAGCATTCCAAATAGGCTCGAAGGGTTTTCTTCTGTGAACTCTGGGTCGGAGCTCTGGGCGCTCTGTGACAAAAAGGATTTTTTCATTCAACCCTGTGAAATATTCGGGCTAAGCGCGCGGTGGAACGTGGGCGGCAACTCGTGGCTCTCGCGACTCGCCTGACCGGCCCAAAGATTTCGTCGCCATGGTGCGGCAACGGGCTTTTGGATTCGGGCCGTCATGCGCTCCGTCCATTGCCGTCTGCCTGCCCTGTTATTGCTGGCGTTCGCGATCGCGGGCGCCGCGCCGCTCGATCTGCCATTGGCGGGCGCATTTACGATCGTGGTCATTCCGGACACGCAGGGCTACCGCGGCCGCGGCGCCAAAGCCGAGCCCAACCGTACCGCGCCGCTGAGCAACCCGGTGTTCCAGAATCACACGCGGACCCAACGAAATCGTGCGCGCTGTGGCCTCGAGTCACTGCGCCTGCCGCGCGACTTTTCGCGTCACGGGCGCATCGCCGGAGGGGAGCGCCAGCAAATCGTAGTCTTCGAAACCGGTAATTTTAACCGAGGCGAAATCACCCACGGGCACCGTGATCGGTACATACACGCGGCCGTCGATATCGGGAGCGTCGGCCTCGCCGCGCGCCACACCCGGTTCCTCCACCACCACCTTCAATGTCTGCCCAACGAAACTCTCGCTCACTTCGGCGGCGATTTCCTTCTGCAGCGCCATCACGCGATGCCAGCGGGATTCCTTCAGCTTCTTCGGAATCTGCGAGTCCATCTTCGCCGCACGCGTGCCTTCCTCCTGGGAATAACGGAAAACCCCGAGTCGCTCGAACTGCGTCTCGCGGATGAACGCGCACAGTTCATCCACGTCCGCCTCCGTTTCACCGGGAAAGCCGACGATAAACGTCGTGCGGATCGCGATGCCGGGAATGCCGGCGCGGATACGTTTCACCAGGTCGCGGATGTGCGCGGACGAGGTCTCGCGCTGCATCAAACCGAGCATGCGATCGCTGATGTGCTGAAGTGGAATGTCGATGTAGCGGGCGACTTTGGGGCACTCGGCGATCGTGCGAATCAACTCGTCGCTCCAGTGCGCCGGATGCGTGTAAAGCAGCCGTATCCAAAAATCACCTTCGATGGCGTTCAGTTCCCGGAGCAGCGTCGTCAACGCGGTCCCGCGGGAGGAATCCACGGGCGTCCGGGGATTCGGCCGCTGGTCCCACGTGTCCATGCCGAAGAACGTCGTGTCCTGCGAAATCAGGTTGAGCTCCTTCACGCCCTCACGCACGAGATGCCGCGCTTCGGCGACCACGCTCGCCACCGTGCGACTGCGATGCCGGCCGCGAATCTGCGGAATGATGCAGAAGGTGCAGGTATGATTGCAGCCCTCGGCGATTTTCACATAGGCAAAATGCTTCGGCGTGAGCCGGAATCGCGGGGTGTCGTAATCGGGAATCCAGGTGGAGCGGCCCTCGATGAACGACACCGGCACATGATTCGTGCCGCGTTCGCGGGCATATATTTCCTCGATGATCGGCGCCACCTTGGTGACCTGATCGAGCCCGATGAACGCATCCACCTCCGGCATCGCGTTCGGCAGATCCTTGGAAAAACGCTGTGACATGCAGCCCGCCACGATGAGTTTCTGCTGATGGCGGCGCTTGCGCAGGCCCCGCTGCCGGTGCACGCCCAGAATGTGGCCAATCGATTCCTCCTTCGACGAGTCGATGAACGAACACGTGTTGACGATCACCACGTCGGCGTTTTCGGCGTCCGGCACGACCGACATCCCGGCCTGGTGCAGGTGGCCCACCATGATCTCGGAATCCACAAGATTCTTGGCGCAACCGAGGGAGATGAGACTGACAGTGATCATGCGGGCGAAAGGGTGGGAGTGTGGCGGAGCGCCCGGGCACCGCAAGGAAAGGGGGGCGGATTCCTCCTCAGCGGAAGACAAAAAAACGGCGGTCGTGAATGACCGCCGCATTCGAAGGGCACTGACGCGGGTCTACTTCTTCTTGCCCGCTGCTTTAACGCGCTCTTTGCGGCGCTTCAAGTAAGCGGCCCGACGTTTCCGTTTGATGATCTTGTTCAGTTGTTGGCCCATGGCGTATGCGAGATGTGAGGGGCGATGCTTCAGACCCCCGCTGGGGAGTCAAGCCGCGCGATGGGCATTCCGGGCGCTGGTGCCTGCTCCGCGGCGGCGGGCGCCCGCGAGGAGACGGGCGTCCATTCGCTGAATCAGCCCTTCCACTCGCTGGCGCTTCGCAGCCACTACCGGAGCAGGTCTCTTCCACTCGCCGGGCGCTCGCAGCCAGGATCGAGCCTGAGTAGCGCCGTGTCTCCGACCGGCGGTTTTTCCGACAGAAGGGGCGATGGGTAATTCGATTGCGACGAGTCGCCAGTCGGAGACGTGGCGCTACTTTCACGAAAGGTTGCGCCGCACGCGGGACAGCGCACGTTGATGCGCCGCTTGCCCCCACTCACGCGACTCACGTTTCTACTGTTCTCGATCGCCCCCACGGCGCTGCCACGGTCCGCACGGCGCACGAGCCACCGCGCCTGGCGGCGGCGACGGTGGTGGCGAGCCTCTTGTTCAATCATGACGAAGCGGTAATGCGACGATGAATACACTCTTCTGCGACCATCTGGAAGTGGGCATGACGCGCCGGGATTTCTTTGGGCGGTTTGCGCTGGGACTCGGCGGCATGGCGCTGTCGCAGCTGCTGCCGCGCCCGCTCGGCGCGGCAACCGCCGGCGGCAATCCGTTCGCGGGCATCCTGGCGCAACCGCATTTCGCGCCGCGGGCGAAGCGGATCATCTATTTGTTCATGGCCGGCGGGCCTTCGCAGCTGGATCTTTTCGACTACAAGCCGCTGCTGAACGAGCGGAACGGGGAGGATCTTCCGGAGAGCGTGCGCCGGGGGCAACGCCTGACCGGCATGTCGGCCAATCAGGCCCAACGGCCGCTGGCGGGCGCGCAGTTTAAATTCGCCCGGCATGGGAGTGCGGATGCGTGGGTGAGTGAGTTGCTCCCCTGGACCGCGAGCATGGTGGACGATTTGTGCTTCGTGCGGTCGATGCACACGCCGCACATCAATCACGATCCGGCGATCACGTTTTTTCAAACGGGGCATCAACTGCCAGGCCGGCCGAGCATGGGCTCGTGGTTGCGTTATGGGCTCGGTTCCGCCAACCAGAATCTGCCGGGGTTTATCGTTCTGATATCAAAGGACCGGATTGATCAGCCGCTGTATGCGCGGCTTTGGGGCAACGCGTTTCTGCCCAGCATCCACCAAGGCGTGCAGTTCCGCGGCGGAAACGATCCTGTGCTGTATCTGCGGGATCCGGACGGGCTGCCGACCGCTGCACGGCGACAAATGCTGGACCGGCTGGCGCAGTTGCACGCGCAACAATTCGATGAACTCGGTGATCCGGAGATCGCGGCGCGCGTTGCGCAATACGAGATGGCTTTCCGGATGCAGACGAGTGTGCCCGAAGTGGCGGATCTCGCGAATGAGCCGGACTCCACGTTCGAGCTTTATGGAGAGCAGGCGCGAACGCCGGGCACTTTTGCGGCGAATTGTCTGCTGGCGCGCCGGCTGGCGGAGCGCGACGTGCGGTTCATCCAGCTGTATCATCCGGGATGGGATCAACACGGCGGGCTGCCGAAAGGAATCCGCCGGCAGTGCGCCGATGTGGATCGGGCGAGTTACGCCCTGGTGACGGACCTGAAACAACGCGGGCTGCTCGACGACACGCTGGTGATCTGGGGCGGAGAATTTGGCCGCACGAACTACTCGCAGGGAAAATTGACCGCCGACAATTACGGGCGCGATCATCATCCGCGGTGTTTCACGATTTGGATGACGGGCGGAGGCGTGAAGCGCGGATTCGTTTATGGCGGCACCGACGAGTTCGGCTACAATGTGGTCGAGAATCCCGTCGACGTGCACGATCTCCAGGCGACGATTCTGCACCTCATGGGAATTGATCACGAACGGCTGACATTCCGCACGCAGGGCCGAAATTTCCGGCTGACTGACGTACATGGCAGGGTGGTGCAGGATGTGATGGCTTGAAGACATGGAAGACGTGGAAGACTTGGAAGACTTGGAAGACGTGGGAAGACTTTCGAAGACGCGGAAGACGTGGGAAGACGTGAAAGAGGGGAAGACTTGGATGAGGGGGAGACGCGAAAGATTCCGAGGTCTTCCGAGTCTTGCGTTCTTCCACGTCTCGCGTTCTTCGCCCTGTTCTTCACACCGCGCCCAGCCACTCGCCGCCATGGATCTTGTGCGCGTCGCGACACCAGCGATACACGAGGGGAGCCTTCGTCCGTTCGAGTTGCTTGTAGAGCGCGGGATCCGCGCGCTTGGGCAACTCGAGATCGGTGAGACCGGCCGCATCGCAGTTGAGGAGCCGCGCGTAGGGTTTGAAATGTTCCGGCCGGCCGATGATGCGCGACAAATCGGGATACGGGTCATTGTTTTCCGCCGCCGAAATCCTGCCAACGGCGAGCTGCGATGGATCTGAGACAGGGGGAACCGCCGGCAACTGCGCGCGATCCAGCGCGATAAAAGAGTAGGGCAGGCTGCGGAGATCGATGCCGGCGCGCTGGCCGAACTTCACCCAATTCGAGTCGGCATAGATCGCCGGTGGCGGAGGCGCGAAGAAATGGCACCAATGCCGCTCGTTGCCGAGGGCGAAGATCGGGCATTCGTTTTCGTGCGTGCACGGTGCCACCACCCGGAATCCCGAGGCGCGCAATTCCTCCCGCAACGTTCCCAGCCGGCGGCTCACGTCGTGCGTCCCCGGTTCGACCCACAGGATTGCGTCCGCTCGTCTCGCCAGCAGCCGCAGTGCGTCGAGTTCCTCCGGTGACAACTCGTTCAGCACATGGCTCACCACGAGCAGCCCAACGTCGGCCGACGCCAGAAATCCGGGTGTCACCTGGGAAACGGGCAGATTTGGAAAAGCCTTTTGCGCCGCCTCCGCCGCGAAATCCGCCGCCAGCGGCGAATGGTCCCATACGGCGAGTGCGGCGAAGTTTTCCGGCGCGAAAAACTCGATCACGCGTCGTGCCGCGATCCCGCTCCCGCAGCCCCAATCCAGCATCGTCGTTGCTTTCGCGCCGGGCTGGCCCGCCGAAAGCGTCGGTTGCCACCCTCGCAGCCGCAATTCGCGCAGGACGTGATCCCATTTCCATCCGATGCGTTCTCCGTAGGTGAAATCATAGGACGCCAGATCTTCCGGCTTCTGCCAGTACACGCCGGCGCCGGCCGTGCTGTTGAGGAAACGGTCGCGCAGACGGTCGAGGGCGGGCCAGTCGAGTTCGGACCAGGTCATCTACCGGATCCGAATCAGCTGTCCCGGTTGGAGCGAGCCCTCATTCACGCTCGGATTCAACTCCTTCAACTGCGGCACGGAGAGCCCGGCACTCCTCGCTATCGATTCCATCGTTTCACCGCCGCCCACCGCGCGACTGACGCCTCCCGTCGCGCTGCCGCTTGGCATCGTGGACAATCCGGATGTGCCCGCAGTTGCCGTGCTTTCAGCCGTGGGCAGCGGTGGTGGCGAAGGTTCCACGGCCGGTGAAGTCGCCATCCCAGTAGAAGCAGCCGCCGCAGGAGCAGCCGCGACCGTGGAAGTTGCACTCGCGGCAGGAGAAGCAGCCGGCATTGGCGCTGCGGTGGAGGTGTTGCCGGTTGCGGGGCCGGTGCTGACACCGGCCGGCGGCGGTTGCACAGTGAGACTACCAGCGGGAGTGGGTTGGGCGGGCGGCGGTGCTGCGCTGGCGACGGCGGGTGGAGCAGACATAACCCCTGCCGGCCCCTTTGCAGCATCCGGTGTTTTTGGTGTCACCATGAGGAGCCGCAACTCCTGGCCGTTCTTGCGCAAGAGCACCGCCTCTTCTTTCGCCACATATTTCGCCACGTTGTATCCATTGTAGTCCGCACCCGGCTCCACCCAGCGCGTGATGCCGGTGCTCTTATCCTTCAGGGCGAGCTTTGGTTTCCCGTTTTCAACCAACACTCCCGAAAATTCGAGCGCGGGCTCGGCCGCCGCCGCAGCAATGGCCAACGCCAGACTGACCCCAATGATTGATATTCCGCGTTTCATCACTCCAGCGCCTGGACGCGTTCAGCGTTGGTTGACTGCCGCGATCGGGTTCAGGTGCCCTCGGAAATCCTCAAATCTCGCGGAACCCCGGGCCCGGCGTTTTGCACGAAAAGGCGCCCTCGCCGAAGCGCTTGCTCGAATCAAATTTGCAGACGCTGGGCCTTCCCGTTGTCTGCCGTCGCCGCCGGGAGAGTTACGAGGATGCCGCGAGATCGAAGCCCATGGCTTCCGCCAGCCGCTGCCGCCGGATGCCGTAGAACGCGGCGAATGCACGGATGTGCTTCACGAGTGGATCCTCCGGACGTCCGGGTGGGCGTACTCGAACCGCGGAAATCATCAGGTTCTTGGCCGTGTGTTCGGTTGAGATGAACTCAAAAACCTTCGTGCCGTAACCCGCCCATTCCAGCAGCATTGCCCGGAGCGCATCGGTCACAAATTCAGCCTGCCGTTCCTGAAAAATCCCGTGGCGCAACGGATACGCCAGCACGGGCGGCGCGGTGAGTTGAGCGCGCAGTTCCTTCTGACAGCACGGTGCCACGACGAGCAGACGAGCGCCGGCCGCGATCCCCTGCGACAGCGCATCGTCGGTCGCGGTATCACACGCGTGGAGCGCGAGCAATACATCGCAGCCGGTCACCGGCGTATCCGCAATCTGGCCACGCGAAAACGACAGTCGCGGGGCGAGCCCGTGTTCGCGGGCAACGCGATTGCAGAGTTCGACGAGGTCTGCGCGGGCCTCGACCCCGAGGACCGTCGCGCGCGGGCCGAGCAGTGACGCGAGTGCGAACGTCAGATACCCTTTGCCGCTGCCCATATCCACAATGCGGATATTCTCAGGAACACTCGTCGGTGTTCTCCCGCCAGATGGCGCCGCCTCCGCGGGCTCGGCGGTTCCACCCGGCACGGGCGCGCCAAACGCCTCACTCAGCTGGTGCGACAGCAGTTCGGCAAATTTCTGGATCTGGCGGAATTTGTCCGCCATGCCTTCGCGCGGTTGTGCCCGATCATTCGTGACCCCCAAGGCCCGGAGCCAGGACGCGTCGGCCGGAATCAGGTGATGTTTGACGCGATCGTGACCGACGGCTGCGGCGTTCGCCGCCCGCGTGTCGACCGCCATCAGCTTGAGCCGGGCCGTGCCATCCGGCTTCGTTTCGAGCTGGGCGTTTTGCGTGGTCGTGAAGAGATGCGCGTCGAGGAAGTCATGTCCGATCAGCCGCTCCAATTCGACGAGGGCTGATTCAGCCGGGTGATTTTTCGTCACGTCGCGCGTCGCATGCCGCCAGACAAACGCGAACTGCGGACCAGCCTGCAACTGCACCGGCCGCACAAACAAGTTGCGAAGTGACGGATCCGAACCGCGCGGTTTCCCCAGCGTCAACTTGAGTAGGGTCTGCTCTCGGAGTGCAGCGCGGAGCAGATCGAAGAAACGGTCACGGGCGGAAGGTTGCGGCATGCGTGCGGAAGCAGGTAGCCCGATAATCGCGTCACGTAAAGCGCGCAGCCCTGACGCCACCGGAATCCGGCTCCATTCCGTGAGCTCGAATTCCACCCGATTCGACGGTCGGTGGCGGTGCGACCGTTGACTTTGCGATTCCAACGCTGGCGGTTTCGACTTTTCTTCCGCTGTGCACCGTTTTCTTCGTTCTTGTTTTCTTTGGTCGTGCGGCGTTCTCGCGCTGGCGGCCCTGCAGGCTCAGGAAGTCGGCCCCTTGACGTCCCACGTTGTGGACTCGGTTGCCGCGCTGAAATCGGCCGTCTTTCGCGCCGTCCCCGGTGAAACGATTGTCCTCAAGAACGGCGTCTACACGACGAGTGGAACCGTCACGATCAAGTGCGCCGGCACGGCGGAAAAACCGATCACGATAACGGCCGAGACCGAGGGTGGTGTTGAGCTGGCCGGGACCCATGGCTTCACGGTGAGCGAACCGGCGGAACACGTGATTGTCCGCGGTTTCAAGTTCACGCATGCCGCGGGAAAAAACGTAATCGGAGCCGGTACGCGGCATGTTCGCTTCGCGCGGAACACGTTCCAGTGTTTGGGCGACGGGCCGTACTTGTCCATCTACGGCGACGACGTGCAGATCGACTACAACGACTTCGCCGACAAGAGCACGCCGGGCAGCATGATCGCGGTGGGCGGCACGGGCAGCCAGGTCGCGCGGCGACTGTGGATTCACCACAACTATTTTCATGACCTCGCCAGCGCGATCGCGAGTCCGGCGGAGATGATCCGCTTCGGCCTCACCAACGTAAGCCTGTCCACCGGGAATGGCATCGTGGAGCACAACCTTTTTGTGCGCTGCAAGGGCGAGAGCGAACTGATCTCGAATCGCGCGAGCGGAAACACCTATCGCTTCAATACGTTTCTCGAGAGTCCCACCGCACAGTTTTCACTGCGCCACGGCAATGATTGCGCGGTGTACGGAAACGTCTTCCGGCAAACCGAAGGGCTGCGCGTCTTCGGCGACCGGCACCAGATTTTCAGCAATTACTTCGAGGGAAATTATATTGGGATCAACATTGGCAACGGCAGTGTGGCCAACGCGGAGGAGGGCGGGAGCAGTGGTTTCGATCGGCCGGACGATTGCGTCATCGCGTTCAATACATTCGTGGAGAACCGCACTCACTACCAGATGAGCCGCCGCACGCCGACGCCACTCGGAGCGAAGAACACGACCGTAGCCAACAATGTCTTTCTGGCCGGCGGCGTCGCCGCACGCATCGAGGGTCCGAACGAGGGCGGCGTTTGGAGCGGCAATCTGGTTTGGGGCAAGAGCGGCCCCGGCGATATGCCGGCCGAGGGTTACACGAAGGTGGACCCGCTGTTCGAGCCCGACGCCAATGGCATCCGACGGCCTCAGCCTGACAGCCCGGTGATCGACTCCGCCGTGGGCAACTTCGAACGGGTCACGGTCGATCAGGATGGTCAACCGCGCCCCGAGTTGAAGGACAAGGGGGCCGACGAGATTTCCAGCGAACCGGTTTCTGCGATGATGCCTTCGGTGAGCAGCGTCGGTCCCGGCGCCCAGTAGATTCCTGCTGCCGAAAATCTGCATCTGCGGCCCGTCGCACGCCGGGAGCCGTGGCTCCCCTTGACATCGCCGGGGCGGATTTCCAGCGTCGGCCAAAAGTGTTATGAAAAGTCGCGCGATGCTCATTCGTTTCGTCACCCTCGGCATCGTCATCGCAACCGTCGGTGCGGGGCCCATGAATTTGCGCGCGCAGGCACCGTCCGAAAATTCTCCGGCCAAGCTAACGACGCCGGATGATTTTTCGCCGTCCGAGGTATTGAAATCTTACCTACAGGTGCGCGAGCAACTGCACGAGGCGCAACTGGCCATCGTGACGAACCGGCTCGAAGCCGAAGCGAAGGCGCGCGCCCAGACCGCCGCCCTCGCTGAAAAACTCGATGTGCTTCGCCAGACGGTCGAGGCCGAGCGCGAACGCCATCGGATCGAGAGCGAACGGGCCAGCGCGGAACGCGAACGGCAGCGGATGGAGATGGCGAATTCCAACCGGACCGTCCTGTGGATTGCGGGCGCGATTGGGGCGTTGGCGCTCTTGCTGATCGCCGTCGTGCCGCTGGTGCAGTGGCGCGCGATGAACCGGCTGGCGGAGATTTCCACCCAGCGCGCGCAGCTGGTCGCAGGCCGCTCGCCGAGTTTGCTCGCGGCCGAGACCGCTGCGCCGCTCGATCAAGCGGTCACGCTCTCCAACCAGCGTCTGCTATCCGTGATCGACCGGTTGGAACGGCGGATCCTCGACCTCGAGCACACGGCCACCGCAATTCCGGCGCCGGCTCCCGCCCCGGCGCCAGCGCCGGTTTTGGCAACGACCGTCATGCCGAATGGTGCTCTCGATATGGATTCTGCATCCACGCGGCGGCGGTCCGCCGCGGCGGATCAGATTGCCTGGATTGCCGTCCTGTTGAACAAGGGCCAGTCGTTGCTGACCGCCAACAAGCCCAAGGAGGCGCTCTTCTGTTTCGACGAGATCCTGAAGCTGAACGAGAATCATGCCGAGACGCTGGTGAAGAAGGGCGTGGCCCTTCAGCAGATGCGGCAGGAGGAGGCGGCGCTGCTCTGCTTCAACCGCGCGATCGAGGTGGATCGGAAGATGACGCTCGCGTATCTCCACAAGGGCGTCGCCTGCAACCGGCTTCAACGCTACGAGGAGGCCGTGGAATGCTATGAGGCGGCGCTGAAAGCAGAAGAGTCGGAGAGCAGACCGGTGGCGCGGAACTGAGGGCGTTGTTTGGCAGTGGGATCGCGGCACGACGGCGGGAGGAAGGGCGTCTTACGCAGTCGAACCGGAAGGGCGCCTTTCCAGCCGCCCGCCGACCGGTCGATTGAACGCACGTCGGCGGCAGGAAAGCCGCCGCTCCGGGGAACGCTGGAAAGCCTCGTCCGGCGGAATGCGCTGGAAAGCCGCTGTTCCGACGCAGCCGGGGTCAGTTCGTGCCGAAGCGTCCGCGTTCGCGCTCGACGTTCAGGAGTTCCCGCGCGACGGCGATTCTCGCGCCAATCAACTGGCGGTTTTCCTCGCCCTTCTCGGCCAGCTCTTTTTCGAGTTCCTCAATCCGCTTTTCGTACGTGCTGATCCGTTCCTGCAGCGGCGCGTGCAAATGCTCGAGCCGCTGCTCCAGTTCGCGCATGTCGGCTTCCGCTCGCTGCTGCACCGACAGCATTTCCGCGCGCTGGCGAAACAGCGTCTGAAAAATCTTTTCGCGCATCCAGCCGAGCACTCCCGAGCGAATCGCTTGATGGGCCCGCTCGGCTTTGCCTTCCGCGGACAGAGCCCGGCTTCGCCAGGCCGCGTCATTGCCGTCCGGCAGCGCGCGCCAGTCCGAACCCTCCAAAGCGGGGTTGCCGCCGACCGGAACGAGCGCCGTCGATGGGCGCGCTCGCAAACGCCACAAGATCACCGCCAGCGCCAGAGCGACCAGGCCCAGTCCTCCCGCGATCCACTTGGTCTGGCTCGTGATTTGCACCGCCACCGATTTCTCCTGCGCGAGCTTGGTCTGGAGCGTGCCGATCATGCTCTTCTCGCGCATCGCCGCGAGAGCGCTGAGCGCTTTGCGATCGATCCGCTGTCCTTTGCGCACGATGGCTTGCGCGGCGTCGTAGGTGTCGTTGGCGGTGACACCCTCCATTCGCCGTTCGCGAATGATGCTGGTGAGTTCAGGGTCGGGCGCCGCGTTGGTGCGCACGAACGTCGCCGCAAATTTGCCCAGCGCTTCCTGTCCGGCAGGAAAGTGCGTTTCGACCAGTCTCTTCGCGCGCCAGAGTCCAAGTACCTTCGTGGCGGCCACCGTCACACCGGGCGCGTCAATCTCTGCGGCGCTCGGGGTTTCGGTGAGGCTCCTCATCGACAGCAGCCGCACTGGCTGCGTCGTCGGCATTGTCGTGTCGGTCTTGGTTGCGACGATGGGCTGCGCCATCACCTCCCGGAGTGGCTGAAGCATGCTGCGCACGAGCGGTTCGTCGCTTTCAAAGCGCAGCCACGGCGGCGCCAGTTGCTCGAGCGGCAATCCTTTCAAGGAGTCACGTGCGAGCTGGGCGACGACCCGAGAATAAGGTGCGGTGCCCAGGTCGACCGCGCGCGGCAGCCGTCCGCCCAGCTCCTGCTGCATCGCCGTCGCGAAAATCGCGCGCGCCTGCGTGATTCTCTCCTGCAATTCCCGCTCCGCCTCGGTGGCGGCCTGAGGCGTGTGGCGAACCACGAAGAGCACCTGTTGGGCAATTTTCTGCCGCAACGCTTCCGTCGCCTCGGGATTCACCACCAGCAATGGGATTGGCGTGATGACGTCTTCCGCCGCCACATCGCCCAGCTTGTATTCGACTGCGCCAGGTTGCGCGGTGGCCGCGGACAGCAGAAGCCCAGTGACCACCGTGACAGCTCCGCGGCAGACGATAGAACGGCGAGAGAATTTCATGGGTCGGTGCGAGAGGTGATGCGCCGGCCGGCGCCCTGGACGTGCCCACCTTTTGGTGAACGCGGACGCGGATCAATCCTGGATTGGCAAACGCGCAGTCAAGATCGCGAACGGGTGGCCGGTCCAACGGCGCAAGGTGCTCACAACATGGACGCCTTGATTCCATCCGGCCGACGGAAATGATGCACCGCATGCCCTTCCCCGTGTATCGCGTCGTGCGCCGTTTGATCACTCTTACCCTTGTCGCCGTCTGCGCGATGAGTGCCCGGGCGGCGGCTCCCCGCCCGAATGTCGTCTTCATCGCGATCGACGACCTCAACGACTGGATCGGCTGCCTCGGCGGCAATCCCGACGTGAAGACGCCAAACCTCGATCGGCTGGCCGCCCGCGGCATGCTTTTCACCAACGCGCATTGCCAGGTGCCCGTGTGCATGGGATCGCGGGTCAGTGTCTTTTCCGGCAAACTCGCCTCCACCACCGGCTGCTACGAGTTCAACGCCGATTTCCATGAGGCGCCGTCCCTCGCGAACGACGTGCCGATTCCGCTCCATTTCAAACAGCACGGCTATCATACGCTCGGGGGCGGCAAGCTCCTGCATTCGGGTTTCCAGGGCCGGCTCGCCTCGACCTTCGATGTCAATCTCGGAGCGGGCCGCAATCCGGCGCCGCCGGAGCGGATGAACTGGCCGCAGAAAGCCTGGGACTACGGACCATACCCGGCGCAGGACGAACAGATGGGTGATTATCAACTGGCCCGCAAAGCGGCGGAGCACCTCGCCCGCCGGCACGAGCAACCGTTCTTTCTCGCCGTCGGTTTCTATCGCCCGCACGTCCCGCTGCATGTGCCCCAACGCTGGTTCGATCTCTACGATCCGGCGAAGCTGACGCTGCCGAAGGCGCCGCCCGAAGACATGGACGACATTCCGGAAAGCGACATCACGCGGACGAAGGCCGTGGCGCCGAAACACGCCGACGTTCTTGCCGCCGGCAAGTGGCGGGCCTACGTCCAGGCCTATCTGGCGTGTATCAGCTTTGTGGATCATTGCGTCGGCATCGTGGCCGACGCGGCCGCGGCGGGCCCCCAGCGCGACAACACCATCATCGTGCTCTGGAGCGATCACGGGTTTCACCTCGGCGAGAAGCAGCACTGGGCCAAGCGCACGCTGTGGGCCGAGTCGACACGTACGCCGATGATGATCTGTGGCCCGGGGATCCGCCCGGGATTGCGGACGGACGCGCCGACGGCATTGCTCGACCTTGCGCCGACGCTGAACGATTTGTGCGGACTTCCCGCGGTGTCCGGGCACGAGGGACGGAGCCTCCGGCCGTTGTTGCGGGATCCGAACGCCGCGTGGGATCGTCCGGTGGTTTCGACGTGGCTGCCGAACAATCACGCCGTGGTCGATCGCCGCTGGCGCTACATCCATTATGCCAACGGCAGCGAGGAACTCTACGATCATCAGAAGGACGCGGATGAGTTCACCAACCTGGCGAACAATCCCGAGTTCGCCCACGTGAAGGCGGACCTGGCGCGCTGGCTGCCGGCCAGGAATGTGCCTTTGCTCAAAATTCCCGGCCGCGCCGCCACGAAGGACTGAGTTGCCCGGGCAAGCGGCTTGCGGCCAGGCTGCTTTTTGGCATGACGGGCGGGGTGGTTGCCTGATTTTTTCCGACCCTTCCCCAGACCACCCCAGACCCCTCTCTCAAAGCCACGTTTCTCCAGTCGACGTCCGACACCAACGTCGGCTGCCCCAACCGTCCCAACCGTAATGCTATTCTGACCACACCCATGAAGCCTCGGCCTTCCTCCCTGTTACTGTGCATATTGAGCGCGGCGCTCCACGTTTCCGCCCCGACGCGCGTCGGCGCCCAGACCGCACCCGCGGCGGCGCCACCGCCGGCGGCTACCGCCTCCGAACCCCAAATCATGGAGGCCTTCACTATCACCGGGTCCAATATCCGCCGCGTCGATCAGGAGCGAATGCTGCCGGTCACGACCATCGAGATCGAAGACTTTGAGCTGCGCGCGGCGCCCACCGCGGGGGAGTTGTTGTCCATGCTGCCCAATGGTGGCGTGCTCTCCCTCACCGAGACGAATGTCCTCGGCGCCGACGCGCGAGGCGACAACACCTCCCTGAATCTTCGCGGTATCGGTACTGGCAATACGCTCGTTCTGCTCAACGGCCGCCGGATTGCGCCCCATCCCGTCAGCCAGGCGGAAGGTGGTGTCCCTTCGCTCGCGGCCAACATCAACCAGCTTCCGCTCGCGGCGTTCAAACGCGTCGATGTCGTGCGTGACGGTGCCTCGGCGATTTACGGGGCGGACGCCGCCGCCGGGGTGGTGAACACGATTCTGCGCCGCGACTACGACGGCTATGAGCTTTCGCTCCGCGGCAGTGTGACCGAGCATGGCGGCGGCGAGGACTGGCGCGCGACGCTGAGCGGCGGAAAGAACTTCAACGCCGGCCGGACCTACCTCGTCACGGTCGTCGACTTCTATCACCGCGAGCTGCTCGGCACGAGCGACCGGAAGTTCACGAGTGACGCCGACGTGCGGCGCGTGCGCGCCGTGCCGGAGCCCTGGAACACTACGGACACCGATTTTGACAATCGTTCGACCAGCTCGAACTACGGAAATTTCGTGCGCGGAACGTTCGATGCGGGCGGAAATTTTGTCGGCTCGCGGCCCGCGGGGAATGCGGGCATCACGACCTCCACTACACCGTCATTGAATCTCACCGCCAACACCGGCGGCGTATTTTATATGATTCCGCTCGCCGCCGGCGGAACGGGTTTCCGGCAGTCGTCGCCCTCGCGGCTCCTGACGAGCGTTGAGCGCGACTACTATTATAATCTCAACGACGATCGCGTCATCCTGCCGCAGACCGACCGGGTAAACGTCTTTGCCGCCGTGGATCACCGGCTGAAGAACGACCTCTCGGCGTTCGGCGACCTCACGTATTATCGCGCCGATTCTTTCAACCATCGCGACCCGGCGGGCACCGATGGCACCGATGACTTCAATCTCCACGTCGGCGCGAACAATCCGTGGAATCCCTTCGGGTCCCGTTTCTATCACCCCACCGGCGCCCCGAACGCGGATGGAACGCTGCGCGTCACGGGAACTCCGTCCGACGTGCTGATTGCGGGCAGCACGGGCGTGCGCCCCCGGGAGTTCAAGCCGAAGGACATCAGCGTGCTGTCCCAGGCCATCCGGGGTGTGGCTGGTTTGCGCGGAAAAACGTTCGGCGATTTTGAATGGGAATCCGCGGCGCTGTATTCCCGCGCCTGGACCCGCGACGTGGAGGCGAACAATATTCGCCACAGCCTGTTGCGGGCGGCGCTTCTGCGGACCGACGCCACGGCGTTCAATCCATTCGGCTACACATTTCGCAATGTGGGCGGGATTATTCAGGTGCACCAGCCGTACACCAATCCGGACGCGGTGGTTGATCCGCTCGTCGACACCTACGTTCGCGAAGGTCGCACCGAGCTCGCCACCTGGGATGCGAGGCTCAACGGCACCTTGTTCGAATTCTGGGGCGGCCGGGTCGCCGCCGCCCTGGGGACCGAGTATCGGTGGGAGTCATACAAGGACTGGCGGCCACCTTATCACGGTCTGAACCCGCCGGGTTTCGTGCTGCCGGCGAACGACAATGATTTCATCGGGTTGAGTCCCAACCTCAACCTGTACGCGGATCGCAATATCATCTCCGGATTCGGCGAGGTGCTCATTCCCGTGTTCGGTCCGAAGAACCGGCGGCCGCTGCTCGAGGCCTTCGAACTTTCCGCCGCGGCTCGCTACGAGAAGTTCTCCGACTTCGGCGACGCGCTGAAACCGAAGTATGGCGCCACGGTCCCTGGAGCGCCGGCTGGTTCGCCCAGTATTACGGCGGCTCGATGGACCCGGGCGCGGCACTCAGCACCGGAGCAGCCGGAGCCGCGATGTATGAGGCGCTGGGCCGTCCCAGCTATATCAAAGTCTTCAATGACATTGGCGGCGTGGTCCGTTACCGCTGGTGGATCGATGACGTGATCCAGCATAACGCCCATGTGCAGTATCGTTTCGAACGCCGTGACGGTATCCTGAAAGGTGTGACAGCACGGTTTGGGGTGACGAACCTGACGGACAAGGAGCCGCCCATTGCCGACGAATCGCGCGGATATCAGGGCGGCACCGTCAGCGCGAGAGGCCGGAGCTATTATCTCGAGGTGACGAAGAAGCTGTGACTCAGGGGACGCCGGTCGACTGCCAGGCGACCATCTGCCAGCGGCCGGCGCGCTTCACATAGACAATCGTGAAGCGCAGCGTCGGCCGGCCTTCCTTGCCGTGGTACGTTGAAAAAACCTTCGTGATTCCCGTCAGCACGGCCGTGTCTCCGTAGAGGCGGACGCGTTGCTGTTCATGATCGAGCGAATGGTACTTGAGCTTGCCGGAGCGGATCGCGGAGAGGTATTCGGCCTTGGTTTCCACCAGCGCGCTCGAGTGGGTGTAGGTCAGGTCGTCCGCCAGGAGCCGATCGAGCGCCGCTAAGTCGTTTTTCACGAGCGCGGCCACGCGCTGTCTTTCGGTGGAAAGGACTTCGGCTTCGGCGGTGCTCGCAGCTCGTATGGCGGAGGTTGCGAGGTGGAGGGAAAGCAGGAGCAGGAGGGGCAGGCGCAGGTTCATGGCGGGTAATGAAAAACTCCGGGGGACAACCGTTACAAGCCGGCACGGAAATTGCCGACCATCTCGCTGGTCGTGAGGTAGCGCGTATAAAAGCGCAAGTGTTTCAGCTCGCCCGCGAAGCCGTCCGGCGCCATCCGCAGCGGGCCCGCGTTGATGTCGCGCAGTTCCTTCCCGCTCGGTTTCAGCCCCACATCGCCGAACCGCGTGTAACCGAATTGCGCCTTCGCGCCGCCATCGCAGACGACGCCGTCGATCGCCACCGTGATCAGCCGCGGAGCCACATCGACATTGAACACCACGTGGTGCGCGCGTCCCGGGGCGAGCAGGCCGGGGTCGCTGGCCCACTCGGTCCGGTTTTTGCCGTCGCTCAGCTCCAGCTTCAGCGCGCCGTCGTCGACGGTGGAGAGCGCGAGCCCGGCGCCGTTCGCTTGTATTCGTGTGTCGAGTACGACCTGGCCGGCGCGCCACGCGTCAACCTGGACCCAAAGCTCGAGCGCAAATCCGCCTTCGTCGGCGGTGAGATCTGGCAGGCGCGGCAGCGGAACTGTTCCTTTCGCGAGTGCACCGCGATCGAGATTCAGCGCCATGCCGCGAGCCGCGACGCTCCGGAGTTCACTCTGCCGCCACATTCCCTCCAGCAATGCGGGCTGCACTTCGATGATTCGCGCCTCCTCCTTGTTGGTCGACGAAAGGAAGTACCGGCCCTGCCACTCGATCAAATCGGGATAACTCGCCCCGCGACGCCGGTCGCCGTTGTAGCACACTGGTTCGGGCTGCGACCAGTGGATGACGCCACCGCGTTCGACTCCGCCCGCCAGCCAGGCGATGTTGCGCGCCGGGCCGCCGGTCTTGGGATAGGAGTTGTGGTGGAACCAGAAGAGATAACGGCCATCGGCGGTGCGCCACAGCATCGGACACGCACGGGGCGTTTTCATCTTTCTTCCGCCGGGCGTGTAGGTGGCAATTGCCGGTTCGGTCCACGATTTGCCGCCGTCGCGACTGTACGCCTGAATCGGATGCCCCGTCTCCGTCCGCCAGATACAGAACAAGTCTCCGTTGGCGAGCGGCACGACGATGTGCTCCTCCTGAATCGAGCCGAAATCCGGCCCCCGCAGCCCGCGGCCGCTGGCGGGCAGCAGCGTCCAGCGAATCTTCGCCGGGTCGCGCTCGGTCAGCACGTTGTTGGAACGGTAGAACCAGCCTTCCCCGCGTTCCTGGAAATAGCCGCCGAGCCGGCTGAAGCCGAAAATCACGTCGCGACCGACGGTCACCGGCTTGTCGATGCCCCAGAAGAGCTGGACTTTGCCCTGCCACTCGTTGCCCCGGTCGACCTCCGCCACGGGCATGGGCAGCCGGTGGCGTTCGGACCACGTCCGGCCGTGGTCTTCGGAATAGCGGTACGCGTACCAGCCGAGCGTGTCGTCGCGCCGGTGCTTGACGTTCGGAAACGGCGGGACGACCACCCGATCGCCGTTGTAGTTGTATAAGGCATACACGCGTCCGCCCGGGGTGGGCAGCGGAATGACCCACGAGGCGCTCGGACCCGTGGCGGGCTCGATGTCGATCAGCGGCGACCAGGTGCGGCCCTGATCGGCGCTGACCGTGGCGACGACATGCTGGCCGCCGGCGCCCTCCCTTCCGGAGCCCGTCGTCATGGTGCACAGCCAGTTGCCGTCTCGCGTGACCACGATGTACGGCTGGTCGCAGTAACTTTCGTCCGGAATGAGCCGGCCGTTCTGGAAATTGCGGGGATCGGCGGCGAACGACAGCGCGGAAAGCGCGAAGACGAAAAGCAGGCAGGTTGGCCGGAGACGTTTCATGAATTGGGGAGAGTGCCGGCATTGAGCTGGAAAACCACGCCGGCCGCAAAACGATCCGCCTGATATGGTAACATCACCTCCAGGGGGCTGCGAGCTGCCGGCCCGGCATTTGTGGCTGCGAGCGCCAGCGAGTGGTGGTCGAGTTTGCGAATCGTGAGGAAATCCACTCGCTGGCGCTCGCAGCCACTACGGGCAATCTCGCAGCCACTACGGGCATTCTTTGTTAGCATAACAGCAGAGAGTTTTTGCACCGTGGCCGGGAGGCGCTGAGGTTGGCCGCAGCACCCACCGTTATGAACCCCTCCCGTTTGCCTCTCCTCGCTCCCCTGGCGTTACGCGCTGCGTTCACCCTGGCTTTGATCGCCGTCACCGGCTCCCTCATCGCCCAATCGACGGCGTCCGGCACCCTCGAGGGGCGCGTCGCCAATGACACTGGTTCCTATCTCGGCACCGCGCGCGTCACGATCGGCCCGACACTCGAGACTTTTACCGATTCGTTCGGTTTCTATCGCTTCTCTGCGGTGCCGCCGGGGAATGTCCGCGTCCGCGTGTTCTACACCGGCTTTCCCGCGCTCGAACGCACGGTGCAGATCCTCGCCGGCCAGCGGACCACGCAGGACTTCATCCTTTCCTTGAGCGGTACGGCTGACGCCGAAGTGCCGGTCAAGCTCGATGCGTTTGTCGTCGAGGCGGCGCGCGACATGTCTGCCGCCGCGTTGGCGGTGAACGAGCAGCGCTTCACCCAGGCGATCAAGACCGTGGTTTCCACCGACTCGTTCGGTGACATCGCCGATGGCAACGTGGGTGAGTTCGTGAAATTTCTGCCGGGCGTAAGCCTCGGCTTCAGCGGCGGACATGCGAGTACGATCTCGATTGGCGGGCTGCCGCCGGAATCCACGCCGATCACCATCGACGGCAATCGCCTCGCGAGCGCGGCGGCGGAGACCCGCGCGATCCAGCTCGATCAGATTTCGATCAACAACATGTCGCGCGTCGAGGTCGTGCGCTCGCAGAATCCCGATTCCCCGGCCAACGGCATCGGCGGCACCGTGAACTTGATTCCGAAGAGCGCCTTCGAGCGGCGCTCGCCGACCTACACGGCGAAGGCTTATGGCGTGTTTCGCGATCATGCGTTGAAGGGCGATCCGTACGAAATCATCCCCAACTTCGAAGTCAGCGCGATCGTGCCGGTGAATTCACGTTTCGGATTCGCCGTGAACGTGACGAGCGCCGAGACGCAATCGGCACAATATGCCTCCACGCCGATTTGGGTGCCCACGGCCAGCGGCACCTCGGCGAATCTGCCCGCCACCTCGCCGTCGCTGCCTTACCTGGCCCGATATGAATTCGCGGATTCGCCGAAGGGCACGCAGCGCAAGTCGGGTGGCTTCTCCGTGGACTGGCGCGTCTCCGCGAACGACGTCCTCTCGGCCGGCTTGCAATATGGTTATTTCAACGAGCAGCTCAACACCCTGCCGCGCGATCGCATCATCCTCAACCCGGGCCGGGTCGTTTCATGGGGTCCTGACTTCACCCAGGGCGCGGTCGGCACCGGTTACGCGCAGCTCAACTACTCGACCCGCGATGTCACGGGCACGACTTACCAGCCGAACCTTCGCTGGCGGCATCAGGGTCCGGTTTGGCGGATCGAGGCCGGTGGCGCGTTTTCGCGCTCGAGCTATCACGACCGCAATGTGGACAAGGGATTCTGGGGGCCGCTCGACGCCTATATGCGCAACCTCACAGTCCGCTTCGACCATCATGCGTATCTGCGGCCCGGCGGCATCACGGTGACGAACGCCGCGGGCCAGGCCGTCGACACGTTCAAGGTGAACGATTATCGCCTGGAAACCGTGGGTTCGAGTCCGGTGGATCGTTTCGACCTCGTCCGTAGTTTCAACGCGTACGCGCGCCGCGAGTTCGCCCTCCGCGTGCCCGTCACCGTGAAGGTTGGTTTCGATTACGGCGCCCAGACGCGCGACATTCGCAGCGGCGCGGTGACCTACACGTTTGTCGGAGCCGACGGCATTCCGCAATCGGCGGACGACAATGTCACCCGCTGGTTTTCGCCGCGTTATCTCGAGCGGCAGGCCATCTGGGGATTCCCGCACCAGGAGGGCATCAGCTCGGTGGCGGTATACGACACGTATCGCAGCAATCCCAACTACTTCCAACTGACGCCCGCCAACGAGGTGTCGGGTTACCGCAACCGCGTGAATGCCTCCAAGCGGATGACCGAGTCGATTTACGCTCCGTATCTTCGTCTCGACCTCGCCTCGCTGCTGGATCGCCGGCTCTCGATCACGGGCGGCGTGCGGTTCGAGCAAACGGAGTTCAAGGGCGTCGGTCCGTCGATCAATCCCGGCGCGATTTACCAGCGCGACGCGATCGGCGCCATCGTGCGGAACGCCGCGGGCCAGGCGGTCGTCATCGCGCCGCTCGCGACATTGGCCGGTACCCAGCTCGCCTACATCGATCGCGGTTCGAAGACCGAGCGTTCCTATGGCGATCTGTATCCAAGTCTCAATGCGTCGTTCAATGTCCGGCCCGACCTGATCGGCCGGGTCTCCTATGCAAAGTCGATCGCGCGACCGAACCTCAATCATATTCTGCCCTCGCTCAACCTGCCGGATGAGACATCGACCGGCCGGACGGTCACGCTGACCAACCCGAAACTCGAGCCATGGGAGGCGGACAGTTTTGGCGCCGCGATTGAGTACTACTTTTCCGAAAAATCGGCCGGCTTGCTGTCGGCCCGCGCGTACTTGCGCGAGATCAAGAATTTCTGGGGCGCCGTCACATCGCCGATCACCGAGGACCTGATCGACACGTACGGTCTCGATGCAAACATCTTCAATGCGGATCGCGGGTACGTCGTGAGCACGCGACGGAATGTCGGCGACGCGCGCGTCAGCGGGATGGAGTTTGATTACCGCCAAAACCTGACGTTCCTGCCCCGCTGGGCGAACGGCTTCGCGGCGTTCGGCAACCTGACGTTGCAGCACCTCGAGGGCGGCACGATCGCGGATTTCACCGGTTTCGTGCAGAAGACGATCAACTATGGGATCTCGTTCAACCGGGAGCGGATCACGTCGCGCCTGAGCGTGAACGAGCGCGGGCGTGAGCGGCGCGCCGTGTTCACCGGCGCCGGCGTCGAAGGCGGCGTGTACGAGTACATGGCGCCGCGGCTGACGGTCGACTGGACGGGTGAGTACCGCTTTGCCCCTCGGTTCGCCCTCTACGCCACGGTGCGCAATCTCTTCAATGCGCCCGAAGATCTCGAACGGTACGGCCCGTCGACGCCCGGTTACGCAAAACTCCGCCAGCGCACGGATTTTCGCCCGTTGTGGACGGTGGGTGTGAAGGGCACGTTCTGAGCGCGCCGCTGTGATGACCATGGTTACTCGTATTCAGTGTGTCCTTACGGCGGTGGTTGCTGTGCTCGTGGCCGTGCGCGCCGGGGCGGCGGCGACGGTGTTCGACGATCCGCAGGCGTTGCGCCTGCCGGTCACGGACGCGCGGCTGGCCGTGCATGGACTGGGCTGGTGGCAGGAAAATTCCCCGGCGCTCATCCGGCTGCCGTTACGTTCCAAGGCGGAATTCCCGCCTGCCGTCTGGCGGCTCGCGCAGACGCCGGCAGGAGTGCGGATTCGTTTCGCGACCGATTCCGCGGTCGTCGGCGTGCTCGCCGAGCATCCGCGCGTTTCGCTCGTCCCGCACGTCACGTGGCTGGGGCAGGCCGGAGTGGATCTCTATGTTGACGGAGCGTTTCGCGGCAGCGCCGCCCCGGAGGCGGACGGCAAAATGGCGCGCGAATGGTCCACTGGAAAGACGGCGGCCCGGCGCGAAATTTCCATTTACCTCCCGTACGGGCGCCCGCTCGCCATCCAAGCCATCGTTCTGGCGTCCGGCGCCACGATCTGGCCAGCCCGCCCGTATGCGGTCGCGAAGCCTGTCGTGTATTACGGGTCGAGCATCACGCAAGGAAGTGCGGCAGCCAACCCCGGTGGCACCTATCTCGCCTTGCTCAGTCGGTGGCTCGACGCCGATTTCGTGAACCTCGGTTTCAGTGGCAACGGCAAGGGTGAGCCCGCGCTGGCTCGAGCCGTCGCGGAAATCGACGCGTCGTGCTTCGTCGTCGATTACTGGGCGAATCCCAACCCGCCGGAATTTCGTGCGACGCTGCCCGGATTCATCGACACGTTGCGAAAAAAACATCCCACCACCCCCATTCTCGTCACGGGTCCCTATTATAATCCGTCCGAGGACGTGCCCGGTGACGCGGGTCGCTACCAAATTGAAAAGCGTGCATTCGCGCGCGAGTTTGTCGCCGCGCGTCGGGCGTCGGGAGACCGGCATCTCGTGTGGGTCGATGGATTGGAAATGCTCTCGCGCGAGCAAGCGGACGGACTCGTTGACGGCCGGCACGCGAACTCGATGGGTTTCTATTTTTGTGCACGCGGGCTGGAACCTTATTTGCGGGCGGCACTCGGGCTTCCGCCCGGACCCGCGATGCGCAAGGCTCGCTGAGACCGATTGCAATCGACGTTCGCTTCATTCCCACAAAACGACGGCCGCATTAATATTTTGCAGCCCAGCTGTACGATCCTCAACACCGGTGCCAGTTACGCCTGGCGCACGCACAGCAATCGCTGGCGGCATTCGGTCTCGTTCCATCTCAAGAACATCTTCGACGAGCAGTACTCCCGCGGAAACTGGATCCCCGCCGATGGTTTCTCCACGAGTCTCGGCTACACCCTGCGACTTTGATTTCCATCGCGGGTGATTCCCGCCCGCAGGTGCATCGAGCGCCGTGCCCACGGCTGCAGTCAATGCGCCGGTGCCGGACGAATGCTGGGACCGTCGACCCACGCGGGGGGAATCAGAATCTGCCATGGCACCTCGGGCACGCCGTGCTCATTGTGCATGAGTTGGGTGGCCACGAGGTCGACGGCTGCGGCGGCGACATGCGGGCGCCGGTGGTGAATGCCCGCAAATCCAGACATCCGCTCCGTCCAGTCGTGTACCACCAGTCCAACGTCGTCCGGAATTCTTAATTTGAACTTTCGCGTCAGCCAGTCCGGCACGTAGGCATCGAAGGAGATGATCACGTCCGGGCGGTGCTGCTGATACCAGGCGCAAAAAACCTCGGCCTCGCGCGCGACGTGGTTCTCCGGAAAGAGGAGCAGCGGAACGCGGTTGCGCGCGGAAATCTGCCGCTGGTAGTTGAGCATGGCGCCGGAGTACGTGTGGTCCGAGCGGGCGTCGACCCACTGCGTCACGGCCAGCCCGATCCGCCGATAGCCGCGGGCGGTCAACTGTGTAGTGGCTTCCAGAATACCGCGGGTCATGTTTGTGCTGGCGCGGTGGAGGGCCGGCCGTTGCAGCCCGTAACCAAACGTGGCGGCGGCAAACTCGCTGTAATCGAGCTCCGAGGCGATATTCCGCGAGGACTGCGGCGATACGATCAGCCCCTCGATGCCCCGTGAACGCAGGATACGGGTGAGCCGGACCGGCGTCATGCCCGAGCGACCGAGCAAAAACTCTTCGGCCCGGTAGCCGTGCTGCTCGGCGCGACGGCGAACATCCTGGGTGGCGACGTACTGGTACGCGGGATCGTGGAGTTCGTCGTCCGGAAGATCATCGCGCACGACGGCGATGACGGCGGCCACGGGTCGCTGGCGATGGCTGCGCACACGTTCCATCAGCCGCGCGATTTGCGGATCCGGGCGGTACCCGAGGTCCTTGGCGATGCGCAGGACGGCGTTGCGCGTGGTGGTGGAGACGTGCCGGGAATTCCGCAGCACACGGGAGACCGTCATGGCCGAGACACCTGCGGCCACCGCGACGGCCTGGAGACTGGAGGTCGACGAAGATCGCGCCACGGCGGGTCAGATGTCGGGGCTGTTATGATAACGCAAGAACGGAACAGCGCCGCCACGAACGGGCCGCGGGACGCCTCCCGGCCGGGTTGAAATAGTATTCCAAGGTCACGTCGAAATTGTCCGAGCGCTGCGGCCGCAGACTGGTGTTGTTCGACGTCACGCGTTGCGCCGTATCGTTGACCACGTCGTTCGGAATGATCGTCCCGAAATTCGGGCGGCCAATCCCGGTGGAATAACTCGGTTCGTTTCGAGCGTGCCCTCCCATGCGCCGAAAATCGTGTCGCGCGGGTTGCTCGACCAATTGTAGCTGGCGTTGAACATCACCCCGAGTTTGCCCTCCTGGCCGACCAGGTCGGAGTACATGATGTTGCCGGTGGGGCGGTAGGTCTTCCGGCCGGTGTTGTAGGATGTGCCCGCCTTGTACGTGGCCAAACGTCCCTTCTGGTTGAAGGCGCTCTTCGTTTTGAGATTCACGCTTCCGCCGATCGAATCGGCGTCCATGTCCGGCGTGGGGGCTTTCGTGACCTCGATCGAGTCGATGAGGGCGGCGGGAAACTTGTCGATTTCGAACGCCCGGCCCAGTGCGCCCTGCGGGCCGCCACCCGGATTGCGGGTGCCGTCGACCGTGACCGAATCATATTCGCATCAACACCGCGGATACGGATTGTGCTCACCTGGCCTTCGGGCAAGTCGCCGAGACTGAAGGAGCCGTTCCGGGCCGTTACCAGAGTCCGGCCGGGCGGTTGCACGACGACTTCCGCGCCTTCGAGGAATGCGCCTGTTGCCGCGTTGCTGACCCGCCCGGAAATCGCGCCGCTGGGTCGGGTGCCGGGAGTCTGCGCGTGGCTGAGGGCGAAGGTGGCACAGAGAAACCATGTGACACCGCAAAGACGTGGCGTGAGATACCTGATGACGCGGCGCATGAGGCGGAGGGTTGGGGTGGCGGCGGCGCGAAACCGAGGGAGTTCAGTTCGCGTTGCCGCCGTACAGTGGCGCCGCGGCCGACGGGTTCGAAACTTCTTGCATGTTATGACAACAGAATGGGAGGCGTGGGGCTCGCGGTTTGTGGCGTCCGACATCGCGAGTTTGCATTCCAGTGTGGCCGTGATCCAAAGTCGCGGTGCTCCCGCAATCCGGCGCCCGACGGAGCGGCGGCTTTCCAGCCGCCGAAATACGTTCGATCGATCGGTTATGGGCGCCTGGAAAGTCGCCCTTCCATCGCGGTTCACTCGGTCGGGGTTAGTTTAAAACGCCCCGCGCACACCGAGCGTGAACTGCCGGCGCGTATCGTCCAGGACGCGAACCTGCGTGATCGCTTCATCTTCAATATTGGTCGCGTCGCCTCGTTTGGCCCTTTCCAAGGAAGCCGCCCCAGGTCGCGACCGTGAAACCGCGCAACTGGATGCCTTCGTCGTCGAGAGCACCCGCGACATGACATCCGCGTCGATTGCCATCATCAGATTGAAATTCGGCCTCGCGATCGACTTCGCATACGAGGGCAAATGGCGCCAAAATGCCGGCCGCTGACCACTGAAAAGCCGGCCCGACTTGCGGCACCCAGTTGCGACGCGGCAGGAGCTAGTCTGCGGCCGTCGCGCGCGTTCGCGCGGCGTTACGCGGCAATAGAATCAGCAAAATCAATACATCACCTACGGAAGGAAGAGCACACTGATGAATATCGTACGCAAGGGTTCGGCTGTCTGGCAGGGCGGTCTCATGGATGGCAAGGGCACAGTTTCCACGCAAAGCGGGGCGCTGAAAGCGCAGCCGTATGGTTTCGGTACGCGCTTCGAAAGCGTGCCCGGCACGAATCCCGAGGAACTGATCGGCGCCGCCCACGCGGGCTGCTTCACGATGGCGCTCTCGCTCATCCTCGGCGAGGCCGGCCTCACGGCGACGAAGCTCGAGACCACGGCCGAAGTCGTGCTGGAAAAACTGCCGGATGGGTTCGCCATCACGGCCGTTCATCTGACGCTGAACGGCACCGTCCCCGGTGCTGACCAAGCCAAATTCGAGGCGCTCGCTCAAAAAGCGAAGGTCGGCTGCCCCGTCTCAAAGCTGCTGAAGACCGAGATCACGCTGAAGGCAACGCTGGTCTAAATTTAGATCCCCGCAGTTTACCTTTGCCGGAACGCGTGGGCGCGGGTGAACGTCTCCCCACGTTGCGCCGGTTTATTGGCGAACATCCGAGTTACTCCAGCGCGGGCAGTTTCGCGCTATAGTGCACTGCCCTCTGGCGGCTATCCACATACGCGAAGTGGAGCCATTTTCTGTCTTCACTCACAAAACCGTGCGCGTGGTTCATCCCGTCCTTCGGACCGACGCAGCTGGATTGCGGCAGGAGCCGCTGGTACGGCCAGGTTTTCAGCCCATCGAAACTGATCCAGAGCGCCAGCTTGCTGCCGGGGTTGTGCAGCATCGCGACGCGATTGCCCCCCAGGCTGAAGAAGGTGGCGGTGCCGTTCGTCGGCGCGCGCAACAGCGAGGCGGACTCCGGCCAGGTGACTCCGCCGTCCGCGGACTCGGCTTTATATAGCAACGCCATCAGGCCGGGTTGTCGCACGAGCATCACGACGCGATTCTTTTCCAGTTCGATGAGATTGCTCTCCGTCCAGTCGAACATGCGGCTGACCGGAGTGAGACGGATCTTGCCCTGTTCGGCCCAGGTTTTTCCGCGGTCCTGGCTGATCAACACGCCGCATTGCGGGTCGGTAAAGTGGCGGTCGCTCGCTTCGTAATGCTGGAACGGGACCATCATCCGGCCATCGCGCGTGAGAATCGAATTGCGCACAAACGTGCGCTGCGCGAGCCGGCCGGGCGGGGCGACGGGCTTGCTCCACGCCGTGAACATGTCGTCGCCGCGCAGCATCCAGGAGCGCCAATGCTCGGTCCAATTCTCCGCGTGCGTCGAAAGAAACAAAATGGCCGCGCGATCCCCGATCGTGAGGTCGGCGGGACTTTGGCCGGTGGTGCTGGCTTCGCGCGGGACGCCGGCGTCGAAGTCGGCGAGCGGCGTCCACGTCTTGCCTTGGTCGGTGCTGCGGCTGACTCCACTGCGGGTCAGCGGCTTCGCTTGGGAGTCGCTCCCCGCGCGGGCGAGCACAGTCCATGAGCCGTCGGCCAACTCGCGCAGCGTGGTATCGCGAACCAATTCGCCCGCGGCGGCGCCATCGTACGGAGTGCTGGTGAAATCCTGCTTGGCGTCCGCGGCCGCGAGCTTGGTCCATTTCGCGGCAGGGACAACCGACTCCGACAGGCGGGGTGCGCGCGCCTTGTTGGCGACGAAGGGCGTGCGGGCGTCGGGCGAGATGAATTTCCCCGCCAGGACATCCTCCTCGCGGAATGTCGTGAAAAGGATCTCGGCCTCCTCGTGGCGATTCCAGTCGTAGAGGATGTGGATGAGGCCGTCCGGCGACTGAAACCCGTCGGGATACGAGAGCGAACTGCGCGCATCCAACAGGAGCCCATTGCTCCACGTTTTCCCGTCATCGTCGGATAGGAATGCGCTCAGGTGCGAGCGGCCGCGCAGCCGTTCCGCAATGGGCCCGTTTTTCACCAGCAGCAACCGGCCGGACGCCAGCCGGCGAAGGTAGAAGCGCGTACTTGGATTCTGGATAACCGAGGGCCGCGCCTCGCTCCACGTGCGGCCGTCATCAGTCGAATGACTCTCCGCGATGCCATACCGCGTGCGCAGGAGCATCCACAAGCGGCCATCGCGCAGTTCCACGATCATGTGCTCGTTGTGATTTACCTCCGCCTCCGGGACCGCGACACCGCCGCGGCGTTTCCACGTTTTGCCCTTGTCCGTGGTAACATAGACGTGAGCCATCGGCTGATGTGCAGGATCGTCCGGCTGCCGCGGATCGATTCGTCCGGGAGTGAGGAGCGAAACCGGCAGCAGCCAGTCGCCGTTTTTCAGGATGGTCGGCTTGTTGAGCGTGGAGCCATCCGCCAGAAACACGGGTTTCGACCAGCGGGG
>JBBRCR010000040.1:0-28551 GCA_038204695.1 Opitutales bacterium | reverse complement strand
CGGCTCGCGCACCACGGTGAGCATCGGCGGGATTTCCGCCGGTTCGTTTCACGGCGTGATTGAATTCACCGTCACCCGAAACAGCCCGCTCGTCTTCGTGGAAACGGTGGTGAAAACAAGCGAGGACGGTCGCGCCATCCTGTATGACGCCGGCCTGCTCAGCACGGCTCCCGACTGGCCGTCACTCGCGTGGCGCGATGTTCATGGCGCGCTGCAACACACGAAAGTCGACCCGACGCGGGTCGTGGCGCCGTTGCGCGTCAGTGGCCGCGCGGTCGTGGCCGAAACGAAACACGGCAGCGTGGCCGTGCTGCCGCCGCCGCATCAATATTTCTATCCGCTCGATTTTGCCGACAACCTGGGCTTCGCGTGGCAGGGTGCCTCCGGCAATGCACTGGCGCGCGGCTATGGCTTTGGCATTCAGCAGCCGCCGATGGGCGATCGGCGATGGGTGCCGTGGATCAACGCGCCGCCGGAAACGGAGCAGCGGCTGGGAATTTTTTATCTGCTCTCGGCGGAGCGCGCGGAGGAAACGCTCGCGGCGGTGGCGCGGTTCACGCGCGAGGACCGCTATAAAAAACTGCCGGGTTATCTCACGTTCACGAGTCATTATCACATCGAACACGCGACGGAATTTGCGCGGGCGCAGCAGGTGCAGAATACGACCGGAGTGCCGGCGGGACTGGAGAAGCCGGGTTTCGTGCGCACGTTCAAGGCGCGCGGCGTCGATATCGTGCACCTCGGGGAGTTTCACTTTGGCACGACGCCACGGCTGGCGATGGCGGAGCGGCTGGCGAAGTTGAAGACGCTCCATGACGAATGCGCGCGGCTCTCCGACCGCGAACTCCTCGTGCTCCCGGGCGAGGAGCCCAACGTGCATCTCGGCGGCCACTGGATGAGCTTCTTTCCCAAACCGGTCTACTGGGTGTTGAACCGCGGGCGCGATCGGCCTTTCGCCGAGGAAGTGCCCGGCTATGGCACCGTCTATCATGTCGGCAGCGCCGACGACGTGCTGCGGCTGATGGAGAAGGAGAACGGGCTCATGTGGACGGCGCATGCGCGGATCAAAGGTTCGCGCACCTTTCCGGATGTGTATTGGGACGCGCCGTTTTTCCGGTCGGAGCGTTTCTTTGGCGCCGCCTGGAAGGCGATGCCGGCCGACCTCTCGCTGCCGCGACTCGGAGCGCGCGTGCTTGATTTGCTGGACGACATGGCCAACGCCGGGTTGCGCAAGTTTGTCCTGGCGGAGGCCGATCTGTTTCGCATCGAACCCGACTACGAGACGTACGCGTCCATGAATATCAACTACGTCCGGCTCGAGCGGCTGCCGCGATTCGGCGACGGCTGGCAGCCGGTGCTCGATGCACTGCGCGCCGGCCGGTTTTTCGCCAGCACCGGCGAGGTCCTGCTCCCGAAGTTCACCGTGGCGGGCCGCGAGGCCGGGGCCACGCTGCCGCGGGCGAACGCCGCCCCGGCGCAGACGCTCGAGGCGACGATCGAGTGGACGTTCCCGCTGGCGTTTGCCGAAGTGATCAGCGGTGACGGCGCGAAAGTCCACCGCCAGCGCATCGATTTGTCGGATACCGAATCGTTCGGCGAGCGGCGGCTGACCATTCCGGTGGATCTGACGAACCGCAAGTGGGTGCGGCTGGAAGTGTGGGACATGGCGCGCAATGGCGCGTTCACGCAGCCGCTCTGGATCGAATAAAGGCCTTCATGACGCGCGTCGTTCTCCAATATGGCCGGACCGGACTGCCGGTGGATCTGGCGGCGAAAAACATCACGGTGGTCGAACCGCGATTCGTGGCTGGGTTGCCCGACGAGGCCGCGGCCTTTCGCGAGGCGGTGCGGCAGCCGATCGGCCGGCCGCCTTTGCGTGAAGTGGTGCGGGCGAGCGATCGCGTGGCGGTCGTGATCCCAGATCACACGCGGCCGCTGCCGCGCGAGCGACTGCTGCCGTGGCTGTTTGCCGAACTCGCGCATGTGCCGGCGAAAAACTTCGTGATCATCAACGGCACGGGTTCGCACCGGGCGAACACGCCGGACGAATTGCGGCAAATGGTCGGCGACGAGATCTTCGGGCGGTATCAGATTGTGAATCACGACTCACGCGATCCTGCCACGCTGGCGGTGGCGGGCCGGACCGCTGACGGGCGGTCGGTGTCGATGAATCGCGATTATGTGGAGGCGGATCGCCGGATCGTGCTGGGGTTTATCGAGCCGCATTTCATGGCCGGATTTTCGGGCGGCTATAAAGGTGTTTTTCCGGCCGTCGCGGATTTGGAAGCGATCAAGCACTATCATCGCGCCGCTGTGATTGGAGATTCGAAGAGCACCTGGGGTGTGCTGAAGCGAAACCCAACGCAGGCGCAGATCCGCGCCAATGGGGCGCTCGTGCCGGTCGATTTTCTCCTCAACGTGACCCAAAACCGCCGGCGTGAAATCACCGGGTTTTTTTGTGGTGACGTCATCGCCGCTCATGAAGCCGGCTGCGCGTTCGCCAGGCAGACCGCGATGGTCGCGTGCCCGAAATCATTTCCGATTGTGGTGACATCGAACAGCGGGTTTCCACTCGACCAGAATCTCTATCAGACGGTGAAGGGCATGTCGGCGGCGGCGCAGATCGTTTCGGACGGCGGGTTGATCATCGCCGCGGCCGAATGCGGCGATGGATTTCCGGAGCACGGCAGTTTTAAGAAATTCCTGTTCGAACACAGCTCGGCGCAGGCAATGCTCGACACGATCAATGCGCTGCCCGCGCCCGTCGAGGATCAGTGGCAGGTCCAGTTGCTCGCGTTGATTCTGGTGCGGTCGAGAGCGGCCGTGTATTCAAAAATGAATGCCAGCGACATCCGTCGCGCGCACCTCGAGCCGGTGGCCCATATCGCGGCACGCGTGGCGGACGAACTCGCGCGAATCGGACCGGAGGCACCGATCGCGGTCCTGCCGGAAGGGCCCATGACGATTCCGTATCTGGGAGCTGAGTCGCCGGAAAAGTCCGGGGGCAACGATTGAAGTGCCCGAGGATTGGACGTGGCATGGGCGTCTCGCCCATGAATTCATGTCGAAACAAATAAGGTGCCTTCCCTTCGCGAATCTCCACCGGCGTCAGCATCCACTCGCTGGCGCTCGCAGCCAGTGATTTTGCGGTTGCCGTCCCTCCAATCGATACCGGCTACGCCAGGATTCCCTTCACCACCTCGGCCGGTTCCACGCCGGTGAGGCGTTGATTCAGGCCCTGGTGCTTGAAACTAAACTTCGAGTGAGCGACGCCCAGGCAGTGGAGCAAAGTGGCGTTGAGGTCGTGCAAGCTCACCGGATCACGCACGATGTTGTACGAGAAATCGTCCGTCTCGCCGTAGACCACGCCGCCCTTCACTCCGCCGCCGGCGAGCCACACGCTGAAGCACCGCGGATGATGGTCCCGCCCGTAGTTCGTCTTGGTCAAAGCTCCCTGGCTGTACACGGTGCGCCCAAATTCCCCGGCCCAGACCACCAGCGTGTCATCCAGCAACCCGCGCTGTTTCAAATCAGTGATGAGTCCGTAACACGCCTGATCGGTATCCTTGCACTGGAGACGGTGGTCGTTCGGCAGGTTGCCGTGCTGGTCCCACCCGCGATGGAGAATTTGCACCACGCGCACATTTCGTTCGGCCATCCGGCGCGCCAACAGACAGCTGGCGGCGAATGTGCCCGGTTCCTTCACGTCCGGTCCGTACAGGTCGAGCGTGGCCTGGCTCTCACTGGCGAAATCCGTCAGCTCCGGCACGCTGGTCTGCATCCGGAACGCCATCTCGTACTGCGCGATCCGCGTGAGTGTCTCCGGGTCACCATAACGCCCGTGCGTCAGCTGATTAAACTTTACCAGCGAATCGAGCATCGCCCGGCGGGTGGTGGCATCGACGCCGTTGGGGTTTTCCAGAAACAGCACCGGGTCGCCTTGCGCGCGCAGCGCCACCCCCGTGTGCGACGTGGGCAGGAACCCGCTGCTCCACATGCGCGTGAACAACGCCTGGGCCGCCGCTTTCGACGACCATTTCGGCGTGAGCACGACGAACGCGGGCAGATCGTTGTTCTCGCTGCCGAGCCCGTAGGAGAGCCATGAGCCCAGACTCGCTTTCCCGGGGATTTCGCTGCCCGTCATGAGGAACGTGCAGGCCGGATCGTGGTTGATCGCGTTGGTGTGCACGGTGCGCACGATTGCGATATCGTCCACCAGCCGGGCAGTCCACGGCAGCAGCTCGCTGACCCACGCACCGTTTTGCCCGTGTTGCGCAAACTTGAAGAGCGACGGCGCCACCGGAAAACGCGTCTGCCCGCTGGTCATCGTCGTGATTCGCTGACCCATCCGGACGGACTCCGGCAGCTCCACGTCGAAATGCGTTTGCAGCCCCGGCTTGTAGTCGAACGTGTCGAGTTGCGAGGGCCCGCCGTTCATATGCAGATAAATGATACGTTTCGCTTTGGGGGCAAAATGCGGAAATCCCGGCCGCGGCGGGTGTACGCGCGCATTCAGCGCGTCCGTGCCGAGATTTGCCGCCCGGGCGCGCGGCGCGAGCCAGTTGAGCGCGACTCCGCCCATCGCCAGCCCGGCGCCGGTGAAAAACTGCCGGCGCGTCAGGTGATTCAGGTATTCGTGGCACGGATTCATGGGCAGGCGGGGCGGCTTGAAGTTCAGTTCGCGGAACGCGGTCAATTGCGGTTGATCGTTTCGTCCAGGTTGAGGACCAGATTCGCGATCATCGTCCAGGCCGCGAAGTCGCCGGCCGGAAGGAGCGCGGAGGGTTTTGACTCGCCGTTCGCCAGCACCTGGCTCGCCGCCTCGAGGTGGCGCGTGAAATGCGCCCGGTGCGTCGCCAGCGTCTCCGCGAGCAGCACCTGCTCGGCGTCCGTGGGTGCGCGGGCCGTCGCGCAGCGAAAAGCATACTTCAGCCGCTCCGACTCGGTGCTCGTGCGGAGCAGCAATCGTTCGGCAAACGCGCGCGCGGCCTCGAATTGCTGGACGTCGTTCATCAGCGCCAGCGCCTGGAGCGGGGTGTTCGAACGGTTGCGGCCCACGCAGTAATTTTCGCGCGAGGGTGCGTCGAACGTGACCATCGCCGGCGCGGGCGCCGTGCGCTTCCAGAACGTGTACAGGCTGCGCCGATAAAGCGCGGCGCCGTGGTCCTGCGTGTAGACCTTGGTGTTGCTGCCGCCGAACGCGACCGGCTCCCAAATGTTGCCCGGCTGATACGGACGCACCGGGGGTCCGCCCATTTGCGGCTGGAGCAGCCCGCTGATCGCGAGCGCCTGGTCGCGGAGAACCTCGGCGTCGAGCCGCCGCCGCGGACCGCGGGCCAGGAGGTTGTTCGCCGGATCTTTTTCCAACCGCTCCGGCGTTGCGCGCGAGTCCTGCCGGTACGTGTGGGACGTGACCAGCAGTCGGACCAAGCGTTTCACATCCCAGCCGGTCGCCATGAATTCACTGGCGAGCCAGTCGAGCAACTGCGGATGGGTGGGCGGTTCCCCCTGGACGCCGAAGTCCGCCGGCGTGCGCACGATGCCCGCGCCGAAAAGCTGCAGCCAAAAGCGGTTCACGGCGACCCGCGAGGTCAGCGGATGCGTCGGGCTGACCAGCCACCGGGCGAAATCGAGGCGCGTAACCCGTTCGCCGGATTTTTCGACCGGCGGCAGAAACGCCGGCGTGGCCGGCTCCACCTTGTCTCCAAGTTTGTCATACTGGCCGCGAATGAGAATGTGCGCCGGCAGCGGTTCCGCGCGCTCGCCGGACACCAGGGTCACCGGCAGCGTCATCTCATAATGCACCTGCTCGGCCATCAGCTGTCGCGCGGCGTGCACCTCCGGTTCGAGCGAGCCGCGCAGCGGGCCATAGATGTAGTCGCGATAGAAGTCGGCGATTCGCCTTTTTTCCTCGGCGTTTTGTTGCGTGCCGGAAAGGCCGACGAGGAAGTTGATGTCGTGCCGCAGTGGGAACGCGTCGAACGCGCGCGCCCCGGTCCGCAGCGAGCGGGTCCAGGCATCGCGCGAGATCAACGGATCGTCGGTGGCAACGGGGCTGGTGTAGACGGCGCCGATGTGGTCCCACCATGCGCTCCCATCGCTCTGCGCGAGCCGCAGTCCCGTGTAGGTTTTTCCTTCCTCGAGACCCGATTCACACGCGGTGATTTCCAGCCGCACATAGGCGCCGGCGGCTGGCAACTTGCCGCCGACGCGGGCACTCTGCGCAAGGTCGTCGCCGAAGGCGCTGGCATCGCCCCAGACAAAACGTTTCGTTTTCTCCTCGCTGATAAACTCGAGACTGAGCGCGCGTGGCGGGTTAGCCGGATCCAGATAGACATGGACGAATACGGTCGCCTCGGTGCGCACCGTCAGCGTCACATCGCCGGCCGTGAAAGCGATCGGACGTTCCGATTCTCCTTCGAGCCGCAGCGCGCGCCTGCCGCCGGCGACGGGCACGTTGTCGCCCTGCACCCAGTTGCCCGTCAGTGGCGGGCCAACGAGGTTTTCCGGAGTGGGCAGATCGGAATCTTCGGCCCAAATCACTTCATACGTGATCGGCTTGCGCTCGGGCTTGATCATGGCCGTGCCGCTCGCAACCAGTGCTTCCGCCCGCATCGTCACCGCAGCTTCCAGCGGCTTTACCGCGGCCGTAATCTCATCGATCCGGCGCTGTTTTTCGACGGTGTCGCCAATAATCGCAACGGGTCCGGCCACGCGCACGTTGCCATCCCACACCCGATCCGCGAGTCCCTTGAAAATCGCGCCGAGCGAATAGTATTCCCGCTGGGTCAGCGGGTCGAATTTGTGATCGTGACACGAGGCACAGTTCGCCGTCAGCCCCATCCACACGGCCGCAGTCGTGTCGACGCGATCCGCCGTGTTGCGCGCCCCGGCTTCCGCTTCGATGGCGCCGCCCTCCGAGGTGGAGAGGTGATTGCGGTTGTAGCCGGAAGCGACGAGTTGATCGACGCGGGGATTCGGCAGCATGTCGCCCGCGAGTTGCTCAATGGTGAAACGATCGTAGGGCAGGTTGAGGTTGAACGCCTGCACCACCCAGTCGCGATAGGGCCAAATCGTCCGCACGTTGTCGAGGTGCAGCCCGTGCGTATCCGCATAGCGGATAACATCCAGCCAGTGTCGGCCGAAGTGTTCGCCATAATGTGGCGATTCGAGGAGCCGGTCGACGAGCCGCTCGTACGCGCCGGGTGCGCGGTCGGCGAGGAAAGCGTCGATATCCTCCGGCGTGGGTGGCAGACCCGTGAGGTCGAGGGTCAGGCGCCGCACAAGAATTTCCGGTGGCGCCTCGGCCGAGAACGCGAGCTGGCGCGAGGCAAGTTTTGCGGCGATGAAGCGATCCACGGGATGATCAGCTGCGCCGGCCGCGATGGCCGGGAGAGCCGGACGGCTCACCGGTTCATAGGCCCAGTGGTTTTGGTAGTTGGCACCTTGCAGGATCCAGCGACGGATCAACTCTCGCTGTCCGGGGTTCAGCGGTGGCTTGGGTGAATCCGGCGGCGGCATGACTTCGTCTTCGTGCGGGCTGTTGATCCGCTGCCAGAGTTCCGATTCCTCCAAGTCACCCGGCACGATCGCGCGGACGCCTTTCCGATCGGCGAGCGCGACATCGCGCTGATCCAGGCGGAGTTGCTTCTCCCGCCGCTTGGCGTCAATGCCGTGGCACCCGAAACAATTGTCCGCGAGAATGGGCCGGATATGCTCGTTGAAGGTGACCTCTTCGGCGGCGAACGTGCGCAGAGGTGCGAGGCCGCCCAGCAGCAGCAAACTACAGATTTTCCTCATGGGGGGTGTGGGACCGTGCGCGAGCCACGGCGAAGGACAAGCTAACACAGGTTGGCGCAGTGCAGCAAGTGTGGGGAGTCGGGTCGAGTGGTGAGTTATTGGTTATCGGTTATCGGTTATTAGGGGGCACTGGTTACCGCCGACCGGCGGGTGCGATGCTGGTGGTATCCGGGCGTCGGTAACACTTCGGTGTCAGGACGCCGATGACCGATAACCGATAACCAATAACCAATAACCAATCCCCACCTCCGCGCTTGCACGTGGCGACTGATTCATTCTGCTCGGGCGAAACCGCGTGTCGGCCAATATCCCTTCCTGATGCACCCCCGTTTTCTCCTCGTAATCTTAGCGCTTGCCACCTCGCTGCCGACGTTCGCGGCGACCGCCTCCCGGCCGAACGTGCTGTTCCTCGCGATCGATGATCAAAACGACTGGCTCGGTTACCTCGGCGGCCACCCGCAGGCGAAGACGCCGAACATCGATCGGCTGGCGGGCCGCGGCACGGCGTTTACCAACGCGCATTGCCAGGCGCCACTCTGCAACCCCTCCCGCTCGAGCATCTTGATCGGCATGCGGCCATCGACGACGGGGATTTACGGCCTGAGCCCCGGTATTCGCGATGTGGAGACAACGAAGAACCTCGTCAGCCTGCCGCAGACCTTCACCCGCTCCGGTTATTTCACCTATACCTGCGGCAAGATTTACCATGACGGTGCGATGAAGCCCGCGCATCGCGTGGGCGAGTTCAACGAGTGGGGGCCTTCCCCTGGTTCGGGCCGGCCCGCGAAACGGATTGCGCAGCTCCCGGGCGAGCAGCACCCGCTGATGGATTGGGGCGTGTTTCCCGGGAAGGACGAGGATGCGGCGGATTATAAAATCGCGGATGCCGCCATCGCGGCTTTGGCCCAAGCGCCGGCGGACCAGCCGTTTTTCGTCGCGTGTGGCTTCCGGTTGCCGCACGTACCGTGCTTTGCGCCGCAAAAATGGTTCGATTTGCATCCGGACGACCAGCTCCAGATGCCGCCCATGAAAGCAAATGACCGCGACGACACGCCGCGGTTCTCCTGGTACCTCCACTGGCGGCTGCCGGAGCCGCGCACGTCCACGCTCGAGTCGCTCGGGGAGCTGCGGAAGCTCGTGCGGGCGTACCTGGCGAGCAGCAGCTTCATGGATGCGCAGGTCGGCCGGGTGCTCGATGCGCTGCAGGCGACGGGCCGCGCCGACAACACGATTGTCGTGCTGTGGGGCGATCATGGCTACCACCTCGGCGAAAAGGGTATCACCGGCAAGAATACGTTGTGGGAACGCTCCGCGCGCGTGCCGTTGATTTTCGCCGGACCCGGCATTTCGCGTGGTGCGCGTTGTGAGCGTCCGGCTGAACTGCTCGACATGTTCCCCACGCTGCTGGCGCTCACGGGTCTGCCGGAGCGGCCCGATTTGGAGGGGCACAGCCTCGTGCCGCAGTTGCGCGACGCCCGCGCTCCGCGGCCCTGGCCGGCGATCACGACGCACAATCAGGGCAACCATGCGGTGCGCAACGAACGCTGGCGCTACATCCGTTATGCGGACGGTTCCGAGGAGTTGTATGATCTGCAAGCCGACCGCAACGAGTTCACGAATCTGGCGAAAGAACCCGAGCGGGCCGCGATCAAGAAGGAGCTCGCGCAGTGGCTGCCGAAGATCGATCGGCCGATGGCACCCGGCAGCGCGAGTCGCACGCTCTCGTACGATCCCAAGACCGGCGAGGTCGTGTGGGAGGGGAAGCGGGTCGGCAAGGACGAGCCCGTACCGGTTTTCTGAGTACATGACGTCGAACGGGCGAGTGGATGAATTTGACGTGGCACGGGCGTCTCGCCCGTGAATCACGTGACGTGTGGCGGACGTGCGAACTTGGGGCGGGACGCCCCAGAGGGTCGTATATAAAGAAAAACATGGGCGAGACGCCCATGCCACGCCAGGCGCCGCGGCAGGGCAGTCACACGCTATGGCGCACTGACCTGCGCCGCATTGCCGCGTTGCCATCGCCAGGCGCCGTCACACGCTGGGTTCACCTCACCCCGAAATTCCGATGGCCTTAAATCGCAGACAGTGGATCGCCGGTGCCGCGTGTGGCACATTCGGCACGATCGCCGCCGGCGCCGCGCAGCCTGCCTCGCTCAACGTTCCGGCCGGCGCGCAACGTGATCTGCGCAACTTCAAGATTACCGCCGTGCGGATCACACCCATCGCCCTGCCGGATCCGCCGCTACTGGCGGCCTCGGGTGCGCACGGGCCGTACTTTTTGCGCAACGTGATCGAGTTCGAGTCCAACGCCGGCTTCACGGGCATTGGCGAAACGCGCGGCGGCGAGGCGACGACCAAGGCGCTGGAGGGGGCGCGCACGTGGCTGAGCGGCGAAAATCCGTTCGCGTATCGCAAGTTTCAGTCGCGGCTGACGAAGGCGCCGTCGGCGGTCTACACCGGCATCGAACTCGCCTGCCTCGATCTGATTGGCCGCGCCACGGGCCGCCGCGTGTGCGAGCTGCTCGGTGGTCCCGTGCGGGAACGGGTGGAGTTCGCGTCGTATCTGTTTTATCGATATGCGGCGGACAACCCCATCGTGCTGGACGATCCGGCGCTCGCTGATCCGCGCGGTCGCGCCGATCGCGCGCTCGACCAGTGGGGCGAGGTGCGCACGCCGGAGGCGATGGCGGAACTCGCGTGGAAGTTTAAACAAAAGTGGGGATTCCGCTTCCACAAGCTCAAGGGCGGCGTCCTGCGGCCGGACGTGGAACTGGAGACGCTCAAGGCGATGAATGCCCGCTTCGGCGGCAAGGAGCCATTGCGCATCGATCCGAATGCGCGCTGGAGCATTCCGACCGCGCTGCGGATCGGCGCGCAACTGCACGAATTGCCGCTCGACTATTACGAGGATCCTGTGGCTGGCCAGAAGGCGATGGCCGAGGTGCGGCAGAAAACCGGGCTCAAGATGAGCACCAACATGTGTGTGACGCGCTTCGAGCACATCCCGGAAGCGGTCACGGTGAAGCCGATCGATATCCTGCTCGCCGATCATCACTCCTTCAGTGGCATTCCGGCCTGTCAGGCACTCGGTCCCATGGCCGACGCGCTCGGGTGGAGTCTCAGCCAGCATAGCAATAATCACGCCGGCATCACGATGGCCGCGATGATCACGATGGGCGCCGTGATTCCGCAGCTCACGTATGCGAGTGACACGCATTATCCGTGGTTGCCCGAAGGCGCGGACATTATCGTCGGTGCGAACCTGCCGATCAAAGACGGTCACATGGAGGTGCCGCGCGGCGCCGGGCTTGGGGTCGAACTCGATCGCGGCAAACTCGCCGTCGCGCATGATCGCTACGTGAGGAGCGGGATGCGTGATCGCGACGATGCCGACCTGATGCAGCGGCTCGAGCCTGGTTGGAAAAAAACGCTGTTTTGAAGCGCAACGGCAGTAAGTGGCTGCGAGCGCCAGCCGCTCGGCCCGGCTCGGGGCCCTGAGCTTGTCGAACGGGCGAGTGGAATTCGAGGGTGTGCCATTCGTGATTCATCCACTCGCTGGCGCTCGCGGCCACTACGAGCTCGCGCCGCTCCCCGCTTGAAAATCGCTGGCGCTCGCGGCCATTACATCCTCACGCCGCTCGCTGCCTGATCCACTCAGGAAAACAATCAGACTCCGCCATGGAAGAGGGCAGCCACGACGTTCCTGAAGTCGCGGCCATGAACCGCTGCGCGACGGCGGCCCCTCTTTTTTCTTCCAGTTCCGGCGGCTGCTCAAGAGAGTCGCACGGCCATGATCACACCCGCAATTGAGCCGTCGTCAGCGGTGGAGTTCCTGCCGGTCAGCGCATCACTTGCAGACCTCGTTGGGTCGGAGCCCGTGATGGCGGCCTGTCGTGCGCGTGCCGCCTTGACGGGAGAGGACGCGGGTAAACTGGCCGCCGCGGCACAGCAGCCGGTCGAGTTTCTGCCGGCCGGCTTTCTTCAGCGGCAACATGAGCTGTTGCGTCGGGTGGGGGAGCAGGTGGTCGCACCCGCGCCTGGCCCGTCGCGTCGCGGCGCTTCCACGCGCATGTTCGATACGGCGACGAACGTCGGCATGGCGCCGCTGAGTGCGCTGGGCCTTTTCCGCATCGGCGAGGACGGGCGGCTTTATCTGATTTCGAAGAGCGAGCATTATCACGCGCCGCTGGGGCATGATTTTCCGGGCTACGAATTGTTGGAGCAGGCGCGGCGGCTGGGTATTCCCAATGCGACGCACAACAACACGCGCGGCCACATCACCCGCCAGCTCGAAGAGGAGCTCGTCGCGGCGGTGAATGGCATCGACGCGGCAGATGCCAGCGCACTTGCGGACATCATCGCCCGCTCCGACCCGTATGTCTGCAATCGGGTGTTGAATCTTGAAACGGGCAGTCTCGCCGCCGAGGCAGCGTTGAAGATGATCCTTGCGCGCTTCCACCGCATGGAAGCGAGCGGGCCGGAACCGAAATATAGCGGACGCGTTCCTGTCATTCTCGTGATGGGCAATGAACAGGGCGGCCGGCAGGCGAACTACCATGGGACCACGATTCTTGCCCAGACCCTGCGCGGAATGTGGCCGGAATTCTCGAGTGCGATCGAGAACGCGGGCGTATACCGCGTGGTGCCGCTCCGGCCGAACTGCCGCGAAGACCTCGAGGACGCTTTCGCGAAATGGGAGGGCAACGGCTTCAAGATCGCCGGATTTTTCCACGAGATCGTGATGATGAATTACGGCGGGCTGCTGTTGTCGCCCGAGTTCCTGCAGCGCGCCCACGAGCTTTGCCGCCAGCACGATGTGCCGACCGTGGTGGATGAGATCCAGTCCTGCCTCTGGCACCACGATCTCTTCATGTTGCGCGAGTGGGGGCTGACGCCGTCGTTTGTCGCCGTGGGAAAAGGTTTCCCGGGCGGGGAGTATCCGGCCTCGCGGCTGATTTTCAGCGCGGCGATGGATTGCATGGCGCAGTTCGGCGCGCTGGTGACAAACGGGCAGGAGGAACTCGCTTCGCTCGCGTACCTGATCACGATGCGGTGGGCGCGGGTGAATGCCCGGACGACGCGCGCCATCGGCGATTATTACGAGCGGCGGATGCGCGAGTTTGCCGCCGCGCACCCGGAGAAGATCACGGCCGTTGAAGGCAGGCGCCACCTGTCGACGCTCTTCTTCAAATCGCTCGATTCGGCGAAATCATTCACGCGGGAGCTGAACCGCCGCGGATTCGACATCAGCGCGCAGACCTACAAGGCGGATTGTCCGCCGGCTGTGCTCACGAAGATTCCGCTCATCACGACTCCCGTCGTCGTGGACTTCATCATCGAACGGATGAATGCGGCGATTAAAGGCCGCTGAGCCGGCTCCCCCGCGAACGGCATGACACCGGCTGACGCGCCGCGGCCCCGGAATGAGCGTCGATGGAGCTCTGCATTGCTATCCGGGAGTCTGATTTTTTGCGGCGTGCATTCTTCGACGATGATCGGCGTAAGCGTCTAGCCGGAAAATTTCACACCCTGGGCGCGCGTTTTCGCCCGTAGCGCCAGTCTCCGACTGGCGGAACGCCGGTCAAAGACCGGCGCCACTCCCGGCGGCTGCCCCAGCGTGGGGGATGTTATCATAGGAGCTGTGAATTTTCCGGGCTCGTGGCTGCGCTTTGCCCACAAATTCGCCATCGCTTATGGCCGCGCGCCAAGGGCGCGGTTGACCGGAAGGGCGACTTTCCAGTCGCCCGAGACCGGTCGACTGAACGTACTTCGGCGGCAGGAAAGCCGCCGCTCCGGTGCGAATGCCGACGTGCTTGGCAAGAATTGTGGGGCAAGCGCAGGGCTAGTGGCTGCGAGCGCCAGCGAGTGGATGAAAGCACGAATCTCAGACTCGTATCCACCCGCCCGTTCGACAGACTCAGGGCCCAGATCACCGTCGAGGGGCTGGCGCTCGCAGCCACAAGTTGCGATTCGTTCAGCTGCGGTTCTTCTCATTCGCGTTCATTAGCGTCCATTCGCGGTTAGAAATCAGCCTGGCTTTCCCACTCGGTTGCGGCTGCGCCGCTCTGCGAACTACGTCCCCGGCATCTTGTACTGCGGAATCTTCATGAGCTCGCCGCCCTTCAAGGCGGATTGGTGCGCGACGGCGCCGCACACGCTCATATTTAAAGCCATGGCGACATTGATCCACGGATCGCGGTTCTGCAGCAGCGCCGTCACGAACTCGTTCGTCAGGTAGCCGTGCGAGCCGCCGTGGCCGCCGCGCGCGATGCTCGGCGGCAGCGGCGGGCGCTGCGTCGGCGGCAAAGTCTTCATCGAGCCCTCGTACTTTTCGTTGAACGAGCCTTTCTGGCCGCGAAGGCGGCCCTTTTCGGCGCCCGGGCCCTGCGTGTCCTTGCTGACCATGATGCGCGCCATGCCGCCCTCGCTGGTGCGATACAGCGCGACCTCCGTGCCGAACGGATTCTTGTACCGGTTGTTCTTCGCCTGCAGGTGCGGGACATTGGTCATCATGCCGAGGCACGAGACCTCGGTGAACGGCCGGCCGGTGACGCCGACATGATAAGCGCTCGCGTGGGTGACGTACCACTGCGGCGGCGAGCCCGTGCGCCATTCCTTGTACGCCGCCATCGGGGTCGGCGCGTAGTGGATGTATTCGCCTTCCGTATACACGATCTCGCCGAAGCCACCGGCCTGGTAGATTTTGCTCATGGCATAGAGATCCTCGTGGTAGCACGAGGTCTCGAACATCATGTACTTCAGGCCGGTCGACTTCACCGCCTGGAAGAGCTTTTCGGCGTCCTCGAGCGAGCCCCAGACGGCGGGAACGGCGACCGCCACATGCTTGCCGTGCTTCAGCACCTCGAGGCAGTGCTTCGTGTGGCTCGGCGCATCGGTCGCGAGAAACACGGCCTCGACGCGATCGTCCTTCACGAGTTCCTCGAGCGACGGATAGGTCTTGTTGCTGCGGCAGGCCTTCGCGAGCGCCGCGCAGCGGTCGGGAAACAGGTCGCTAACCGCCACCACCTCGACGTTGGGATGATCCTGGAATCCGAACGCGGCACCGAACTTGCACACCCCGTAGCCGACAATGCCCACGCGAATCCTGCGATCGGATACGGGAACCCAGCCCTTCGAGGCGTCGGCGCCGGTCGCGGCTTGCTCGAAGCCTGGAATGACATTCTTTTTCGGCGCGGGGGCGGCGGCCGCGGACGAGGTGGCCAGGGCCGCCGCTCCCGCGAGCGCGGAATCGCGCAGGAACCGCCGGCGCGACATGTCTGCACCGCCGGATGAGATGTAGCTGTTCATGGGTGTAATTGTTTGAGGTTTCAGGAACTCGGGATTGGGCGCTCGCCCGGGACGTCAGAAGGTGCCCTTGAGACCGAAGGTCCACAGCGCACCGTAGCGTTCACGCTGCTGGAATCGGGCGTAGTCCGGAGTGAGTGGGCCGTAGTATTCGAAGTCGACGCCGACGTCGGTCACGTTGCGGAACTTGGCGAAGACCCGAACGGTGCGCCATAGCTTTCGCTCCGCCGTGAGATCGATCGAGGTGCGGGGCTCGGCGTACCGGAACGTGTCGGCCTGGATGCCTCGGCCGCTCAGGGACGTCACGCGCTGCCGGCCACGGTAATTGGCGTCGACGCGTACGCTGTAGTTCGCGCGGGTCAGGCTGATGCCGGCGTTGGCGAGCCGAGGGCTGAACTGGAATTCGCCGCGCGCGCCGCCCGTGGCGTGCTGCGCCGTGCCGTTCGCGAACACCTGCACGCCCCGTGCCCACGTTGGCAGGAACGTGAGCGCCTGCTTGTAGTTGAAGCTCAGCCCATCCATCCGGACGGTGTCGGTGATATTGTGCTGCGTGGATACGTCGTAGTCGCCGTAGATACTCGGATCGAGCGAGTAGAGGGCGAGGAATTCGGGGCTCGCCGGCTGCACGATCGTGCCGAAGAAGTTTTCGAATTCCCGGCGATACGCGGTCACGGAGATGACGCCGACGCGCTGGAAATAGTACTCGAGCGCGACCTGCACCGTCTGCGCGGTCCACGGCTTGATGCCGGCATTATTGACGGTGATCCGATTGCTGTTGCCCGGGTCCGCCTCTGTATTGGGCAGTGTGATACCGCCGGAGTACTGGTTGAAATTCGGCCGGCCGATTGACGTGTATGCGGCCGCACGGGCGAGCAGGTTTTCGCGCACCATGTACGACGCGTTGATGCTCGGGAACCACCGAAGGTATTCCTTCTCCACGTGCGTGCCGCGGGCGATGTACGTGAGCTGCGACACCGCGAGCGTGTCGGAGGTCGGATGAATCAGCAACGGGCGGCCGGTGCTGTCGAGGATGACACTATCGTCGGGCCGCCGCTGGAAATTGCGCGTGGGGTCGGTGAGCGGCCCCTCTGCATCGATGTTCGTCTGTTCGACGCGGAGACCTCCGACGAGCTTCAGCCGCCGATGGAAGAACTGCGTATCGCCGCGGAGATATGCGGATGACACGGTTTCCTCGGCACGCTTGTTGGGCGCGACGAAGTTGCGGTGGGTGGTGTTGTCGTTGGGCCGAAACTCGAAGGGATTCTCCTGGTAATACGCCCAGAGATTGTGGTTGCTCACGAGCGGGATGGCCGGAAATCCGAACACGCCCTTCCGCGAGGCAATCTCGTCGTAGAAGAAGGGTGCCGCGCGGTCATCGCTGCGCACCGGCGTGGTGCTCGGCGCGCCATCGCGGCCGACGAAATCGAACAGAACGTTCGAGGGATAGACGGAGCGGGTATCGTCGCGAATCTGGTTTTGCAGATCCAATCCGGCCTTGAGGGCGAACGGCACGCGCCCGCTGAATTCGCGGCGCACATTCCCATACATGCTCCGCTTCGTGTCGCTGTTTTCCGGAATCGTATATTGGGCGGTGTTGAGGACGTAGGTGTTGATGTCGAATGGATCGATGGCCGCGCCGGTCGCCGCGTCCGACGCCGTGATCCGGCCGGGGCGATACTTTGAGACATCATCGAAGCCCAGCGTGACCCCCGTGCGCCGCGACGACGTGTAGGCGAAGAACCCGCGATCCCCGCTGTTGGTGGTGTCGCGCGAATGCGAATACCCGGCGCCCGCCTCGAGCTTCCACACGGGGCCGTCGTGCCGGTAGACGAGCGTCGGCATGAAGGTGGTCGTGTTGCGATCGCGCACCTCGGTGTTGACGGTGAGCGTGCCTGCGCCCGCCGCACTCTGCGTGAACGTCGGTCCGAAGCCGCCGGGCGCGACGCGATCGATCGCGAAGAGGAGCCCGCGGATGTCGTAATTCGTGTTGTAGGTCGAGCGCGTGAAAGAGAACGAGAGCCGGTCGTTGTCCGCCAACCGGTAGTCGAGCGTCAACGAGACCGACGTCCGCTTGCGCAGGAGGAAGCCGTCGCGAACAGTGAAGTTGGAAAGGTACGGGCGATCGGGCGTCGTATCAGGATAGGCATTACCGTTCGTCACCGCGTTGGCGCCGCGCCAGGTGTCCACGAACGAGTTGCGCGCGCTGTACTGCTTGAACGCAGTGCCGGACACGCTGAACCCGAAACGGCGGTTGATCGGCACCACGGCCGAGAAATCGAAGCCGGGCTGAACCTTTCGCGTCGGGTTGTCGCGCGGGCCGACGCTGTGATGGAAATCCCGCTGATCATCGCGCATCGAAAGGTACGTGTTGACGGTGTACTGCGGCTTCGTGCGTTCGAATGCGGTGCGCGGCACGAAATTGATCGAGCCCGCCAGGGCGGAGCCGGGCGATTCCGGCGTGGGCGAGTTGACGACCTCAACGCGGGACAGGTTGTTCAACGAGACATATTCAAGCGAGATGCCGCGATTCGTGCCGCCTTGATTCGCGTTCGTCATGCCGAAGCCGCCGAACGTCACGGGCGTGTAGTCGGAATCGACGCCGCCGAGCGAGACCTGGCGCGCGTCACCCGCGAGGTAATCCATCGAGACGCCGGGCAGATATTTCAGGAATTCGCCGACATCACTCTCCGACGCGGCGCCGAATTCGTCGGCGGCGACCACGGTCTTCAGGTTCGGCGAGAAACGCTGCTCGTTGATCGCGATGGCGGCGCCGTCCATCTGCTGCGTTTCGGTGACGACGAACTGCTCGAGCGTGATCGGTCGGTCGTCATTCGCGCCGCGGTCCGCTCTCGCCGACAGGCTGATGTCGTGCTGCACGGTGGCGCCGGGCGAGACGGTCACGGTCGTGCGGCTCAGCTCGAGTCCGGTGAAGAACGCCCGGATGCGAACTTGACCGGCGGGCACGCCGACGAAGCGATAACGGCCCGCGTCATCGGTGAACGTCTCGAGACCAGCGCCATCGATCGAGATCCGCGCATTTTCCAGATTCGTGCCCGTGGCCGGATTGAACACGCGGCCCTCGATCGTGCCGACCGCGGACTCGGCGGAAAGCGCACGCGGGATGGCGATGAGCAGCGCGGCACTGAGCGCGCAGAGGATGGCTGGAAATGAAAACACGCGGCGCATGACGGGGGAGAGGAATTGAGGAAGGGGTGGGGGAACGGAAAAAGGAAATCAGAGTTGGGCGAAGTTCGGAAAACGCGTGGAAGCTGATGGGAGGCGTGTCTTGGCGGGCCGGCGACCACCATCCGCGAGTTTACGCGCCCGCCTTTCCGGACAACTGCCGTTCACTTTCCCCCAGGAAGAATTGAATGTTCTGCATGACGCCGTCCCGCACATGCCGGACGTGCTCTCGCATCCGTTCTTCCGCTGCCGCCGGATCTTTTCGCCGCAGCGCATCGATAATCTGCCGATGCTCATCGAGGGATGGTGTCATTCGATCGGATACGCCGCGGGTCGTAAGCCGAAAGATGCGGATATGATCGTGAAGGCTCGAGACGAGCTGAATGAGCCGCCGCGCACCCGAGAGCGCGACAATGCTGCGGTGAAATTCGAAGTCTTCGCGGGCGTAGCGTTCAATATCCTTCTCGGTGAAAGGCTCAGTGAAGCCTTCGACGCACGCTTCCAGTCGGGTGAGGCTGGACGCGGTGACGGTTTCCGCAGCCAGCCGAGCCGCGAGCCCCTCGAGGCTTTCGCGGATAAGGAAAAGTTCGAAGATATCCCGTTCGGTGGGTTGAACGACAAAGGCGCCACGTTGGGGAAAGATTTCCACCAAACCCTCCTTCTCCAGCCGATTGATGGCTTCGCGAATCGGGGTGCGGCTAATCCCCAACGCGACCGCCAGTTCCAACTCCTTCAGTTTCTCTCCGGGCGCGGCCCCCCCCGCCAGTATAAGTCGCTTCAACTCCTGGTAGGCGTGGTTACCAAGCGAGCGATTCGAAGCTTCAATTTTTTGCACGAAGCGCACGGCGAATTCTGTATACGTTATACATTATTCACTTCCCAAGTCGAGGGTTTATCTCCAGTTAGAGCGTTGGCTGACTTTCTCCTGCTCGCGTCGTGCTCGCTTTATTTTCCAAAACGCAGCCCCTGCAAACGCTCGAGTTCGCGTCCGCCGGTGGCGTGCTTCCGGAACAGACTGGACTGAGCCACCGCCCCGTGCGCGCCGCTTCCGCCACTCTGCGCTCGCCGGCGGCGAACACCTCCGAATTCGCGTAGCCGCGCGACCGATTCCCCCCGCATGCGCATCAACCTGAGTCCGGTCGATCTCGCCGTCTTTCTGGCGTACTTCGTGGCGGTCGGCGTTCTCGCGTGGTTCGCGTCCCGCGCACGTGGGGCGACGCGGCGCGATTATTTCCTCGGTGGAGACAAGCTGCCCTGGTGGATGATTGGCAGCAGCATCGTCGCAGCCAACATCAGCAGCCACCATCTGATCGGCGTGATGGGCGTCGCGTATCACCGCGGCTTTGTGGCGGTGACGGGTGAGTGGGGCGCAATCTGGATCGGGTTCAATGCGCTGCTGTGGATCTTTCTGCCCTTCTACCTGCGCAACGGGTTTTACACGATGCCCGAGTTCCTCCAACGCCGGTACGGCCACCTCGCGCGGGGCATGTTCGCTGCCCTCATCCTGCTCATCTACGTCTTCGTCGAGATCGCCGCCGTGCTCTATTTCGGAGCGCTTGCCCTGAACGCACTCACCGGCGTCTCCGTGCACACCTGCGTGCTCATCATCGGCGTCGCGACAGCCATCTATACGATTGCCGGCGGCCTGCGGGCGGTCGTCTGGACGGAGATGCTCCAGCTTGTCGTTTTGCTCGGTGGTGGCATCGCGCTGACGGCAGCGACCTTGCGGGCGGCCGGCGGGTGGCCGGCTTTTTTCGCCACGTCGAAGGACTGGGACATCCTCCTGCCGGCGAACGACCGCGACTACCCCTGGACTATGCTCCTCGGCGGTTCGATCTGCATCAGCGTCTTCTATTGCGCCGCGAACCAGTTCATCGTCCAGCGGGTGCTGGCGGCAAAGTCCGAGTGGGACGCGCGCATGGGCGTCGTATTCACCCAATACCTGAAATTCCTGGTGCCGCTCATCATTGTGGTGCCTGGTCTCCTGGGTCCGAGTCTCTTTCCCGGATTGGAAAAGCCGGACCTGATTTTTCCGACCCTCGTGGCGAATCTGCTGCCTCCGGGATTGGTGGGTCTGGTGCTCGCGGGCCTGGTGGCTGCAGTCATGTCGCACGTCTCCGGCGCACTGAATTCCTCGACCACCATTATGACGGTCGACGTGTACCAGGTCTTCCGGCCGGGGGCCACGGAACGGGAAGCGGTGCGCTTCGGCCGGATTTCCTGCGCCGTGCTCGCGGTGATCGGGATGGTGACGGCGGAAGTCCTGACGCAGCATTCCAAGCGGCCGGTGTTCTTGTATCTGCTGAACGCATACGGCGTCGTCACGCCCGGCATGGCGACGATGTTCCTCGTGGGCATTTTCTGGCGGCGGGCAACCCAGGCCGGCGCGTTGACCGCGGGCGTGCTCACGATCGTCCTCTCGGCCGTGTTCACCGTGCTGTATCCCACGATGCCGTTCTACAATCGAACCGGGATTGTCTTCTGGACGTGCATCGCGGCCTGCGTGGTTGTCAGCTTGTTCACCAAACCGGTGCCGGCCGCGGCGCTGGAGGGGCTGATTTGGAACCGGGCGAGCATGCGGCTGCCGCCAGATGGCCGGCCGCTGCACTGGTGGCGGAAGCCGGTGGTGTGGTGGGGCGTGATCATGGCGGTGGTGCTCTATTTCTATGTGCGTTATGCGTGAGCGCCGCTGCCGCGCCGTCCGCTCGTGAACTACCTCCAGCTCCTCGCGCCCGATTTCTCGCTCATCCTGTGCGGATATCTGGTTTGTCGATACACGGCACTCGATCGGACGGTCTGGCAGCAGGTCGAGGCACTGGTGTATTATTTCCTGTTCCCGGTCCTCCTGTTTCATTCGATCATCAAGACGCCGGTGCACCTCGAGACCGCCTCCGGGCTGATTGCCGGCGGACTCTGCCTCGGCCTCGCCGGCATCCTGCTGGTGCACGCGTTGCCCCGGTTGCCCTGGATCGGCCGGCACATCGATCGCCGGGAGCACGCGGCGGCCGCGCAGGTGGCGTTCCGGTTCAACTCCTACATCGGGCTCGCACTGGCGGAGCGGATCGCGGGCAGCGAGGGGCAGACGCTGCTCGCCGTGCTGATGGGCGTGTGCGTGCCGCTGTTCAACGTGAGCGCCGTCTGGCCGATGGCGCGCCATGCCCGCCGCGGGTTCGTATCCGAGTTGATCCAAAATCCGCTCATCATCGCCACCGTCAGCGGGCTCCTGGCCAACCTGCTCGGGCTCTCCCTCCCGGTCTGGATGGTGCCCACCGTCAGCCGAATCGGCTCCGCTTCGCTCGTCCTGGGCCTGATGGCGGCGGGGGCCAGCCTGCAATTTCAACGGCTGGCGCACGACCGACTGCTCGGCACGTCCGTCCTGACCATTCGCCACCTGATTCTGCCGCTGGTCGCCTGGGGCCTCGCGCGCGGGCTGCAACTGGCGCCCGCGCAGGCGACCGTCCTGCTGGCGTTCTCGGCGCTGCCCGCGTCATCCACCTGCCACGTGCTCGCCGCCCGCATGGGCTACGATGGCGCCTACGTCGCGGGACTCGTCACGCTGTCGACCCTGCTCGGCATGCTGAGCCTGCCGTTTGCGCTCGGGGTCTTGCAGTGAACGCAGCGCCCGCGGATTCCTCGATTCATGTCCACGCTCCCCGAACCCACGCTCCTGGACCAGGAGATCTATTCGACCCGCATCGCCCCGTTTTTGCCGCCGCGTATCATCGATATCCATACGCACGTCTGGCAGAGCAGGACCGACGCGCCGAAGCAGAACCGCGCGCGGCTCGTCGCCTGGCCCGCGCTCGTGGCGAAAGAGAATCCGATCGAGGATCTGCTGGAGACCTACCGGCGGCTCTTTCCGGACAAGGAGGTCATCCCGATGATGTTCGGCCACCTCAACAGTCGCGCCTCGGATTTCGACGGCGGCAACAGCTACATCGCGGACATCGTCCGCACGCGCGGCTTCTTCGGCCTGATGTATGCGCGGCCGGACTGGAGCGCCGAAGAGTTGGTGGCGCAGCTGCGCCGCGGGAGGTTCTCCGGCGTGAAGGTTTACCTGAGTCTCTCGGATGCGGCCCTCCAGGTGAATGAAATCACGATCTTTGATTTCCTCCCGCACCACCAACTCGAGGTCCTCCACGATCTCGGCATGATCGTGATGCTGCACATCCCGCGTGACGGGCGGCTCCGTGATCCGGTCAACCTCGCGCAGATGCTCGAGATCGAGCGGCGCTATCCGAACGTGCGGCTGATTATCGCGCATGTCGGCCGCGCATACTGCGAGGAGGACATGGGTGACTCGCTGGAGGTGCTCGGGCGGGAAACGCAGAACATGTTGTTTGATTTCTCGGCCAACACCAACGCGGTCGTCTTCGCGGAGCTGATACGCCGGATCAGTCCGCGGCGGATCCTCTTTGGCAGCGACCTGCCGATTGTGCGGATGCGCTGCCACCGAGTTTGCGAGCAGGGCAGGTACATCAATTGCGTCCCCCAGGGGCTGTACGGCGACGTCTCGGTGGATTCGCACATGCGCGAGGTCGACGGGCCCGCCGCCTCGACCATCACGTTTTTCCTGTACGAGGAGATCCTCGCTTTCAAAGCCGCTGCGGAAGCAACCGGTCTGGCGAAGCAGGACGTGGCCGACGTGTTTTGTCACAACGCCGAGCGGTTGCTGGCGTCAGTGAAGCCGATTGGAGTATGAAGGTGTTGCTCGGAGTCGACCTCGGGACCAGCGGCTTCAAGGCGGTCGCGCTCACCGGCGATGGCCGGATGCTGGCGAGCGGCCGCGTGGCGGCCATCTACCGCCGGCCGGCTCCGGATCGCGTGCAGTTTTCCGCGCCGGATCAGTTCCGGCGAATCTGCCGGCTCATCCGCAGTGTCGTGGACGAACTCCCCCGCGGCGCGCAACCGGTGGCGCTCTGCCTGTGCGGCGCCAACGGCAACACGCTGCTGCTCGACGCGCGGCACCGTCCGCTCGCTCCGGCGATCAGCTGGCTGGATACGCGCGCCGGCGAGAAGTATCAGGCGCTTCTCCCGCAACTGACCCCGGAGGAGGTTCGGGAGACGGTGGGGTGGCGCTGGACGCCGCGGTTTCCGCTGACGCAACTCGCGTGGCTGCGGCAGCACCGGCCGCGGCTGTATTCAAAGGCGCGCTACGTCACGCCCGACACCGCGTGGTATCACCACGAGCTGACCGGCCGGCTGGCCATCGATCATTCGTCGGCGACGCCGTTCTTTCTGCAGGATCAGAAGCGGCGGCGATGGCACGCGCCGTTTCTGCAGGCGCTCGGGATCGAGCGGAGCGCGCTGCCCGAGCTGGTGGCGCCGGGAACGCGCATCGGCGGCCTCACGGCAAGCGCGGCCCGGACGCTCGGATTGCGGGCCGGGTTGCCGGTGATCGCCGGCTCGTTCGATCACCCGAGTGCGGCGATTGGCTCCGGCGTGTTGGACGAGGGTGATCTGCTGCTCTCGTGCGGCACATCGTGGGTCGGCTTCCTGCCGACGCGCGACCGCGCGGCCGCGCTGGCCAGCGGACTGATCGTGGATCCGTTCCGGCAGCCGGACGGGCCATGGGGCGCGATGTTCGCGCTGACGGCGATTGGGACGACCATCGACCATTACCTGACCTCGGTTTTTCCGCTGCCAAAAGCGCTCTCGCTGGCGAACCGGTATGAGCGGTTTACGGCCGCGGCTGCGACGGTTCCGGGCGGAAAGGAAGGTCCACCGATCGATCCGCTGGCGCCGCCGCCGGTGACGGGCGCCGGGCGCGCCGCGTGGTGCGCCGGCCATTCGCTCGGCCAGGTCAGCCGGCGGCTCATGGTCGGCACGGCGCTGGCGATGCGCCGGCGGCTGGCAACGCTGGTGGCGGCGGGACTGGCGCCGCGGCGAATCGTCATCGTGGGCGGTCCGACGAACAGCGCGGTTTGGACCCAGATCGTGGCGGACGTTCTCGGCCGGGAATTGTGCCTCGCCGGCGCGTCGATGGCCGGTGCGCGCGGCGCCGCCATGTTGGGCGGAGTCGGGGTTGGACTATTTCGCAACATTCCGGAAGCGGTTGCCCGGATGCAGCCAGCGCTCACCCGGGTCACGCCGGAGCCGTCCGTGCAGGCGGCGTATGCCGAACTGCAATAACATCACCGGGCCCTTCGCATGAACACCAAGATCAACGCCGTTCTCTTTCCACTTTTTCTGAAGCTGTACGACACGGTGCGCCCCGATCTCCGCGGCAGGCTTTTGCCGTTTCTCGAACAGGTCCGCGCCTTCCTGGCCGCACAGGGAGTGACGGTCACGGATTCCGGCCTCATTGCCACGCCGGCGGAGGTTCGGCGCGCGGCGGCGGCCGCGGCGCAGGCCGATGTAATCATCACGCTGCACCTCACGTATTCGCCCAGTCTCCTCGTTGCGGATACGCTGGAGAAGCTGGGCAAACCGATCCTGATGCTCGACACAACGAAGGCCGGCCACTTCGACGAGACGAGCGTGGCCGCGGATATTTCGGAAAACCACGGCATTCATGGCGTGATGGATCTGGCGTCGGTGCTCACCGGGCGGCGGATTCCGTTCGAGGTCGTGGCGGGCAGCCTCACGAATCCGAAACTCGCCGCGCGTACGCAGGAAGCCTTGCGGCCGTTGAAGGCCGCGGCGCTCTTTCGCGATCAACGCATCGGGCTGACCGGCCGTCCGTTTGCCGGGATGGGCGATTTCGCCGTGAGCTTTCCCGAATTGAAGAAACGATTTGGCGTGACGGTGAAGGACATCCCCGTGGCGCGGATCATCGCCGCCGCGAAGAAGATTTCCGCGGCAAAGGTCGCGGCCGCCGTGGACGCCGATCGCGCCCGCTACCGGCTGCACCAGGTGGAGCCGGAAGCGCATGCCGCCGCAGTGCGGGATTATCTCGGGTTGTCCGCCATCATCGCCGCCGAGGGGTTGAGCGGCTACAGCATGAACTTTCAGCACGTGCGCCGGGGGCTCGCCACGCCGTTCTACGCCTGTTCGCGGCTGCTGTCGGATGGAATTGGATACGCGGGAGAGGGCGATGTGCTGACCGCGTTGCTGGGCCGGCCGCTGAACTTCCTCGCGGGCGAAGCGTTCTTTTCCGAGATGTTCTGCCCCGACTGGCGCGGCGGCACGATCTTCATGGCGCACATGGGCGAATCGGATCCGCGGTTTGCCCGCGCGGATGTCCCGCCGGTGCTGGCGCAGAAGAAGCCGTTCCTGAGCGACCGCGTTTCCGTTTATCATCTCGCGGAGCTCGCCGGGCGCGAAGTCACGCTGGTCAACCTGGCGCGCGACGCCGGGCGCGGGTTTCGCTTTGTCGTCGCGATGGCTGACATCGTGCGATTTCCGCTGAAGGTCGAATTCGCGATGCCGCACTTCAAAATCAAGCCGCGCATCCCGCTCGAGCGCTTTTTGGAGGCATACGCCCGTTGCGGTGGCGGGCATCACCTTTACCTTGCGACGGGCGATCAGCGTCGGGCGGTGGAGGTGATGGCGCGGCAGCTGGGGCTCGCGTTTGCCGAGGTGTGAAAGGGAAGGCGCGGCCACGACCGCGGTGCTTTTGCACGGGCGTCGCGCATAGTGGCTGCGAGCGCCAGCGAGAGGATGTATATAGCATTCACCGGCCGTCGCGCAGAATCACTTTCGCCTCGCGCACGGAGAAATGATCATCACCGGAAAACACGAGGTGCATCGTCCGGCCGTCGTCGCTCATCCACTTCGGAGGAAAGGAGCTCATATCGCCGGGTCCGACATCCCATGCGGATGTATAAAACGCGGTGGTCCACGGACCCCAGGGTTCCGGCGCGTCGAAGACCCCGAACCCGCCCTGGAAGCGTGGCCCCTGCGGATTGGTGCTCCCCGGAAAGATCTGACACCACAGGTAACGCTTGAGCGCCGCGTTATAGCTGATGCCGCTCCGGTAACAGTTGCCGGCAAAACTGAACACCGGCCGCCGCTCTGCAATATCGCCGGTCCATGCCGGCTCGCCCGTCGGGGCGACGCCGCGGAAAAATTCGTAGGCTGCGCGCTCCGTGAGCCGCGCCTTCGGCACTCGCGCGAGCACCATGTGATCGCTGCCGTCGTACGCGCTGTCGCCATCCTTCGAATACACGTACACGAAGTCGTCGCGGGCGCCGGCGTAGTTTTTTCCGAAGTTCAGGAACGTCGGACAGCCAAAGCTGGTGGTGAATTTCCAGCCGGCCCAGGTCCACGTGGCGCCATGGTCGCGCGACCAGCCGAGTTGCGCGTTGTCGACGTTGCGCGCCAGCAAATACAGTACGCCATCCACCATCAGTATGCCCGATGACTTGGGGGCGGAGCGGCCGTCGCCGATGAAATCGGCGCCGGCGGCGGGAATGTTCACGCCGCGAAACGCCATCGGCGGTCCCAGCACCTTCGCGATTCCCATGCTCAGCTTTTTTGGCCTGAACGGCTCGAAGCCCTGGCCGTCACCATAAGCTCCATACAGCGCGTCGTCGTCCGCCCAGGTGACCGGCCAGTTATCGCTGCCGCGCGCCTGCCGGGCAATCGTCCCCGCGGGTGCCCACGTGATCGCCTGAATCACTTCGCTCGGCGGGTACGGCGGCTGCGCGGGCGCGAGCACCGTCTTGCGCACCGGGTCCTTCACCGCCGCGGCGATCGGCGTGAGGAAGGGTTTCAACACGTCGTAATGTTCGTCCGAGGTTCGCTTCCACGACTGGCCCGCGCGCGCGGCCACGATGTCGAGGCTGGGAATCACCACAATCAGGCTGTCGAACAATCCCCATGACCAGAACGCGTCGCGCGGCAGCCCCGGAATCGTGCCGTCTCCATTATTCCACCACAGCAGTCCGTAATGCTCGGACGCGTTGCCATGCTGCGGCTCGTGTTCCTCCAGCCCTTTGAGTTCGGGCGCCGGCTGGCCGGCGAGCCGCACGAATTCCGCCGCCAGGAGTGTGCGATCCTTCCAGCGGCCTTGCCGCAAGTACAGATAGCCGAGCCGGGCCATCGCATCGACGTTGGCGCTGAAGCCGGAGCCGAATTCGCGGCGCGCCACACCGTCGATCGTGGGCGGACGGTAGCTGTTGCGGCGCCAGCGGATGTCAGTCGGCTTGATGCCGAGCGGCGTGAAGATGCGTTCGAACATGAGCTCGTTGAGGTCGCGGCCGTAGACGAGGGTCAGGCATTCCGCGAGCCAGTTGGGACCCGCGTCGCTGTAGTGCCATTTCGTGCCCGGTGCGAAAAGCAGATCGCCATAGCCACCCGGTTTGGCGAATCCCGCCGTCTGCGTCGCCAGGTGACGCAACGTGATTTTCTCAATCCAGCCTTTCGTCGCATTCGTCTCTGGCGGCGTGCCGAAGGTCGGGTGATATTTTATTGCCGGATCGTCGAGCGTCACCTTGCCGTCGAGCAAAGCCACCCCGAGCAGCGTGACCCCGATCGCTTTCGAAGATGATTTCAGATCGTACAGGCGGGCCTGATCGCCCCAGGTGAGCACGACGCGGCCGTGCCGCGTGATGATACCGGAGCCGCCGCCGGTCAGTGCGTAGTCGCGCGCCTCGTGCAGCCGCGCCTCGGCCATCCCGACGTCGGCCGGCCGAGCCTGCTCCCACGCGGCCTCGGGCCAGGGATTCGCGGCGGCCGCCGTGCGTCGGGCCGCTCTTGGTTGAGCCGCAGAGCCGGGCAGCGTCGTCATGACCATCGCGCCCGCCGCCAGAAGAAAGACGAAGGTTTTCATAATCGGATAACCAGCCTCGGCTTCATCCAGCCGGATCTGCCGGTGCTGCCGAGGATTTTCGCACATCCTCCGTGCGTTTCGATGTCCCGATCGGATCAGAGAAACGCACGCGGCCGCACTTGGACGTGAGGCCAACGCGTTTCACTCGCGGGGCTTGACCACCATCTCTCCCCGGCTCTTGGGGCCCAGATCAATCCGCACTTCGAGTACGGTGAACCGGCTATCGTCACTCTCGATGGCCCGGGCGCTCGCGCCCGCGCTCGCGCGATAGTTTCCTTTCGGCAGGACGAAGACGATCCGCGCCTGCGGAAACGCTTCCTCGAGTTCGTTCTCCCACTGCGCGGTCACGGTGGCGTCGCCGCCATCGTTTGCGCCATCGTACGTTACGTGGATCGGTGAGGGCGCATTTCGGGCAAACGGAATCGGCGCCGTCGCGTGTTCGCGGTAGGTGTAGGCAACCGGCCGGCCGTCGCGGAACCGGATGATCCGGAAGCTCTCGCTGTTCGACTTGCCCACGCGAACCGTCGGCGTGCTGCCCACCTTCG
>JBBRCR010000039.1:0-28585 GCA_038204695.1 Opitutales bacterium | reverse complement strand
GGGTGTTTTTTAACCGCTAAGGGACGCTAATAAACGCGATTGGTAAAAACCCGATGTTGAGCGATTCGCGACTCCGGGGCTGCGTGCGCACGCGCGCGGATCCTCATTTTGTAAATCGTGCTCCATCCACTCGCTGGCGCTCGCAGCCACGACTCCACTCGCTCGCGCTCGTGCGAATGCACCGGAATGGGAACCCGCCGTAGGGTGCTCCAAGTCGCTGCCTCGAATTCGCGTTTATTAGCGTCCATTCGCGGTTCAACTCTGGTTTGCAGGCAGGAACCCTCGCCGGACGAGCCGCGGTGGGAAATTTTCCGGCTAACTCGTGCTCAATAAATATCCCGCGGCTATTCGAGGCCGAACCGCGCGAACGTGATTCTTTCGTAGGCCCGCTTCTCACCGCGCTCGTAGAGGCAGCCGGCCGCGTTTGCCCCAAGCGCCACCAGGCTCGAGTAGGCGGACGGTCCCGGATGCAGCACCGCGACATCGCGCCACGTTTTTCCCTCGTCGGCGCTCGCGCGGACGGTGAGTTGAACGCGTGTCTTGGCCGCCGGATTTGAGAACAGCAGAACACGGTTCGGCTCGTGCCGAATCAGGCTGGCCTGACAAACGGGTTCAATCAGCGACGGCGCGTCTGCCGGCGAGGTCCACGTGACGCCGCCATCGTTGCTGAGCGCGTGGGAGCGGACATTGCGGCCGAAATTCGACCGCATGTTCATCAGCAGCGTGCCGTGACCATCGAACAACTCCGCCACCTGGCACTCGTTCACGCGCGGCCGAATCGGCGCGCCGAGCTTCCACGTCGCACCGTGATCGTCCGAGTAAATGGCGTGCGAACCGGAGAGATGCTTCTTTTCGGTGAGGTCGTCGTAATTGTGATCACAGGGAATCACCAACCGGCCGCGATGCGGACCGTCCTTGATTTGAATGCCCACGCCCGGTCCGGTCGCGTACCAGGTCCATTCCGGAAGCTTCGTGGCCGACGTGATCTCAACCGGTTTCGTCCAGGTCGCGCCATGATCCCGCGAATGCGCGACCCACACGGTGCGCGTGCCTTTGCCCGTGCGCGCGGCAATGTCGCGTTCGCGATCGACGCCGAGATTGTGCGTCAGCAGCAACCACAGCGTGCCCGTTGTTTCGTCCAGCACAGGACAGGGATTGCCGCAGGTGTTTTCCTGATCATCCCACACGACCTGCGCCAGACTCCAGGTACGGCCGCCATCGCGCGATCGCTTCAGCAGCAAATCGATATTCCCGCTGTCGCCGCCGGCGCTCTTCCGTCCCTCGCAGAACGCGAGCAGGTTGCCATCGGCCGCGCGAATTATCGCGGGGATTCGATACGTGTGGTAGCCGTCTTCGCCCGAGGTGAAGACGTCGGTTTGCTCGAGGGCGGGCGCGGCGAGTGCGGCCACCGCGGCATACAAGGCAACGAGGATAGAGAAAAAACGCATGGTATGGGTAAATGTCATTCCGCGCCGGGCGCAGGACTCAGCAGGAGATTCGAGGGCCAGGGGCGCAAGCGTAAGCCGGGCCGGGTTCTTCCGCCCTGCTCCGGCTGCCGGCTCGAAGCGGCGCCTCAAAATGTCCCGCGCACTCCGACGGAGGTGTAGAAACCGAGTTCCTGCCAGCGCTGGCCCTTCGCATAATCCGGCGTGCCGGGCGCGTAGCGTTGCAGGTTCTGCACGAAACCACCCAGATCCGTCGCCGAAGCATACAGCGAGTACCGCTTGGTCAGACTATATTGCGCGCTGAAGCCGTAACGCGTGCGCTTGCCTTGATAATTGAAGGTGCCAGCGGGGATCGTGGCGCTCGCCGCCACCGCACCCCGCTGCGTATCGCCCTGGTAGCTTACCGTACCCTTGATGAAAAACCGCGGCCGCACGAAGTGAATGCCACCGGAGAAGGTCTCCGGATTATAGCCGGCAAAATCGGCCGTGTTGCTGCCGCTGAGGTTGAGCTTGGTCGCGTTGCCAAAGACCTGAAAGCCCCGCGCCCACGTCGGCAGAAACGTGAGTGATTGCTTATATCCGAACTCAATGCCGTCGATCGTCGCATCACCTGCATTGGTCCGCGTCGCAATCTCGTAGTTCAGATAAGTCGGGTCACTCTCGATCCCGTAGGCTTCCAACAGTTCAGGGGTCGCCGCGGTCCGGACCGCGCCGAAGAAATTCTTGATGCTCTTCTTGAATACGCCGACCGAACCGAAGCCGTCCTTGAAATGATAGGACTCGAGGGAGAGATCGTAGCTCGTGGCGGTCCAGGGCTGAAGGCCCGTGTTGTTGACCGTGATGGTGGGGCTCGCGACATCGGGGTCGGTCGTGGTGGTGCCCGGGATGATGAAATTGATGTTCGGACGGCCGAGGCTCCTGGCGAATGCGGCCCGGAGAATCAGGTTGTCCGAAAGGTTGTAGGTCGCGTTGACGCTCGGGTAGTAGCCGCTGTAGTCGCGCTTCGAGTGGGCGCCCCGATCGACGAACCGCAGCTGGCGCAGGGCGAGAACATCGTTGGTGATTTGCACCCGCTGACCGGCGGCGTTGCGCACAAACGAGCCGTCCGGGTTCCGCTGATACTGCGCGTTGATGTCGTTGAGCGGGCCGCTGCCCTTTGCATCAGTCCGTTCAAAGCGGACGCCGGTCGCGAGCCAAAGCCGGTTGCTGAGCAGCCGGACATCGGCGCGCACATAGGCGGCGGAAATCGTTTCCGTGAACTCGCGCGAGTTGTTGACCGTGTTCTGATGCGTTGTGGCGAGATCCTCCACGAACCACGCCGGCTGCTGCTTATAGAGATCGAAAAGCTTCCGCCCGCTAATCCAGCGGACCTGCCGGCCATAGAGCGTCGGCGAGTCGGCGATGAACGCCTCGTCGAACACATCGAAACGGCCGGCCAGCCGCGAAGTGACATCCGTCGCACCGTTGGGCCGGAAATTCCAGACCCGGGGATAACGACGCTGGTCACGCTTCGTGGTATCGACTGCCACGCCGGTCTTGAGGGTGAACGGCAGCCCGGCCGTGAAGTCCCGCGCCAGATCCACCCGGCCCTGGTATTTCTGCGTGTTCCAATCAACCTGATTGGTGTTGCCGCTGACGATCGAGTAGTTGGCGCCATCGTAGATATCGACCGGCAGGCCCGTACGCGTCGCCGCGCTGAAGCGCGTCGGCGTGATGCCCCCCGAGGTTTGGAGGTCATCGCCACGCAGGATGGCATTCGTAATCGTGGCCGGCGTGGTGTTGAAGAAACCCTCATCGATGTCGGGACGGTCCGAGGCCGACGTCGAATAGGAGCCCGCGGCGTCAAAGCGCCACGTGTCTCCGCGATGTCGATACTTCAACGTGTAGTGTTTCGTCTCGGTGATGACGTCGACGTTCTCGCCGCTGCCATTCATGGTCACGGTGCCAACACCGGTCGCGGCTCCCTGGACAAAGCGGTCGCTGCCGGTCGCGTCGGCGCCGTAGTTGAAGCCGAGGACGCTGCGCGTGATATAGAGCTCGTAGTCGCGGTACTGGGCGCTGACCGAGAGCGTGTCCTGGGAGCTGATCCGCCAGTCGATGCCGATCTGCCCCTGCAACGTCTTGAAGGTCTGCGCGAGGCTGTTCCACTGGCTCACGGTCTGGACGAGCCGCACCAGATCCCACGTCGCGCTCTCGTCGGTATCCTTGGTGCCGCCCTCCATCGGCTTGTGGCGCCACGTGCGCGAGCCACCGATGGTCACGGCGAGATTCTTGTTGAACGGGTGCAGGTAGTTGAAATCAAAGGACGGCTGGATGAAGTCGGGACTGGTGCCTTTGGCGTGGTTGCGCGGACCGCCATCGAAGGTGAAGCCGTTGCGGTCGTGGAACATCGTGTAGGCGTTGAACGACAGCTTGGGCTTGCGGCTCTCAAAGCCACTGCGGCTGATCAGATTGATCGAGCCGCCCAGACCAGCGGCCGGCATGTCGGGCGTGGCCACCTTCGTCACCTCGACGCGCGAGATGTTGTTCATCGGCACCTCGCGCAGGTCGAGCGAACGGCTGTTGCCGGCGAAGGAGCCGGCCATTTCGCCCCCGTCCACCGTGAGCCCGGAATTATTGCCGGGGAATCCGCGGAGGGCGACCGTGGTGGGCTCTGAACCCGAGGTCTCGATCGATACGCCGGGGAGGAAGAGGAGAAACTCGCCAATATTCTCGTTCCCGCGATCGCCGAATTCGTCGATGGCGACGACGTTTTTCAAATTGGGCGCGTGGCGGCGCTCGTTGAGCGCGATGGCCTGGGCACTCATCTCACGATCAACCACCACCGTGAACGCCTCGAGTTGCACGGCTTCACCGGCCGCGGAGGCGCGGGACGCACCGGCGAGCGCGAGTTCGAATTCGCGTTGCACGGAGCCGCCGGCCGGCACGTTGACGGTGGCGGATTGGGGCGCCATGCCGAGGTAGGAGACATTGATCCTGGCCGGGCCTGCCGGCACGTTGCCGAAACGGTAGGCGCCGCCTTCATCGGTGATGGCTTCGCGGCTGGTGCCCTCGAGCGTGATCCGCGCATTGATCAGCGCGCTTCCCGTCGCCGCATTGAACACGCGGCCTTCAATCGCACCGGAACCAGACTGGGCCAGCACGGCATCCGGAACGAACAGAGAGAGCGATAGGACAACAGCGGCGAAGAGACGACGGACCGCATCGGAGGAATGGTCGTTGGTTTCCATATGGGGCGGGGAGTGGAGGTTCACTGGTACAACGGGGTCCTGGCGGCGGCAACCACCAGCGGGGCTTTGCCCCAGCGATTGGCACGCAGCGTGGTGCCCGACGAAACCCCAAAGCCGTGGTGTGTTTGTGGGACCACCTGCCCGGTTTGGACCCGATTCAGCCCACGAAGCGGTAGTCGTAGGGCGCGCGCATCTTCCGCTCGAGGTGGGCATTGGCCAGTGCGGCGGATTGGCCGACGAAGCGTTCCTTCGTGGCATCCCACGTCAGCGCGTGACCCGTCCGGAGCGAGATCGCCCCCAAATGACACATCGTCGCCGAGCGGTGCCCGGTTTCGGCGTCGCAGATCGGCAGTTTCCGCGATCGCATGCAGTCGAAGAAATTCTCCATGTGATTCGAACTGTTATAAAGTTTTACGGCGTTATCCGGGAGCGGCGTCTTGAGCAACTCGGGCTCGCTCGCCGTCAGCTGTTCGCGGTTCACCCAAATCCAGCCTTCCGTCCCCTCAAACCGGATACCGTTGCGCTGTCCATTCTCCTTCACCTTCGTTCCCGACGGATTCTCGTCGGTCGTCGTCCTGATGTTCAGCTTGACGCCGTTCGCGTAGGTGTAGCGCACCTCGTATTCGCTGTGCGCCGTGTATCCACCCGGAATCGGCTCCACCAGTGCCCGCGAGGTCACGTCGCGCGGTGCGAGGAGACCAATTGCCCAGTAAGCAATGTCGTTATGGTGCGCGCCCCAATCGGTCATCGTACCGCCAGAGTAATCATACCAGAAGCGGAACGTCCCGTGACAGCGCTGGCGCACGTACTCAACCTGCGGCGCCTGGCCTTGCCAGAAATCCCAGTTCAAACCCGCCGGCACCTCGCTGGGCTCAAAAGGTCCCGCCCGCAACCCGGCCGGCAGCCACACATTCGCCGATTGCAATTTCCCGATCCGGCCATTGCGCACCAACTCGCACGCGAGTCGAAAGCGCTGCGAGCTGCGTTGCTGGGCTCCCGTCTGCAGCACGATCCGATTCTTACGCACCGCCTCGACGACTCGCCGGCCCTCGGCGATCGTCAGCGTCAGCGGTTTTTCGGAATAAACATCCTTTTTGGCGCGAGCGGCGGCCAGGTTCACGAGCGTGTGCCAGTGATCCGGCGTGGCATTGATCACTGCATGAAGATCCTTGCGCTCGAGCAGCCGCCGGAAGTCGGAGTAAATGACTGGAACTTTGCCCTCGACGGTCAATTTCTCCGCGGCGACGGCAGCACGCTTCTCGTCGAGGTCGCACACGGCGATGATGTCACCAAAGCCGGCGGCATTGAGCGCGTCGCGCGTGCCCTGGCCACCACACCCGATCAACGCCACGGCCGGGCGATCGTTCGGGCCCGGTGGTTTGCCGTCGGACTCCGCCGCGGCGGCGAGCTGGCGGTTAACATACCAGAGCGGCAGGCCGGCGGCCGTCGCCACGACGCTGCAGCGTTTGAGGAACGATCGCCGTGAGATTTGAAACGACTTCATGTGATAGCGCCAACAGGGAAGAAACCGCGCCTCGATGCAAACCCTCGCTCACGCCGACGTGCCGCCGCGCTTGGTGGGCGGGATGAATTCAGGGCGGGCTCATGATCCGCGCCGCTTCCTCGAGCACGGGCCGATACGGTTCGTACGGACCATAGCCCCAAGCGGTCTCCCGCACGATGTCGGGAGTCTTGATCTCCAAATATCGTCCGTAACCGGTGATGCCGTTGCGCACGACGCGCGCAAAGATCCCGGCGTCGGAATTTCTCGAATTCACGCCCATGCACTCGTAACCGATCTTCGCCCGGTCGCGCACCTCCCACTGGAGCGCGGTGAAATTGCTCGCGGGCTTGTCATCCACACGGTCGGGATCGCCCCACATGGAGGCGGCGTTGAGCCCGCAGTTTCGGACCACCCCGGAGGTTCCTCGCTCCTCCAGGTGCCGCCGGAGGAGATAGTCGCGAATCTCGCGCGCCGCGCGCATCTGTTCCGCCGATGTGTAGGTCACCACCGGGCCCTCTGCGAAACCCCAGGGCGCTTCCGCCAGCGTGTGATTGCCCATGCCGAGCGTTGATTTTCGAAACACCCTGAAATGCGCGTCGATGGCGGCCTTCCACGCCGCTACATACCGCGCGAGCGTGAACCCGAGCTTGCGGTCGAAGTCGGGCACCGCCGCACGGGAGAGCGTCCAGTTGATGTTGAAGTTCGCCTCCACTCCCCCGCTGGCCGAGGGCCCGCAGACATTCACGTAGGTCAGGCCCGATTCGCCGTCGTAGCGCGCGGCAATCCTCGCGAGCGTCCGATACAGGGCAGCATTGTAGCCCAGGTCCCACGGCAGCGCCATTCGACTGAGCGTCACGTTTTTCCCGGTGACGGTGGCTGGGATCTTGAGCGTGGACCAGGCGGTCCAGCCGGGATTGTTGTGCACGAAATCCACCGTCCTGACGCCGTCCTTTCGCAGCAGCCATGCGGGTGCCATCACGCCGGCTTGGACACCGAGGATCACCTGTTTGCCGTGTTTCCTCGCGAGATCGAAAACCAAGTCGAGTTCGCGCCAGTCGTACACACCCTCGCGCGGCTCGAGCGTCCGCCATTCCTGATGATGCGAAACGCCCTTCACGTAGGACATCGCCAGCGCGGCTTCGAGTTTCCGCTCAAACACCGGCGACTGCGTGGTGCTGGCATACGTGAGCAGGTAGATGCCGTCCTGCTTTTCATACGTCAGCCGGACGGGCGGCTTCCAGTCGCTTTGGGCGGTGAGTGCTGAGGGCGGGAAAAGAACCGCGACCCACACGAGCGAGAGAAAGCACGAAGCGCGCAGGAGCATGAGGATTGGGCTATTGCATCGCGTAATTCCGAGTCTGGAAACAGGATTCGTTCGTTAGCACAATTCTCTGATATATAAAGAATCGTCGTATCCGTTTTAGATCATTTTTGCCCACGAAACACACCAACCACACGAAAATTCAGAGCACGGTCCGCGCCCACGCCTGCTTCAAGTGGTGGCCAGAGTTCGCGACCAGGCCTCTTGAGCGCCCAATCCTTTGGTCACAGAGCGCCCCCGATGAAGAACGCGAGACATGGGAGACCTTGGAATCTTCCGCGTCTTATTCTCTTCCCCGTCTTCCCCGTCTCCCATGTCTTCGTCCTCCCCCTCTGTTCCCTGCGCGCCGCCGATCTCGCGAACGAGATGAATCCGCGCAACATCCCCGCTCTCACCGTTCTTCTCCGCGACGCCGATGCCGCCATCCGCTGGTGGGGCGCCACCGGCCTCCTCGCTTTGCGGGCGGCCGCTGCACCCCGCGAAGCCGGCGTGGCTCGCCGCCCTTGACGACACGTCACCCGACGTACGTATCACCATCGCGGAGACACTCGCGCACCTTGGCGAGGCTGGCCGGGCGCTGCCCGTGCTCGAAAACGCGCTGCGCACCGGCAACGTTTTCGTCCGCCTCGGTGCGCTCAACGCGGCTCTGCGCCTCGGTCCGGTCGCCCGGCCGCTCCTTTCCGCTATCCGGGAGGCCAAAATCGACGCGCCTGATCAGAAGGACACGGCCGATTACGTCGCCCGCATGGTCGAGTATCTCCCAGGCCGCCGCGGCGGCTGAATGGGTTCGCAGCCGCAACGGGATCCGATAAGTGGGATGTACTCTCACCATGACTTCGCACCAGCGCCTCGCCCTGTTCTCCTTCTTCCTCGCAGCTCCGGCGACACATGTGCTCGCGGCGGCCGTCCCCGCATTCACGTGGGAAACGCCTCCCGGCTGGACGGAGACGCGCGGCGGCGGTGGCGGAAAAGTCATCCGCGTCACCACGCTCGCGAAGAGCGGCGCCGGCTCCCTGGCGGAGGCACTCGCGGTCGAAGGACCGCGGGTGATCGAATTCGCGGTGGGCGGCGTCATCGATCTCGGCGGACGTTCGCTGAAGGTGACGCACCCGTTCCTCACGATTGCGGGTGAGACCGCACCCCGCCCCGGCATCACCCTTGTCAACGGCGGCATGGGCGTCGGGACGCACGATGTCATTGTCCGCCATATCCGGATACGCCCGGGGGCCGGGGCCCGGGCCCGGAAGAGTGGTTGGGAAGTCGACGGCCTCTCGACCGCCGGCGGGGCGCACGATGTGATCGTCGACCACTGCACGTTCACCTGGGCCACCGATGAAAATCTCACTGCCTCGGGTCCGCGCTTTGACGGCGCGACACCGGAGGAATGGCGGAAGAACACGTCTTATCGCGTCACCTTCAGCCACAATCTGATCGGCGAAGGCCTGAATGAATCGACCCATTCCAAGGGGTCGCACTCGAAGGGATCGTTGATTCACGACAACACGAGCGACATCGCGATCATCGGCAATCTCTACATCAGCAACGATGATCGGAACCCTTTCTTCAAGGGCGGCGCCCGCGGCGTGGTCGTAAACAATGTCATCCACAATCCCGGCCGCAGGATCATGCACTACGCCCTTGTTTCCAGCGAATGGACGGGGCACGAGTGGCAGCGGGGTGCGATGGTCATCGTTGGGAATGTCGCCCGCAAAGGTCAGAGCACGGCCGCCTCGATCGCGTTTCTCGAAGCGTCGGGCCCGGTCGATGTGCTGTTACAGGACAATCAGTTCGTCGATGCACGGGGTGCGACGCTTCCGGTGGCAGTCATGCGGCGCGACCGGGAGAAGGGATTGGTTGAAGCGGAACCGGCACCGGATGTGCGCGTGTTGACGTCCCGCCCGTTCTGGCCGCCCCGGCTGAAGGCACGGGCCGCAGAAGAGACCAAGGAGTGGGTGTTGGCGAATGTTGGTGCGCGCCCATGGGACCGCGATGCGATCGACCGCCGGCTGGTGGAGGAAGCGCGTTCTGGCGGCGGAAAAATCATCGACTTCGAGTCCGAGGTTGGCGGACTGCCATCGCCCAAACAGCGGTGAAGCCGGGCCGGCGGGAAGCCGCGACTCCACCTCGATGACAGGAACGAGCGCCCCAGCGGAAGAATCAGGCGATTCCGTATAACGGAATGCGTGGAATAGCGCGACGTCCGCTTATCGCTGCGCGGAGAACCGATTCAGCGATTTCCTTTCCATTTGTTATGCCCAAGGTCGCCAGTGTGCGGCCGTTTCGTGTCACCGGTTCACCGTTAAATGACGGCACGCTGCGCCCGCGTGGTTCGGGACCGAAGGCGCGACCAAACCACCGCCCTGCGGAGGCGCTGCGCTCCGAGTTGAAGTGGCCACAATTGTCATGAAACGAATCGTCTTGGTTTCTCTCAGCGCCGCGCTTTTCGCGCTGGTCGCCCTCCAAGCCCACGCCGCCGTGGAGGTCATCTCCACCGCTGGCCGCAACGTCTACCGGCTCGCCCTCGCCCAAGTGGGGGCGGAACGGCTGATCGTTGCAACGACGTGGGACAACCGGCTCTGCGCCTTTGAAGTCGGGGGCCGGCATCGCTGGGACGCGCCGCTGGGCGGTTTCGCTTTCGACCTTTGCTGCGCGGATTTGGACGGCGACGGCGTGGACGAAATTCTGACCGCGGGGGCGGACGGCGTTGCCGGCTGTTTCTCGGCTGACGGGAAGTTGCGCTGGCGTTACGCGATGCCCGCGCCGCTCCAGCAAATCACGGTGGCGCGTCTCGACGGCAAATCTCCCGTCGTTCTGACCGGAGGTATGACGCGTGAGATTCTCGTGCTTTCGCCCGCGGGGCAACTTGTGCGGAAGGTTGAGACCGAAGGCAGCTTGGGTGGCAGTGCCATCCGCATGCTCCGCGCAGGGGATTTTGATGGTGATGGCCGCGACGAAGTGAGTTTGGTGGGTCTGCGAGGCCGGGCGTTGGACGTCCGTTTCCTGAAGGGGAACGACCTGCAACCGCTGCCGGAGGCGATGTCTCTCAATGGGCTCAAAACCGCGAATGGCAGCGTCGCCGATCTCGATGGCGACGGCGCGGCTGAGTTATTCGTCGGTGGCGAGGTTCTATCGCTTAAGGGACAGGCTGATCGCAGCGAGCCTTCCGCCAAGGGACAGGTCAAAAAGGCAGGCAATAAGGGACAGGCTAAAAACGCCTCCCCCGCCCCCGTTAAGGGACAGGTTAACAAAGCTCCGCGCGTCACCAGTAAGGGACAGGTCAATAATGCTCAGCGCACCGCAATTAAGGGACAGGTTGATAACGCCTCGCGGCCCGTCCGTCTGCCTGAAGAACCGAACGCCCGCAGCTACGACTACCACTATCGGATGCGCAGCATTGCCGTTGGAAATCTGACCGGCGATTCAGCCAAAGAAATCGCCGTCCTCGACGGTCCGGACCTTCAGGTGTGTACGGCCGGCGGCAAAGTGCTCGGTTCCGCTCACGCCCCGCTCAGCTTCAGCGACGTGATCTGCCTGCCCGGCTCGCCGCACGGCTCGATCCTCCTTGGCTCCGGTCTCGGCGGCGACGACAACCTCTATCGCGTCACCCTCGACGGCGATTGGAGTCGGGCGCTCGCCTCGCTACCGCGCTCCGGCCAGCGGAAGGCCGTTGGGGATAATCTTGAACTCGTCGCCCGCCAGGCGGCGCAGTGGCGAGGGACGCCGATGACCGGTGCCGACGGGCCCATTGACGTGATCGTCACCCATCACATGTGGGCGGGCCGGACGACCCTCAAATCGGTCGATGCCTGGATCGACGAGGTGCGTTTTTTTGAAAAAAACTTCCCCTATCCGCGACTGCGCTTTTCGACCTGCGTCTGGCCCGGCGAGCAATTGCCGTTGAAGCGGCCGGATGGCGAGGTATGGCCGCACGACAAGCGGCTGTCGCACGATCTTTCGCGTGAACAACTCCTCGCCATCGCCCGGAAGTTCGAGGCAGCGCGTTGTCCCTTCTGGATCCAGGTCGGTCACGGTTGCTCGCCGCATCTCAGCGCGGCGTCGGCAACCGCGATGCTCGAGGCCGCACCGACCATGTGCCTGGGGTTCGTGAGCTCCGAGGACGAACAGGCCGACCAGATGGCTTTCTACTTCGAGCACCACGTCCGGCCGCTGCTTGAATTGTGTCTGACCCGGGGCAAGCGGTTCATCCCGCGCAACAAGAATGTCTGGTGGTGCCATTGGCCCGCCGACCCAGGAATGCGCGCGACAATCTTCAACGGCCGTTATCGTTCGGTGCTGCTTCCGTGTGTCGAGGACAGCAATTCACGGACCGCCGATGCCCACCTGGCGGCGCGGGTGGGACTCTGGCTCGACGGTCAGGTGGACGACTGGGCCTGCCGCATTTCCGCCGACTGGTTTTCCTTCAATCGCGCCTGGGAGTGGGAGGCGGTCAAAACCGGCCATCCCCATCTGCGTTACCTCACCGCGCAGGCTTTGCTGGGCGCGCGCGTGTTCATGCTGCTGGCGGGAGATCGCGAACGCACGGGCGGCAGGTGGACCCAGGTTGGGGCCGAGGGAATCGCGCCGTTCATGCACCTGATCGGCCGTGGCGCGCTCACGCCCCCGAAACGCGAACAGATGAAGGCCATCGCGTCGTTAGTCGTGAATCTCCAGCAGCCCTCCGACCGATTCGCGCGCCACGGCGCAAACGGCCATGGTTTCCAACCGTGGGATATTGACGGTACCGACCGGAAGGCCTGGGCCTTTGACCGCCTGGATTGTTACTGGGGCATGGCCCCGCTGCCGCCGACCGATGTCTCGACCTGGCTCTGGGGCCGGACGCGGCGCGCCGCCGATCATCTGACCGTCACCGCTCCGCACGGCTTCGTCTGCCTGCTGCCCGGCCCGGCACCCCAAACACAAAGCCCGTGGACAACTATTTGGACGACCAATGGCGATGAGTTGAGCAAAGACGGAAAGCGTTTCTCGCTCGAGGCTGCCCGGGTGGCGATGCAGCAAGACCTGAAAGCCGGACTCGAAGCGCTGCCCTTTCGGGTTGAAGGGCACGTATTCTGGCAAACCGTCGCGCAACCAGAAAACCGATACATTGTCTGCCTGATGGATCCAGGATGGTTGGATCCGGCCGCGCGGAACGCGGTGTTGCGGGCGCAATGGCCGGGCGCGTGGGCGGCCGCCGACCGGCTGACTGGCCAGGAACTGGGCGCGGTTGGCCACGGGCTGGAAATCGCGGTGCCGGCCGGCGCATTTCGACTCATCAATGTATTCAGGAAAGAACCATGAACGCCACCCGGCCCCGCCGCCTGAAGGGTCGCGCCGAGCCCCGCCGGTTTGCCGGGATGGCAGGACGCCTCCCTTTCGGCTATGCTGAGCGTCGTCACAGCGGTGGCGCCGCTCACTTCGCACCAGCAATCTTTCGCCCGAACCGATGAAATTACCCGCCGCTGCTTTCGCGTGCCTCGCGCTGACCTGCCTCGTTTCCGCCGCCGACCTGCCCACTGGCGTTGACGCCGCCGATCCGTTGCGGCAACTCGGCTGTCTCGATGTGACGAAGGCGCCGTATCGCGCTGATCCGGCCGGCCGGACCGATTCGACCGAGGCGATTCAACATGCACGATCCGGATCGATATTGGCCTACTCTTTCACTCGCCGATTTCCATCCCTGACACCCGCCCACTGAACAAGGCCGGCCGAACACTCTTATGCCCACCAACGTTTCCCGCCGCGCATTGCTCTCCGGTCTCGCGCAGGCGACCACCTTTGGCGCCCTCGGTTTAATCCCCGCCCTCCGCGGTGCGGCGTCCGCCCCGCCCGCGCCCCGTTTGAGGATCGGCATCGCCACGCTGGGATTTCCCCAGCTCACCCACGCCGAACTCGCGGCGGAACTGTCCGGCGCCGGCATCCGGCTCGTGCAGCTTTTCCTCGCGCAGCGCGACACCCCGTTCTGGAAGTACAACGGCCGCTCCGATGTTTCGAGCCTGACTCCCGTCCGTTGCCGGGAGATTGCCGCGCGCTATCGCGACGCGGGCATCACGCTCCACAGCCTCGGCGTCTACACAAACCTGATACATGGCGACGCCGCGGAGCGCCAGGCGAACCTCGACTACTTCGCCGCCATGATGGACCTCGGTGCGCACCTGGGCGTTCGCACCTTCATCACGGAGGCGGGCCACCATCGCGACCCAAAGGAACCCGAGCCACGCATCGCCCATCATTTCCAGGATGAAGTCTGGGTGCAGATGCTCGCCACCATGCGGCAGCTCGCCGCGCTGGCGGAGCAACGCCAGGCCACCGTGCTGCTCGAGGGTTTTTACCGCGGGTTTCTCGCCAGCGCCAAACGACTTCGGATGTTCCTCGAGGAGGTCAACTCACCGCGAATCCGTGCCCTGCTGGATCCGGCCAACCTGATCGAGGTGAACGATCTCGAGGAAATGTTTCAGCAACTCGGTTCCTGGATCGACTGCCACCATGCCAAGGACCGCAAGGTCCACGTCGAACGCGGCGTGCCCGCCGGGCAGGGTTCGCTGGACTACGGGAAATTCGTCACGCTCGCGGCCCGCCACACGCCCGCCGCGCCCTTGATTCTCGAATACGTCGGTCCGACCGATTACCGCGCGGCGCTCGCCCACTTGCGCGCCGAGCTGGCGAAAGCCGGACTGCAGGCCACGTGAACTCCAACCGCATCTACCAGGATCATGAACAACTCCTCCCCCACTCCAGGCTCGTCCCGCGCCTCCTTCCGACAACTCTCGCGCCGCCGTTTTCTGCAGGGTGCGGCCACCGCGGCAACGTTCACCATCGTGCCCCGCCATGTGCTCGGGGGCGCTGGTCGCGTCGCTCCAAGCGAAAAGATCACGCTGGCCGCCATCGGCACGGGCGGCCAGGGGCTGCAAAATGTACAGGCCTTCCTGGAATTCCCGGAAGTGCAGATCGTGGCGGTCTGCGATGTGAATCGTGAAGGTCCCGGCTACATCTCGTGGAACTGGGACAAGGGCAAGGCCAGCAACATCGCCGGCCGCGAGCCCGCGCGACGACTGGTCGAGGAATACTACGCGAAGAATCAACGCTCGGGCACCTACCGGGGCTGCAAAGCGTACGCCGACTTCCGGGAATTGCTGGCAAAGGAGGACGTCGACGCCGTGATGGTGGCAACACCCGATCACACCCACGCCGTGATCGCGATGGCTGCGCTGAAAAGGCGCAAGCACCTGTACTGCGAGAAACCCCTCGCCTACACCGCCTATGAGGTCCGCCAGCTCACCGGGGAGGCCCGGCGCGCCGGCGTGGCCACGCAGCTCGGCAACCAGGGCCAGGCGACCGCCGAGGCACGGCTCACCTGCGACCTCATCGGAGCCGGCGCCATCGGTGCCGTGCGAGAGGTCCACGTCACCGCCGGAACCCGATTCTGGTCGCACGCACTTTTTGACGGCCGCCCGCCAGCGGGGCCGCCCACACCGGAGGGACTTGACTGGGATCTCTGGCTCGGCCCGGCGCCGGCACGCCCGTATCACCCCGCATATTGTCCCTGGCATTGGCGCAACTGGTGGGACTTTGGCACCGGCTACCTCGGCGACATGGGCTGCCACCGGATGTCGGCTATCTTCAAGGCGCTCGAGCTCGGACACCCGACGACGATCGAGGCTTCCAGCACCAAGACGGACGGCGAGGTCTACCCCGTCGGGGTACTCGCGCACTTCGAGTTCCCCGCCCGTGGAAACCTGCCGCCGGTCACCGTCCATTGGTACGACGGAGGCCTCATGGCCGCCCGCCCGCGCGAACTCGAGGCAAACCGCGCCGTCGGGCACACGTATTATGTCGGCGACAAGGGCACGCTCATGGGGAACCGCTTGATTCCCGAAGCACGAATGGCCGCGTTTGGCCGGCCGGCCCAAAAACTTCCGCCCTCGCCCGGGCACTACAAGGAGTTCGTCGACGCCTGCCGTGGCGGCCCACCGCCGGGCGCCAACATCGTCGACCACGGCGGCTTGCTCAGCGAGGCATGCGCACTTGGCAATGTCGCCCTGCGCGCCGGCCGGCAGATCACGTGGGACGGCCCAAACTTCAAGGTGACCAGCCAGGCCGCGGCGAATCACCTGCTCCATCGCGAGTACCGCGCCGGGTGGTCGCTGGAGCGGACGTGATCGCCGGCAATCTCAGAACGAGCCCTTCACTCCGAGCGTCCACTGCACCCCGGTGGTCAGGACCTGGGTCACCCGGGCGTAGGCGGGCGTCTCCGAACCGTAGCGTAACACCATTTCGGGTACGTCGAAGATGTTCTGCCCGTTGACGTAGAGAAACAGGTTCGGCCGCAGCTGGTAGTCGACGCCGACATCGAGCCGCGTCCGCGCCTTCGAGTATTCAAACGCATCCAGCCCCAGCGCCGGCACATTGCCCCGCCGCTGGCGGCCGCGGTAGTTCCACTTGGCCATCACCGAAAATGGCTTGCGGCTGAAGTCGATTCCCCAGTTGGCGCTCTTCGGAATGAAGCCGTTGAATTCCGCGTCCTGATCACCGTCGAGCGTGAGCTTGGACCCGTTGACAAATGCCTGAAAATACCGGCCCCAGCCGCCGAGTGGTCGCAGCGAATGCCGGATGCTGAACTCCATCCCGCTCACCCGCGCCGAGCCGGGGAGGTTGTAGCGGGTCGATACGCGCCAGCCGACATAACGCGGATCCAGGCCCAGCGCCTGCAGGTCCTGTTCCGTGGCGATGATGACGGCGTCACCGAAGAAATCCTTGATCTCCTTCCGAAACGCACCCGCGCTGAACACGCCGCCCTGCTCGGTATAATATTCGACCGACAGGTCATAATTGTCGGCCGACCAGGGCCGCAGGCCGGTATTTCGATTGGTGATACGGCCGGGAATCTGGTCGGGATCCGGCTGGTTGTCGTTGAAATCCGTATCCTCGACGGTCGCGTTCGGAATGATGTTCTCGAAATCCGGCCGGCCGTAGGTTTTCGCATACGCCGCACGGGCCAGCAGGTTTTCGCGGATGTGATAGGTGAGGTGGACGCTGGGGTAATAACCATCATAGGTCCGGCTGGCTTGGAAGCCGCGCTCCTGCCGCGTCACGCTCAGCTCCTGCAGCGAGCCCGCGGGCCCGGCCTCCGGGCGTCGGATCCGGGCCCCGGCCGCGTTGTGGGCGAAACTCCCGTCCGCGTTGCGCACATACACCGCATTGGGATCGTAGCGGACGCCCTCGCCGTCCGCCTTGGTCTTCTCGTAGCGCACGCCGGCCAGGACCTTGAGCTGGTTTCGGAGGAGCCCGAGTTCAGCCTGGAGATAGCCGGCCGTAACCGCTTCCTGGAGACGCTCGGATTCGTTCAGCCGAAATTGCTCCTGCGCTACAATCTGGGCGGGAGTCTGCCCAAACAGGATCGGGTTCGCTTGAAAGCCGCGCCAGGCATTCACGGTCGACACCCATGGCATGTTGCGGAAACCAAAATTCTCCTCGCGATTGACATACGTCGTCATCCCGAAGGGCGCCGGCGAGTCGGGCGTGGCCGGATTCCCGTCGGGCCCGTTGTACGTGTAGTTGCGCGATTCGCGGCGGACATCACGAACGTGGTTCCGGCGCAGCCCGCCCCCCTGAACCGCCACGGGGAACGGCAGGAACCCGAGGTTCCTTCTCACGTCCAGCTTCCCGTTCAGCATGCTGTCGCGGATGAGCCGGGGCGTGGAGGCGGCGGTGTTCAGCTGGTAGTTCTCGAGGTTGTAGAGATCGATTTCACGGTCGCTGCTGTCGAACACCCGGATCGTCTGCGGCCGCACCTCAGTGGCGTCCGCTAGCGTGACCCGCACCGGCCCCCGCAGCGTGGCGGAAACGGTGCGAAAACGGCCCTCGGCGGTGTCCTGGTATCCACCCGCTGAATTCGACTGGCCGAGGCCCGCCATGATCCGCCAGGTGCCGTCATCAAAGCGGAAGCGCAGGTTCGCCGCCTTCGTATCCAGTTTTTGATAAACCCCCGCGCCGACGTTTCCGAGCGTGACGCTGCCGCGCCCGGTGGCGCCCTGGGTGAAGTTTTCCCCGAACGTCATCGGCACGCCGGTGGCGGGCGTGGGCGCGCCGTTCGCGCCGGTGTCGAACGCAATCGACACGTTCGAGCGGTCCGAGGTGAAGCGGCTGCGCTCGAGGTTGAGCGAGAGCACGCCGCTCGGGGTGATGCGCCAGTCGGCCTTGATCCCGGCCGAGTTTCGCGCGTTCCGCCTGGGCACGCTGGCGAGTTGGAATGTCCGCAGATAGGGCCGGCTGATGGAGGCACCGGTATTGGTGCCGGCGGCGTTGAAGGCGTGCGGCACCCACTCCATCTCGATGAACCGGTTCTGACTTTGGCCGGTGACGACAATACCAAACGTCTTCGTCACCGGCAGCGTATAATCGAACGTGAAACTCGGGAGCACCTTGTAGACACGCTCGTCCGTCGTGTGCGGGAGCTTCTTCAGGGAGAGGTTCCGATGATTCGCAGAGAGGCTGACGCTATAGCGCAACTGCGCGCTTTTCCGCTCGAATGCGCTCTTGCTGATCATGTCGATCGAGCCGCCCATCGAGTCGGCGGGAGATGATGGCGTGGGCACCTTGGTCACCTCGATGCGCGAGATGTTGTTGATCGAAACCTGCGTGAACTGGAACACGCGCGACGACCCCTGCGGATTTCCGGTGTTCGCCATCTGCAATCCATCGCTCGATACGACTGCGAGGCCGGTTGGAAATCCCCGCGCCGATACCGAAGCCACGGAACCGCCGGACTCCCGATCATACTCCGCCGTGATTCCAGGCATGAACTTGAGGAACTCGCCCACGTTGCCGTCCATCACGTCGCCGAGCGCGTCCGCGGCGATCACGTTCTTGATGTTCGGCGAGAAACGCTGCTCGTTGATCGCGATCGCCGTGCCGTCCGTCTCGCGGGAAGTGGATACGACGAACTCATCGAGCTTCACGGTACCCGACGCGTCGCCGTAGCGCGCCACGCTGGTGAGATCGACATCCTGCTGCACCACCTCGCCCGGACGAATGTTCACCGGCACCTGTTTGACATCCAGGCCGGTGTAAAACACCTCGAGCACAACGGGCCCACCCGGCACGCCGGCCAGTCGGTAGCTGCCCGAGTCGTCGGTGAACGCCGTCAGGTCGGTGCCTTTCACCACGACGCGGGCATTGTTGAGATACTGACCGGTGGCGACATTTTGCACGCGGCCGGAGATGCTGCCAGTAGGCGGGGTCACCGCCCGGTTGGCGGCCTCCGTGGCCGCGTGAGTGGGCTGAGTGAACAGCAGCGCCAACGCGGCGCCAGCGCAGTAAAACAGCTGGTGGGATCTTTTCATGGTGCGAGGGGTTTGAGCGGCGAGGTCGGCGCCGAGGGATTAGTCGGCAACGGTGCAGAGGAAACGCCGGCTGGCAACCCATGGACACAGCGATTTCACAGGCTGGATGCCCGTCCACTCGCTGGCGCTCGCAGCCACGATCGGTTGAAATGCCGGTGCTGATTTATTTCGGAGTGCGGCCCGTGCTCCGCGTGGCATGGGCGTCCCGCCCATGGGTCTGGCGTGGCATGGGCGTCCCGCCCATGGGTCTGGCGTGGCATGGGCGTCTCGCCCATGGGTCTGGCGTGGCATGGGCGTCCCGCCCATGGGTTTGGCGTGGCATGGGCGTCCCGCCCATGTTCTGCGTCCCACGGGCGTCCCGCCCGTGGCTGACGATGTGTATAAAGATATGGCGTTCCGCCCATGTATCGGCGGCTGGAAAGCCGCCGCTCCGGTAGGGGCATAGTGCGGCGTCGCAGGTGAGTTCCGCGCGGCCGATGGGCGGAAACGCCGCCCCCCGGCTCAGCCCTTCACGCCGAGCAGGTGCCGCAGCGTATAGAGTTCGAGCGCCTCATAATCGCGTCTGGCCCGGAGTTGCTCCACGAGCGCTCGATCATACGTGCGCGCTTTCTCCACCAGGTGGAGGAACATCGCGCGACTCGCCTTCAAATGATCGACCACGGGACTACCCGCCTGCGTACGCATCGCTTTCACGTCCAGGCCAACGCACTCGCCCTGGGAACCGTAACCGTTCTCCTCCAGGACGAGCACCTGGTTGAAAGCGGCGCGCAGATTCGCGGCTCCGAAATTCTTGTCCTGATCATACTTGAGCCCGTTCTGATCGTTAAGATGAACGCTGCCCAGTTTCTTGTGGGCAAGGGCAAACGCCATTTCGTCGCTGGGATCGAGGTTGGCGAGTATGGCGTGCGCACTCTCGATTACCGTTTTTACGCGCGTGTGATCCTGTGAGGCGTAGGCCAGCGCGACGGCATGTCCGGCCGTGGGGACATAAGCGAGGTCGGTCGGCTCGTTTGGCTTCGGTTCAATCCAGACCTCAATCTCACGGTCGTAGGCCAGCGTCTTGTTGATCACGGCCAGCAGGCGTTCATACGCCAACCGCGCGCTCTTGGCCTCGCGAATATAGGTGCCCTCGCGCGCGAGCCAGAGGACGATCGCCTTGCAGCCCATCGCCCGTGCGATATCGACGCATCGCTGGGTGCGATCCCAGGCGTAATTCCGGTCGCTTTCCCGGTTCGAGGTATAACCGCCATCGACGGTCTGCTCCGCAAACCAGAGCCTTGGCGCGACGAACTCCGTGATGAGACCTTCGTTGCGCAGTGTCGTTGCCATCCGCCCGGCCTGGGTGGAAATTTGGGCCGGCGAAAGCTGGTCAAGGTTCGGGACCACATCGTCGTCGTGGAACTGAACCGCGTCGAAACCCATCGGCTTGTACAATGCCCACTTCTCGTCGTGGGGAAAAACTTTCCGGACCTCCGGGCCGAAGGGATCAGCGCCCTCGCTGATATTCCAGGGCCCGAAGGAGAATCGATAGGTAGTGGCCATATATATACTTGGTTTGTGCTGCTGGGATCGACCGGTACGGCAGACATTCCGTCCCAAGGTAAATCCGGCAACTGCGGGATTACGGCTTAAAAGCGGACCCCACCGCCTCCAAGCTCAATCGGCGCTCCGTGCGCAGGGCCACGCAGGCGCAGCGCGGCGGAACACCGCCGGAAGCCCGCCGCGCATCCCCCCTGCTTCCGTGGCCGTGCCCCGCCGAGGACCGCGCTCCCGACTCGAGCCCCGCGATTGCCGGACGGAGGCCTGGCGAATCAGCGGCCGCGACCGACGAAATTCAGGGTGTAGGTGAGATAGAACGCGCGCTCCTCGCCGAGCTGCTTGTTCGCGCGGAGATAATCGCGATTGAGCGCGTTGTTCACGTTCAGTCCAATCGTGTGGCTGTAACGCGAAGGCGCGTTGAAGCGATAGCGGACGCCGATGTTGAGCAACGTGTACGAAGGCGTCCGCAACCGCCATTGATACGTCGTGCGCGTGAGCACCCGCTCGCCGGTGCTTGTCGTAATGTAGGTATCGCCCGCCGCCGGCGTCTCGGAGGGAGTGGCCGCCACATGGGTGACGCCCACATTGCCGGAGAAGCCGCGGAGCCGCCCCCGCCCGGCCGCATAGCGGGCATACACGCTGCCATTTTGCGGTGACACGCCGTTCACCCGGCGACCCACGGCCAGCGGATTGGCCGCCCCGAAGTCAGTATAAATTGAATACACGTGGCCCCAGCTTCCACCGAACGACAGCTCGTTGGTCGCGCGCCAGTTCACATCGAGCTCGTACCCCCGCACGAGCTGATTGCCGTCGCGCCGCGAAATCGTCACGTAGTTGCCGGACCCAATCGGCGTCTCCTCGAGATCGGTGACACTGACGTTGTTTCGCGTCGCATAGAAACCGCTCACCGTAAACGTGAGTTGATCCTGCAGGAACGTGCCCTTGAAGCCGTAATCGTAACCCGCGGCCGTTTCCGACTGGTAGTCGCGGTCCGCCACGACCGCGGGGTTGTCCGCCTGCGGCACAAAATAACTTTCGCTGTAGTTGGCGAACACGCGGAGGTTCGGGGCGAGCTTGTAATTGACGCCCAGGTTCGGCTTCAGCTCGTCCATGGTCCGGTCGAGCATCTGGCCCGGTGCGTATCCGGCTGGTGGCGACGTGAAGTCGCGGTGCCGGAAGCGCACCGAGTCGTACCGCGCTCCCGTGTAGGCCAGCAACGCGCCGCCGAGGAACGCCGACTGGTGGCGGATCAGCCCGCCCGTGACGGTCGCGCGCATCTTGCGAATGCGGGTGGAAACCTCCTGGCCCCATTGCAGGGTCTTGGGAAAGTAGGTAATGGCACCGATCGGTCGCAGTTCCGAGTCGAGCCGCACGGCCCGCACCGCGTTCCAAGCCACGATATCGGGATTGGTTGTCGCCCCGTAGGCGCGCGTCGGGTCCCAGCGGTAATAATCATTGATGTCGAGGGTCAGCAGCGTGCGGTTCTCGATCGAGCGGTTGCGCAGGAAGTAGTGGGCCAGCAGATCCGCCTGCACGCCGCCGCCATCCTCGATGATCTGGCCCTTGTTCGGCGTGGCGCCCCGTTGCGAGGCAATGGCGGTGGCGGGATTCGCCGGATTGATTGAAACCGTGCCCCAGCTGGTGTTCTCGTTGTGAGACCAGCGCCGGGCGCCGTAATAATTGGTGGCCGCCCGAAAACTCCAGACGTCGCTCAGCCGGCGATCATAGGTTGCCGTGACGCCGGCGTATCCACGATTCAATTCACTGTTCGGGCCGAACGCGTTGTACTCCGCCAGGTTTCGCGCATAACCGATCGCCTCGTCATCCGTGTTGGTCGCGGTGCCCTTCAGGTCGAGGACCAGCGGCGCGGCACTGGGGGGTGCCTTGCGCACCTGCAGGAAATATTCCCCGGAGATGAAGAGATTGGATTTGTCGGGGAAGGTGTGGCTGAGCGCGAGGTAGTACTCCACGTTCCGGTTGCGCGCGTACTCCATGTCGAAGTCGCGCTGGTAATGGCTGGCGGTCGCGATATAGCCGGTCCGGCCCCAGCGGCCGTCGGCGACCGGGCCGGTGGCTTCGACCGTCGCGCGTTCGGTTCCGTAATCGCCGTAATTCAGGGTCAGCTTGTAGTTCTCCCGTGATTTCGGCTGCTTCGAAATCATGTTCACCATGCCGCCCGGTGACGTGCGGCCGTAGATGGCAGCGTTGGAGCCCTTGATGATCTCCATGCGATCAATGTTGCTCGAGCCGTAGCGGCCCAGCCGGAAAAATCCGTCGCGCAGCTGATAGCTGGAACTGAACCCGCGCAGAATGAACGACCCGCCGATATCGAGTCCGGTAAAGCTGCCCACGTGCACAATGTTATCCGCGAGATCAAAGATGCCGAAATCCTCGAAGAATTCGCTCGTCAGGACATTCACCGTGTACGGCAGGTCGATGATGGGCGTGCGAACCCGCGTGCCGGTCAGCGTCTCGGAAGCAATGTAGCCGCGATCGCCCGCGGCGCTGACGTTGAATTCCGAAAGCGTGATGAGCTCCTCGCTGCCCGCGCGGGGCGAAGCGGGAGCCGTCGGAGCGCTCTGGGCGTGGGCGGTGGCGGTGACGGCCAGGGTGCAAATAATGGCCAGGCCAACCCGGGGCAGGTCGGGATCTTGTTTCATGGGGCGGGGCAGGGTTAACTCGGTTTGCACCAGACAGCAAGGGGGGCTGCCATGTGGGGCGCCCATGGTTTTGTTTTCGGCACCCCGGGGGAGCGCGGTGTTGTTTACATGGTTAACCGGGCGGAAGACGGGGAAGACGCGGAAGACGGGGAAGAAATGGGAGACATGGAAGACATGGGAGACGTGGGAGAGAATCAGCGCGGAAGATTCCGAAGTCTTCCGAGTCTCGCGTTCTCCCATGTCTTCCCCGTCTTCGATGGTTCTTGCATGTCTCGCGTTCTTCCTCGCCGGTGTGGCTCAGCGGACCTTCGCCTGCTTCGGCTTGCGGGCACCAACGGACTCCGTCGGATAAAGAGTCTGGGGATTGGACGCGACTCCCGCCGGCCGCCGGGCCGTCGGGCTGGTCCCGCCGATTTCAGCATTCATCTTCGCCGCCAGGGTTTGCAGCCGCGCCACGATTTCCGGATGGCGGTCCGCCAGATTGGTTTGCTCGCCGATTTCGGTATCCAGGTTATACAGACGCGGATTCGTTGACGCATTGCCTGCCTTCCCTTTGCGCCCGAGCTCCGCCTGGGGTGCGAGCGCGAGTTTCCAGGGTCCCTGCCGGACGGCCTGAAGATTATAGCCTTGGAAGTAGTAGTGTGCTTCGCGCGGGGAATCCTTCCGCTGGCCGAAAAGGAGAGGCGAGAGATCGCGTCCGTCGATCACGGGGGTCGCCGGCACCGCGCCGCCGGCCAAGGCCACCGCCGTGGGGAGCAAATCAATGGTGCCTGCAACGGCGTCGCACACGCTGCCCGGCGCGATCTTGCCCGGCCACCACGCGATCGTTGGCACGCGCACGCCGCCCTCCCAGGTGCTGCCTTTGCCGCCGCGCAATGGGCCCGCGCTACCACCATCAGCGCCCTTGATCAGCCACGGACCGTTGTCACTGGTGAAGATCACGAGCGTGCGCTCGGAGAGTCTTAATTCCCGCACCGTGTCGAGCACGCGGCCCACGCTCCAGTCCACCTCCTCCACCCAGTCGCCAAAACGGCCGTTGGCCGAATGCCCCTGGAAGGCCGCACCCGGGTGAATCGGCGTGTGCACGGCAGTGTGCGGCAGGTACAGCAGGAACGGTCGATCCTTGCTCTCGCGGATGAACCGCACGGCCTCGTCGGTGTAGCGCTCGACGATGCGGCTTTGCGTTTCCTCGGTGAGCAACTCGAGCACCTCGTCGTCGCGCACGAGCGGCACGACGCGTTCCCCGCCTTTCGCGGGCGCGCGCTGCATATCGTTCGAATACGGAATACCGAAATAGCGGTCGAACCCCTGCTTCCGCGGCAGAAACTGCGGCTGGTCGCCGACGTGCCATTTGCCGATGCAGGCCGTGGCGTAGCCGCGCTCCTTGAGCCGCTCGGCGATGGTGATTTCCTGCGGATTCAGCCCGTTGGCGGAGCCCGGAGGATAAACGCCCGGCACCGAAACCCGCGCCCCATAACAGCCCGTGAGCAATTGCGCGCGGGACACCGAGCAAACGGGAGCCGCGTAGAACGAGGTGAGCTTCATGCCCTCCCGTGCCATGCGGTCGAGCTGCGGCGTCTTCTGCTTGGTTGCTCCATACGGTCCGATGTCGCCGTAGCCCATGTCGTCGATGAAAACGATCACAACATTCGGTTTCGCGAGGTCGGCGGCGTGGAGCGGGATCAGCAGCGCGGGCAGCGACGCGCCGCAGAGCGCGAGCGCAAACCGAATCGAATTCCGGTTCATGGCGGGCAGAAGGAGTGACATGAGAGTTCCAGTTGGGTGAAAGAAAACGCGCGTTTCTTGTCGGACCTCTTTCAACCAGGTGCAACCTTCGCCTGAGAGACTACGCGGCCCGGGGCGCAAATCCGATCTTTGAGCAGTTGGGAAAGTGGCACGGGCGGCTCGCCCGTGGAGGACATGACGTGTGAAGTGGCACGGGCGGCTCGCCCGTGAAGGACGTGACGTGTGGCGAAATTGGGGCGGGACGCCCCGCGGGACGCCCCTCACCGTCGTACACAAAGAAACTCATGGGCGGGCCGCCCATGCCACCCCGGGCACGAAGTGCAGCGTGGGATGCACTTTGAAGTGGCACGGGCGCCGCGGCCCGGCATCCCCGCCCGTGGACGGCGCGGAGCGCCACGAAGTCATGGGCTGGAAGCCATGCCACTCACATACCCACGGGCGGGACGCCATACCTTTATATACAAAGTTGTCCATGGGCGGGACGCCCATGCCACATCAAACCCACGGGCGGGACGCCCGTGCCACCTCGAACCATCGGACGGGAGGCCGGTGTCTGATTCAATTCGTTGCGCGGGACGTGTCCGGCGTGGCATGGGCGTCTCGCCCATTTTTATCGTAGGTATACCAGTATGGGCGTCCCGCCCAAGTTCAGCGCAACATGACGCGACCTGTGTATAAAGGTATTGCGGCACGCCCGAGCCGCGCCGGATCAGGTCGGCCGTACTCAAAGCCTGATTGGTGCCACGCGCTCCGTGCGCCCCGCGCGAATCAGAATTTCCGACTCACCGACGCGTACCAGAAGAGATTCTCCGCTGTGTAGAGAAAGCTTGGATACCCAGTGGTATTGCCGCCGCTGCCGAACGCCTTCGGCGGGTCGCGATCGAACAGATTCCGCGCCCCGAGGGTTGCCTTGCTGTCGCGCAGAAACGAGCCATGCCGGCGGCCGAAGGTGTACGACACCTGGCCGGTAAACACCAAAGAATCACTCACGGTAAACGGGGCACCATCCGGCTGCGTATCTCGAAATCCGTCTATATACATTCCGGACAGATGGGCGTGAAAGGCCTTGAACGCCCAGTTCAGGGACATTCGGCCCTTCCATTTCAGGTAACCATCCTGACCTGCTCCCGAGGAATCTTCGCCCAGCACATTGCGCAACGGCGCCCCTTCCACTGATGCGCGATCAAAGCGCGACATCAAGGTCCACACCGAGGTGATTTCCCATCGGCCGAGCGCGTCGGTGGGAAACTGATACCCACCGCTGAAATCCCAGCCGGCGACCTTGGTTCGGCCGCTATTGTAGAAGAGGGCGTTCACGCTGCTGATGTAGCCGGAGCTGTTCAGCCGGACGCTCTCGCCTGGCAACATCCCGCCGGGAATGGCGCCAAAGGCACGATAGACGGTGTTCTGTGGGTTGGCATCAACGGTGCCCCGGCGGTGGATGCGCCAGTGATCCACGCCGAGCGACAGCCCCTTCAGCCGCGGCACGGTCGGCGACCAAACGAAGCCGGCGTTCACGTAATCCGTCTTCTCGGCAGCGAGGCGCCGGTTCCCCTGGAGCGTGATCGGCTGCTCCGGCTCGATGTATCCATCCCGTGGATCCTGAATCGCGAGCAGCGCGTTGATCGGTGAGGAATAAAGCTCGTACAGCGACGGTTCGCGAAAGCCCTCCGAATAGCTGCTGCGCAGGGTCAGCTGATTGCCGAGCGGGCGGAATCGCAGTGCGATCTTCGGCACGGTGGCGTCGCGGTGGCTGGTGAGGAACGCCTCATGGCGCACGGAGGCGCTCGCCTCGAGCCAGCGCCACAGCGGCACGCGCACCTCGAGGAACACGCCGCCAATCTTGCGCTGAGCGGCGGTAACCGCGCGCGTCGATTCGCCGATCAAATCGCCCCGGGTGCCGAACGCATCCGGATGCTGCGCCAGTTGCTCGCGGCGGAATTCGCCTCCCAATGCCACCCCGACAGCGCCGGCTGGCAGCCGCCAAAGGTCGCTCGTCGAGACAACGACGTTGAGCTGGCCGAGCGTGGACTTGCTGACGTCCCTCACGTCCACCCGGGCATAGTCGACGAGCGCCGCATTCGCGGGAATCGGATTCAGGTAGTATCCAAATGGGTTGTACGGCGAAGTGCCGGCGGAGGCCGGGTTGCGCGGGTCGAAGAGGGGCGAGTTGGCGTTGACGATCTCGTTAAAGCGCGAGGCCGACACCATGGTCCGGCGGGAGCGGTCGCGAATCGAGCTGTAGCCAAACGAGGCGTCGAAGTTCCAGCGGCCGGCGACGTTCTCGCCTTTGAGCCCGGTGGTGAACATGAGGGCATCGGTCTCGTTGCGGATGATCCGGTTGCCGAACTCGGCGAGCCGCGCGCGAGAGCCGTCGGCGATATCCTGGTTAAAGGGATTGAACGCGTTGAACGCCCCGGGCGCAGCGAGGCGTTGCACGCGACCGTCGACAATTCGGGTGCCCGGCCCGGGATACGAACCAAGCGGCGCCACGGTTCCAGCGGGCACCTGTTGCACGACACCAGCGAGCGGCAGGACGAGGAGGAGGATGGGGTTGGGCGTGCGAGCCGGGATCACCAGTTCGACCTGGCCGGGAGTGGAGAAATCGCCGGTCGCGGCCGCCGCGAGCTGGTTTTCGGCGAAAGCGTTTTGAAACGAGGCGTCGACGTAGGCGCGGATGTGATCGGTGCCGAACACCTTGCGCTCGCCCGAAGCAAACGCTCCCCTGCGTTTGAATTCTGGATACGACATCGCCGTCTCGTTGAAATTGTAGGTCGAGCTGCGATTGAGCGTGTAGGAATATTGGGACGCGGGCCGGCGGCCATCATTTCCGGGCGTGGCGCCCGATTGGGCGAAGAAGAAAATGGCATTGGCCGGCAATCCCGGCACGGGCGCCGTGACTGGCACGCCGAGTGCCTCGGTGACCGCAAAACGGCTCAGGCCGAGATTGGCGGGACTGGAGTTCTCACTGAGGAACGGCGGCGTGGCGGAGTACTGGCGATCGCGGTTGAGGATGGCAGCCCGGGTGTAATAATTCGCCCCCACCAGCAGGCTGAGGTTCGATTTCGTGACGCCCGTGATCAGGCTCGCGACGACTTCCGACGAATCCTTGCTCGCGGTGTTGCCGTAGCCGACGAAAACCTCGGTCCCATCGATGCCCCGGCGGAGTTTCACGTTGATGACGCCGGCCACGGCATCGGCTCCGTAGAGGGCCGACGCGCCGTCTTTCAGCACCTCGATATTATCGATGGCGGAAAGCGGGATGGAGTTCAGATCGACGAACGCGGTCGTGCCGCCGGCGCCCACGGGATAGGCGGCGACGCGTCGTCCGTTGATCAAAACGAGGGTGGCCTCCGGGCCAAGCCCGCGGAGGGAGACGGCGGTGGCTCCGGGAGTGAAGCCGGTCGCGTTGTTGGAAATCGGCACGGAGTTCGCGTTGGCGGCGGTGATTTGCTGGAGCAACTCCGCCGTATTCGTGTATCCAGATTCCTCGATCGTCGGCCGGTCGATGCGCGTCACCGGAGAGGCGCCGGCCTGCACCGCGGTTTCCGCCGAGGGAATGTACGAGCCGATCACCACGAATTTCTCGAGCTGCTGCGGCTGCTCTTTCGGTTCCTCGTTCGCTGGCGGGGTGGTGCTCTGTCCGGCAAGTGGGCACGACACGAAAGCACCGACGAGGAGCGCGGCGAGGGCGAGCCCTGCGCTTGCCCCACAATTCCTGCCAAGCACGTCGGCATTCGCACCGGAGCGGCGGCTTTCCTGCCGCCGAAGTACGTTCGGTCGACCGGTCTCGGGCGACTG
>JBBRCR010000038.1:0-29319 GCA_038204695.1 Opitutales bacterium | reverse complement strand
GCGACGCCAGGAACGCCCCACGGAAGTCCGACGCGTGCGCCACCGCCGACAAAAGTTTCCCCCGCTCAAAGGCAGCCGAGCCGCCGCCAGAGCACGCGATCTCGCAACGAAATCTATGTGACATTAGGCGTCCCGCCCGTGAAGAACCTTGTGTCTACAATCCGGCGCAAAGCGCCACGACTTGGACGGGCCGCTCCGAACGTCCGGCAGAACTTCCAGGTCGGAGATGGCCACAAAAGGCGCAGAAGGCTCAGAACTGCAGACCATGACTTCGGTGCACCACAAAATCGGCGGTCGCGTCAGCGTTGCCTGGCCCGGCTCTTGTTTGCGGCCGCCTTCCGCAAATCATCCGGCCCAAAAGCATCACTCAGCAATTGCGGCATCGTCCTTTCGCTGCGCCTGGCCGAGTCGCAGATCGCGATGACCGTGGCTTGGGGACCGAATTCGTTGATCACCTGACGACAGGCGCCGCACGGCATGGTGGGCGCCGGGGTCGGCGTGTACACCACCACGGCCTGCAGCTTGCGTTCCCCCGTGCTCGCGGCGGTGAAGATGGCGGTGCGCTCGGCGCAGTTGCATAACCCGTACGACGCGTTCTCCACGTTGCACCCGGCGTAAATCCGGCCCGAGTCCGCCAGCACCGCCGCGCCGACTCTGAATTTTGAATACGGCGAATACGAGGCCCGGGCGGCTGCGCGCGCGGCTTGCTCGAGGCGTTTGAGAACGGAAGCGGGCACGGACGACATGCGGGGAGGTTTAGGGGCGGGGGCTTGTCCTTCAAGGATCCAGAGTTCCGCGTCCTTTATGAATGACCCGTCACGCGCGCGGGCATTCAAACACCAAACGCGGCCCCAAAAGGCTCAAGAGGCGCAGAAATTCAGAGCATGAATGAGCCGCAAAACGGTCGAACTCCGGGCGAGAACTCTCCCTCTGTGACCTCCTGTCTGAGCTCTGTGCGCTCTGTGACTCAAAGCCTGGGTGCTCGAGAGCGTCGCTTTCCTACAACAGCTCGGCTTTGACCTCACGAAACGCCCGGATCGCCGTGTCCAGGTCGTCGCGACTGTGCGCCGCGCTCACCTGGGTCCGAATTCGTGCCGCGCCCGCGGGCACCACCGGGTGAAAAAAGCCCACGACGTAAACGCCTTTTTCCAGCATGCGGGCGGCGAACCGCTGCGAAAGCGCCGCATCGCCGATCATCACGGGCACGATCGGATGCGAGCCGGGCTTGAGGGCCAGCCCGGCGGATTCGAGCCCGTGACGAAAGTAGCGCGTGTTCGCATCGAGCCGATCGCGCAGTTCGGTGGAGGCCGAGATGAGGTCAAGGGCGGCGATGGATGCGGCGACCACCATCGGCGCAACCGTATTCGAAAATAAGTACGGTCGGGAGCGCTGGCGGAGCAGGTCCACGATTGGCTGCCGGGCACTGATGTAGCCGCCAGTGGCGCCGCCGAGCGCCTTGCCGAGCGTGCCGCTGATGATGTCCACCCGACCCATCACGCCGTGATGTTCATGCGTTCCCCGGCCGGTGCGACCCATGAACCCGACCGCATGGCTGTCATCCACCATGACCAGCGCGCCGTGCTTTTCGGCGAGGTCGCAAATTTCCCGCAGAGGCGCGATGAAGCCATCCATGGAGAAAACGCCGTCGGTGACGATGAGCTTGAAACGGGCCGTGGCGCCGGCTTCGTGCAATTTCGCCTTGAGATCCTCCAGGTCGCAGTTGCGATAGCGAAACCGCTGCGCCTTGCAGAGGCGGATGCCGTCGATGATGGAGGCGTGGTTCAGTTCATCGCTGATCACGGCATCTTCGGCGGTCAGCAGCGTTTCAAACAGGCCGCCGTTGGCATCGAAGCACGACGAATAGAGAATGGTGTCGTCGGTGCCGAGAAACCCGCTGAGCCGGGCTTCGAGTTCCCGGTGAATCTCCTGGGTGCCGCAGATGAACCGGACCGACGAGAGTCCGTAGCCCCAGCGGTCCAGCGCGGTGTGGGCCGCGCGGACGATCGCCGGATGATTGGCGAGTCCAAGATAATTATTGGCGCAGAAGTTGAGGACTGGGCGTGCGACCGGTGCGCCGGCGACCGGAGACGTTGCGGAGTGGTCGTTCGTCACCGTCACGCGCGCGCCCTGCGGCGTGGTGATCACGCGCTCGCGTTTGTAGAGTCCGCCCGCATCGATTTCGCCGAGGGTCTTCTCCAGGTGGGTGTAAAAGGCGTGTGTCATGGGGAAAAATCAGTGGGAGCAGAAGGGTGAAGCCAGAGCAGAATCGAGGAGCCACCGATAGCACAGATGGGCACAAATCAATCCCGGATGACGCGTTTCCATCGCAATCGAGCCTCCTTGAAATTGAATAAGATCGCGAGCCGCAGGCCAGTGATGGCGAGATACCCGATCATTTGCGCGTAGTGAGTTTCGTTGAAATCGGTAACACACTTTGGATCGACGATGATTTTCTCATCGACGATTAGATCGGGCACGAGCGTGTCGACCACGATGCCATCATAGAACACTGGAAACGCGCGCGGTTGTTCGACGAGATGGCCCTGTTTTCGTAATTCAATCACCATCGCGTTTTCGTATGCTTTCTCCTTCAGACCGGGTTTCAGCCGGTTAAGCACTGTCATCGCACATCCAACGATATCTTCGCTGAGCCCCTTATAAAGATAGTTACCGCTGCCATCATCTGTGCCCATTTGTGTAATCTGTGGCCAACTGATCGGGCCAGTTGGTCAGCTCCAACTCAGGACGATTTTGCCGCTTTTGCCGGAGCGCATAAGTTCAAAACCCTGCTCGAACTCCGTGTAGTGCATCCGGTGCGTGATGACCGGTGAGATGTCCAGACCGCTCTGGATCAGCGCCGTCATCTTGTACCACGTCTCGTACATCTCACGGCCGTAAATGCCGCGGATCGTCAGCATGTTGAACACGACCTTGTTCCAGTCGATGGCGGCCTTGTCGGGCATGATCCCGAGCAGCGCGATGCGGCCGCCGTGAAACATGTTGTCAATCATGTCGGCCAGCGCCTGCGGATGACCCGACATTTCCAGGCCGACGTCGAAGCCCTCCTTCATTCCCAGTTCGCGCTGCACATCGGGCAGCTTCTCCCTGGTAACATCGACCACGCGCGTGGCGCCCATGCGGGTGGCGAGCGCGAGGCGATCCGGATTGACGTCCGTCACGACGATATTTCTCGCGCCCGCTTTCCTCACAATCACCACGGCCATGCAGCCGATCGGTCCCGCCCCGGTGATGAGCACATCCTCGCCCACGACGTCGTATTGCAGCGCCGTGTGCACGGCGTTGCCCAGCGGATCGAAACAGGACAGCACGTCGAGGGAGATCGAGGCGTCGACGTGCACCGCGTTGCTGGCGGGCAGGCAGAGGTATTCCGCGAACGCGCCATCGCGGTTGACGCCCACGCCCTGCGTGTTCTTGCAGAGGTGACGCCGGCCGGCGAGGCAGTTGCGACAGTGGCCGCAAACAATATGGCCTTCGCCATCCACCAAATCGCCGGGCTTGAAGCCCTGCACGTTGGAACCGACCCCGGCGATCACGCCGACGAATTCATGCCCGATCACCATGGGCGGCCGGATTGTTTTTTCCGCCCACGTATCCCAATTGTAGATATGGACATCGGTCCCGCAGATGGAGGTCTTCCGGACCTTGATCAATACGTCATTGATGCCAGGCGTCGGTACGGCGACATCGACCAGATCAAGGCCGGGTCCCGGGCGCAGCTTGGCGATGGCGCGCATTGTTTGTGTCGGCATTATTCTATTCGGCCAGCAATTGCGCGCCTTCGAGCGCGAGCAGCTTGACCTTCGTCGTGACGCCGCCGGGCCCGGAAAACCCCGTCATCTTCCCGCTGGCCGCGATCACGCGATGGCAGGGAATCAGCAGTGGCCAGGGATTGGCGCCCAACGCGGTTCCCACCGCGCGGCTGGCGGCGATGGGCTGACCGCTGGCCGCGGCGATTTCCCCGTAGGTGGCCGTGTGCCCGGACTTCACCCCGAGAGTGGCACGAAGGACCGCGCAATCGAATTCGGGTACGCGGCTGAAATCAAAGGCCACGTCGGAAAAATCCTGCGGTTCCCCGGCCAGATGCCGCCGGACACGCTGGATGATTTCCTCCACCCACGGCGGGGGCACGGAACCGGTGTCGCCTCCTGAACTGCGGGCGGGATCCGGGAGCAGGAATCGCGTCAATCCCAGCTCGTTCCACGCGATCGCGCAGGTACCGAATGGGGTGGAGAACGTCGTGTGCGGCATGGGGCAGGGCGAAGTAAGGGAAAAGTCGAGGGAGGAAGAGAGCGGCGAAGCGGCGGAAGAAAAAGACGTCGAAGACTGGAACGTTCCGACGGCCCGGGGGCTCACGCCACTTTTCATTTTTGTCTGCACCTTTCAATCCCGCTTTCACGCGGGGCGGGTTTTCTTTCCGCCTCGCTTTCCCCCGCCCATGCACTCGCATTCTCCGTTTCACTTTCACCCTCACTTTCCCTTTCACTCAACGTCCGGCATGACCAATCGGTTCTACAACGCGTTCGACCAGGAGGCGATTGGCGGCGGCCGGAAGCGCGATTACCGGACCGTGTTTCAAGTGGATCGCGACCGGATTATCCACGCGCACGCGTTTCGAAAACTGCAGTCGAAGACGCAGGTTTTTCTTTCGGGCGAGTACGATTTTTACCGGACGCGCCTCACGCACTCGATGGAGGTGGCGCAGATTGGCCGCTCGATTTGCACGTATCTTCGGTCGCGGGGCGAGCCGTTGCAGGACGATTTCCAGATCGACGCCGATCTCGTGGAGGGCGTCTGCCTCGCGCACGACCTCGGGCATCCGCCCTTTGGCCATTCGGGCGAGCGGACGTTGCAGGAACTGATGGTGAAATGGGGCGGCTTCGAGGGCAACGCGCAGACGCTGCACCTGCTCACGGAAACAATTTACCAGAACGAAGCCGGGGTTCGCGGCATGGCGCCAACCCGTGCGCTCCTCGATGGCGTGCTGAAATACAAGAAGCTGTTCCGCGAATTTCCGTCGCCGCCGACCAATCATTTTCTCTACGACCCGCAGGAGCGGCACCGCGATTTCGTGTTCGGCGGAGCGGCCCTCCCGCCGGAACTGCACGACGGCGAAAAGCTGAACGCATTCAAGAGCATCGAGTGTCAGATCATGGATTGGGCGGACGATGCCGCGTATTCGCTGAACGATATCGTCGACGGTGTGCGGGCGGGATTTCTGACCGTCGAGAGCATGGAGGCGTGGGCGGCGGAAGTCGGGCTGGATGCGGAAAAGCAGCGGTGGCTGGACGAGCTGTTCGCGGCGATTCGCGGGGACCGGCTGGAGAACGCGTTCGCCCCGAAAGTGGGCGCGTTCATCACCGCGTGCCGTTTGCGCGAGCGGACGAATTTCATGTCGGTTCAGACCAACCGGTATCGCTTCGAACTGGTCGTGGGGGCGGCGGCGGAGCGGGAGGCGGCGTTCTACAAGCAGATGGCGAACGACCTCATCTTCGAGAGCCCGCAGTTGCAGCAGATCGAGCACAAGGCGCGCAAGGTGTTGTGCGCTTTGTGGGATTCCTGCTGGAGCAACTACGTCGTGAAAGGCGTGCGCGTGATCAACATCCTGCCTCCGCGGGTCGGCCGGTTGATCGAGGCGGAGAAGACGGAGGCGTGCAAAGCGCGCCAGATCTGCGACTGGTTGTCGGGACTTACCGACGGGATGATCGTCCGCACGTACCGGCGGCTCTTCGATCCGGAGTTCGGCAGCCTGCGGGATTTGAGCTAGTTGGAGCCCGCGACAGACTCGCGCCACGCAAGAAAAGCGAGCGAGTGCATTCGAGGCTGGAAGCGCCAGCGCGTGGATGAAGCACGAGTTGAATCTTTGAATTCCACTCGCTGGCGCTCGCCGTCACGGAATTGCGTCCGGCCACCGCTTGACTGCGAGTCGAGTGCTCAGGCCGCGGCCGGCACCACGGTCACGCTCTTCACCTCGATGCGATCGATCGGCGTGCTCTTCTCGCCGCCGCCACCGGACTTGGTTGGTACGTTGGCAATCTTCTCGAGCACATCGTCGCCTTTCACCACCTCGCCGAACGCGGTGTACTGCCGGTCGAGGAAACGCGCATCACCATGCACGATGAAAAACTGGCAACCGGCACTGTCCGGCTGTTGCGACCGCGCCATTGAAATCACGCCGCGGACGTGCGGCTTCGCGTTGAACTCGGCCTTCAATTTGTAGCCGGGGTCGCCGGTACCGGGAACGCCCCGGGCGTTCGCCTTCGTGTTCGGGCAGCCGCCCTGAATCATGAACCCCTTGATGATCCGGTGAAACGCGGTGCCGTCATAAAATCCCTCGCGGGCGAGCTTCTTGAAGTTCTCGACGGTTTGCGGCGCGACGTCGGGCCAGAAGGAAATGGTCATTTCGCCGTAGGTCGTGGAGATCACGGCGTGTTCGTTCGCGGAGGTGGGAGTGCTCATAAATTTTTTGCTGCGCAAAAACCTAGGAGAAGTTTGCGATTGGCAATGAGTAATTTTAAAAAATCGCGTGGGCGGGCATCATCGCCGGCCAAGATCGCAGTGGTCCTGGTGGCCCCAAGAATCATCCGTTTGGTGGCGTGTCACTGCGCCAGCCTGCCGTCGTGGCTGCGAGCGCCAGCGAGTGGAAAGGCATGCGCTTGCCGGCGCATATTGCCTCGTACAAATACAGAGTTCACGCGAAGGCGCGAAGATCGTGAAGTCGGCAGGATTGATTGGCGGCTGCGCGAGTGAGCTTTGCTCCCGGAAACGGGGGCGTCGTGATCTTCTGCTGAACCTCGTTCGCGCTCTTCGCGTCTTCGCGTGAGCCATGCCTGGCCCGCTTGTTTCAAAGAAACATAATCGGAGGCGGATCAATTTCTCACGCGAAACCGCGAAGCTCGCGAAAAATTCAACTCGATGATCAGGCAAATCGCCATCTCACCACGCTGCTCGTCAATCAGCCGCATCGCCATCTCACCACGTGATCGCGTCCTCCGCGTCGCCTTGATGCCAAGTTTCCCCCTTCGCGAGCTTCGCGGCTTTGCGTGAGCCATGCCTGGCCCGCTTGTTTCAAAGAAACATAATCGGAGGCGGATCAATTTCTCACGCGAAACCGCGAAGCTCGCGAAAAATTCAGCTCGATGATCAGGCAAATCGCCAGCTCACCATGCCGCTCGTCATTCAGCCGTATCGCCAACTCACCACGTGATCGCGTCCTCCGCGTCGCCTTGATCCCAAGTTTCCCCCTTCGCGCTCTTCGCGTCTTCGCGTGAGCCCATTCTGCTGCCTGAAAGGAGAGCCACTCCACTCGCTGGCGCTCGCAGCCACGGAGCCGCGACTCGCACAGCTTTGGGGTTTTCTCCATTCGTGCTTATTGGCGTCCATTCGCGGTTAAAAATCAGGCTGCTTCTTTCCATCAAGTTGCGGCTGCACCGCGCTGGTTCACGAAGAGTCTTGGCCATCAGGGAATCTAACTCCGATCGACGGGTGCAAAATCCTCGTCAATCCGCTCGCAGAAATGATGGATGAGGAACAGGTGTGCTTCCTGGGCGGCGGCGCCGCTCGGGCCGGGCATGATGAGATCGCAGGTGGCGAGACCTTTCGCTTTGCCGCCACCGCGGCCGAGGAAGGCGATGCTGTCCAGCCCGAGTTTCCGCGCCTCGTCGAGGGCCGCGATGATGTTGTCCGAATTGCCGCTCGAGGTGAGAACAACGAGCAGATCACCGGGCCGCGCGAGCCCGCTCACCTGGCGGGCGAAAACCTGAGCGTATCCGAAATCATTGCCGATGCAGCTGAGCAACGAGCCATCGGATGAGAGTGCGACCGCCGGCAGCGAGCGGCGCGTCTTCGCGTAGCGGCCGACGAGTTCCGTGGCGAAGTGGGCGGCCTCGGCGGCGCTGCCACCGTTGCCGCAGATCAGCAGTTTTCCGCCGCGGTGCAGCGTCGCGAGGATCAGGTCACTCGCGCGATCGATTTGCGGCCGGATCGTGGTGAGCGCCTGAAAGGTCTCGAGGGTCGTGGCCAGCGATTCGTCGAAGGTCATGTGGTTGGTGCTTGCCACGGATGAACATGAGGCCGGGCGCCCGCAACGAAAGAGTGGAGCAGCGCCCCCACCGCCAGTCGCAATTCCAATGAGTCCGTCCAGCAAGGTCCTGGCTCGGACCCACCGGCCGCAGCCACGGCCCGCCCAGGAACGTGCTCGCTTGCCGCTACTCGCTATCCACTACTTTTCGCATGCGCCTGCGCAAACTCACGGTACGTCACTTTCGCAATGTGGGTTTTGCCGCGCTCGAATTTTCCGGCCGGCAGCAATTTCTCGTCGGAGCCAACGGCCAGGGTAAAACGAATCTGCTCGAGGCCGCCGGCTACCTCACGGCGCTGCGCTCGTTTCGCACGACGGACAACAAGCTGCTCATCACCCAGGGCCAGCAGCACGCCGCGATCGCGTGTGTGCTCGATCACGAGCGATTCCAGGAAACGCACGTCATGATCAAACTGCGTCACGACGGCCGGGAGGTGACGTGTGATCAGGAACGGGTGACGAAGCTCGGTGATTATCTCGGCCGCTTTCCGACGGTCGTATTTTCGTCGCAGGATTTGCAGCTGGTCCGCGGTTCGCCCGCCCAGCGCCGCCGCTGGCTCGATCTCACGTTGTCCGCCCTGAATCCCGGCTATTTGCGCGCGCTGCAGACGTTCACGCGCGCACTCGCCGCCCGCAATGCGCTCCTGAAATCCGGCCGCGGCAGCACCGCGGAATTCGAGGGGTTCGAACAGTCGCTCGCTCCGGCGGGGGCCGAGCTCATTGGGCTTCGGGCAGAGGGACTGCGGGCGTTGGACCTCACGTTGCGCGCCGCCTACGCCCGACTCACGATTGACGCCGAAGCGGCGGGGCTCGCGTACGAACCCAGCTTCGCCGAGCCGTCGGCCGAGTCGCTGCTGGCGCGACTCGAGGCTGGCCGCGCGCGGGACGCCCAGTTTCGCAGTACGCTGGTCGGTCCGCACCGCGATGATTTTCGACTCACGGTCAAACACACGAGCGCGAAGGATTTCGGCTCGGAGGGTCAGCAACGCTCGCTCGTCCTCGCGCTGCGGCTTGCGCAGGCCACGTGGTTTCAGGAGAAGAGCGGCGTGCGGCCCGTATTGCTCACTGATGATGTCCTGGGAGAACTGGATCCGGCCCGCCGCCAGAGATTCTGGTCGTCGATCGATCCCGAGTCGCAGGTGATCGCGACCGGCACGCATCTGCCCGACGCCGAGCTTGGCACCTGGCAGGTGTTCGAGGTGGCGGACGGAGCCTTCAATGAGAGGAAGCCTTGATGCACTTCGACGCCTGGCAGTGGCTGCTGGCGGTGATCGCGGCCACTCTCGTCGGTGTGGCGAAAACGGGCGTGGGCGGGCTCGGCATGTTGTCGGTCGCATTGTTTGCGCAAATCATGCCGGCCAAGCAGGCAACGGGCATCGTTCTACCGCTGCTCTGCTTTGGCGACATCGTGGCCACGCTCATGTATCGCCAGCATGCGCGGTGGAATTATCTGTGGCGCTTGTTTCCGTGGACGGCGGCAGGCGTGTTCGTGGGCTATTTTGCGTTGGGTCGAATGAGCGAAACGCAGGCGCGGCTGGTGATTGCCATCATCGTGCTCACGCTGGCCGGCCTGCATCTGTTGCGCCGGCACGTTGGCGGCCATGAAGCGGAGCACGGCCCCTGGTTTCCGCCGACGATTGGCGTGCTGGCCGGATTCACCACCCTCGTGGCAAATGCGGCGGGGCCGCTGATGACGATTTACCTGCTCGCGATGCGGCTGCCAAAAATGGATTTCGTCGGCACGGCCGCGGTGTTTTTCCTGCTGCTGAATCTGTTCAAAGTCCCGTTCATGGTCGATCTCGGGTTGATCAACACGACGAGCTTTTCGATCAACCTGATGCTGGCGCCGGCGGTGCTGGCGGGGACGTGGTTTGGGCGAAAGTTGCTGCTGCGGATCAACCAGCGCGTGTTCGAGAATCTCGCGCTCGGGCTGGCCGCGCTGGCGGGAGTGAAGCTGCTCGTGGGGTGAGGGAGGGAAGCGAGAGCGCAGGAAAGGAGTCACAACCGCCCGCGAGCATTCGCCGCTTCTCCCCACTTTCACCTTCACTCTCGGGGCCACTCCGCGTTTCACTACTCGAGTGGCGCGAATGAATGTGCGGCAAATGTGGGCGGCCAAGCTGGCGGGCAAACCGCTGCCGGTGGCCGTGCTTGTGCCCAGCAATGGAACCACCTCGTCGCGTCTCGCGTCGCTGCCGGTGGCCGCGCGACGGCCATTCTGCGGTTTGGTCCTGGGAATCGACCCCTCGTTGCGGGGCACCGGACTGGCGTTGATTGAATTCGGCCCCTCGCGCGCGCCGCTGCTGTTGCGGTGTCAGACGGTCCGGGTGCCGGCTGGCCGCAGCATGGCGATGGCGCTGGCGGAGATTCATCGGGCGATCAGCGCCTTCCTGCAATCGGCCGAGGTGCGGCACGTCGCGCTCGAGCAGACGATCTATGTGCAGAACATTCGCACGGCGCAGATCCTCGGCGCCGCCCGTGGGGCGGCGATTGCCGCCGCGGCGTTGTGCGATCTGCCGGTGTTCGAATATCCGCCGCTACGGGTGAAACAGGCGGTGGTCGGGGCGGGACGCGCGAGCAAGGAGCAGGTGGCCCGGACCGTCATGGCTCTGCTGGGACACGGCCGCACGCTGGCGCCGGACGAAGCGGATGCCGCCAGCGTGGCGCTTTGCCACGCGTACACGTGGCGGGAGTGACCGTAGAAGACGTGTAAGACGTGGAAGACTTGGAAGACTTGGAAGACGGGGAGAACGGAAGGACGGGGAAGAGCTAAAGACTCGGAATTCCGAGGTCTTCCCAGTCTCGCGTTCTTCCATGTCTCGCGTTCTTCCAATTCTTGCGTTCTTCATTCGTTCTCCAGTCGTCCGAGCAGGCGCAGGAGGCCGTCGAGGATCGTGAGCGGATGCGGCGGGCAGCCGGGAATAAAAAGATCCACGGGCAGGATGGACGCGGCGCCGTTGAGGATTTCCGGGTTGCCGATGAACGGGCCGCCGGCAATCGCACACGCGCCGACCGCGATCACGAGCTTCGGGTCCGGGACGGCGTCCCAGGTCTTCCGCAGCGCGAGCGCCATGTTCTTCGGCACGGTGCCGGCAACGAGCAGCCCATCGGCATGGCGCGGCGACGCCACATACTGGATACCAAACCGGCCGAGATCCCAGCCGATGGTGCCGAGCACGTTGATATCGGCCTCGCAGCCATTGCAGCCGCCGGCGCTGACGACGCGCAGGCGCAGGGAGCGGCCGAAAAGCTTGCGCAGCTTTTCGTCCAGCACCGCCGCGAGCCGGACTTCTTCCAACCCCGGCGCGCCGAGCACGAGGTCTTCGCGCCGACGCGTGGCCATCCGATGATCGCCGGTCTGCGTGATGACGCCTGGCGGACACGCGGTCACGCAGGCCGAGCAGAAGATACAGCGGCCGAGATCGAGCGCGATGGGCTGAGCGGTGGCGGGTGGATTCGCCGCGCCGGCGGCACCCGGGCGCGTGATGGCCTCGGTTGGACAGACGTCGATGCACTCCTGGCAGCCGGTCGTGCATTTGGTCGCGTCGACGCGCAGCGTGCCGCCATGGCGGTCGGGCAGCGCCGGCGCCGGCCCTTTCGGGTACGCCATCGTTTCGCAACCGCGCTTCAACCGGTGAGTGAGAGTGTCGAGGACAAACACGGAGGTGAGGGACTAGGATAGGACCAAGGGACTAGGATAGGACCAAGGGACTAAGGGACTAGGATAGGACCAAGGGACTAAGGGACCAAGGGACCAAGGGACCAAGGGACCAGAGGACAAACGGAATGATGGGGGAATCGACTTAAGAGAGTCGTCATGACTGTTCAATGGTTGGAGTCTTTTGGTCCCTTGGTCCCTTGGTCCTTTGGTCCTTTGGTCCCTTGGTCCTTTTCCACTACAGATCAAAACCGCAGTACGAGAGATTGAAGCTCTTGTTGCAGAGTGGAAAATCGGAAATGGCCTGGCCGCGGAGCGCCAGGGCCAGTCCGGTCCAATTGTGGAATGACGGGTCGATGATCTTGTAACGTCGGAACCGGCCCGCGGCATCCGTGAGCGCGGCGTGACAGACTTCGCCCCGCCAGCCCTCGACCAGCGCGATGGCGAGCGTGTCGGGCGCGGCGGGTGCCAGGTTTTCGAATACGTCACCCTCCGGCGGCGCGGTGAGCTGCTCCTGGAGGAACTCACCGGAGCGCTGCACTTCGAGCCAGCGCACCCGCGCCCGCGCATAGACATCGCCGCCCGGCCAGACCGCGACCGGCGCCTGCGCAAAACGAAACCAACCCGCCGGATGATCGTAGCGCACATCGCGAACCAGTCCGCAGGCGCGAGCAGCGGGGCCCACCAGACCGAGCTGGGTTGCCTGTTTGGAAAATACCGCTCCCGTATTCTCGAAACGGGTACGCACCGAGGCCGAGTCCCACAGCCACGCGGCGGCCTCCTCGGATTCGGCGAGGGCCATACGCGCGCGTTCGAGCAGACGGGTGGCGCGTTCCGGCTCGAGCTCGAGACCACAGCCGCCGGGTCGCACGAGCCGGCGGCCGAATCGATTGCCGCAGATCAGCGCCGTCAGGTTCAGAAAATCGCCGCGGATTTTTCCGCACGCCGACGCCGTCGGCAGGAACGCAACGTCGTTGGCCAGTGCCCCGAGGTCTCCCGTGTGATTGGCCAGTCGTTCGAGTTCGAGCGCGATGGCCCGCAGCCATTGCGCGCGCAGCGGCGCCTCGGTGCCGGCGAGCGTCTCCACCACGGTCGCATACGCGGTGGCATGAGCAATGGTGGTGTCGCCCGCGACCGTTTCCATCTGGTGCATGGTGGCACGATGGGGTCCGCCGAAGGTCGCGTTTTCCGCGCCGCGATGCTGGTAACCAAGGGCGATCTCGAGATGCAGGACTTCCTCGCCCGCGCATTGAAAACGGAAGTGGCCGGGCTCAATCACGCCGGCGTGGACGGGCCCGACGGCGACTTCATGAATCTCGCGGCCATTGACGCGAAAGAACTCGCCCATGGCGGGAGCGTCGCCGCGCGCGTTGATTTGCCGCACCGGTTTCAGCCAGGGATGGCCGCCTGGCACGAGGCCGTGTTGTTCCCAGACTTCGCGTTCGAACAGGTGCGCTTGCGGGTGCGTCGGGGTAAGCGCGGGATAACTGCCGTGCACCGGGGTGCTGCGGCCGACCGAGAGGGTGTTGTCGGCGTCGAATGCAATAATGGCCACCAGCCGCGTGCCGGCGGAGCCCGGGCCGACCTCCGGAACGCCAAACCACGCGGAGAGCCGGCCGCCGCGATCGAGCTCGCGCGCGGTCGCCCGCACGAACTCGTCGGCCGGCCACTCCGGGACGTCGCCCCAGGCAACGCGGCTGGCATTGGGGAGCAGATAGAAGGTGGTGCCGGTGCTCATGATCCCGGGAAGAGTTGCGTGACCGCCGCGGCCCACGCGTCGCGCAGCATGACGGGCGTGGCGAGACCCAGCCAGAGCGAGAGTCCCAGCAACACGAGTGGCGGCAGCACCACGCTCAGGTTTTCCGGGAAACGCCGGCCCGTCACCCGGGAGGCCGCGCGGGGCCGTCCGTCGACGATGGCGAAGACGAGCCGCGTTAATCCGAAAAATGCGAACAGCAGGCAGCCGAGAAACATCGCGGCGGCGCCGGCATGATCGGCCTCGAACGCCGCCCGCAAGACCGCCAGCTCGCTGAAAAAGGGGCCGAAGGGCGGGCACGCCGTCACCGCGAGCATGCCGGCGACGAAGATGGCGGCGGAATACGGCGTGAGCACGGCCATGCCGCTGACCTCGTCCATCGTGCGCGCACCGGCGGCGCGCCGGATGTTGCCGGCGCTGAGGAAGAGCGAGCCTTTGGTCAGAGTGTTGCTCCACACGTGGAAAATGGCCGCCCAGGCGCCGGCGGCGCCCAGGGCCGCGCCGACGCTGAGGATCCCCATGTGCTCAACACTTGAATACGCGAGCATGCGCTTGAAATCGCGCGTCCCGAGCAGAAACAGCGCGGCCACGAGCATCGAGAAGAGCCCGATGGCGAGCAGTGTCCGATCGGCGATGGGTCCATCCCCGGCCGCCGCGATGACCGCGCGAATCCGCAGGATGGCGGTGAACGCCACCGTGGTGACGCCGCCGGCGAGCAGCGCGCCGACGATGCCCGGGGCTTCGCCGTAGGCGTCGGGCTTCCAGGTGTGCATCGGGGCCAGTCCCATCTTCGTGCCATAGCCGGCGAGCAACAGGACCCACGCGGTCAGCACCCAGGGCCGCGACAATCCGCCGCCCTGCAGGGTCAGCGCGGCAAAGGTCAGGTCGCCGCCGCCCCCGCCATGGAGTGAAGCGTAACCGAGGCAGAACGAACCGAGCAGTGACAACGCGATGCCGGTGCCGCCGACGAGCAGGTATTTCCAGGTGGCTTCGAACGCGCGGGCCGTGCCGTTGAAATGCAGCAGGGGCACCGCCGCGAGCGTGACGCCTTCCGTCGCGATCCACAGCAGGCCGAGATGGCGCGCCTGATGGCCGGCACTCAGCAGCGCGAGCACGGCCAGCAGGACCGCGACGAAGACGCGGTTTGAGCGGGCCGACCGGACCTCGAGGTAGGGAATTGCGTAGGCGGCGATGAGGAGAAACAGGAGCGACACGGCGGGCAGCACGGCGCGGGCGAGCGGATCGAAACCGAGCCAGGCGAAGGCCGGCATCGCGGGCGGGTCGATGAACAGCCAGAACGTCAGCGCGGTGTGAATCAGACCCACGATCGGCAGCAGCCACGGCCGCGTGCGCTCTGACGGCCAGGCGGCGGCGAGGGCCGCGGCCAGCGCCGGCACGAAGATGAGGGCGAGTTCTTTCATTCGCGAAGCACGGTGAGTTTGCGCGTATCGAGCGAGTCGAACGCGCGCTGTATCCGGTCGACAATGATGCCGATGACGAACACGCCGACGGTGAGATCGAGCAGGATGCCGGCCTCGACGAGCAGGGGCGTCGAGTTGATCAGCAGCAGGCCGAAAAGATAAATTCCATTCTCCAGGATGAGGTAGCCGCAGACCTGGGAGATCGCCTTGGAGCGGCCGATGAGCAGAACGAAGCCCGTCAGCACCGAGGCGAGCGCCCCGGGCACCAGGAGTGAACCCACATGCTCGGGCAAAAGCGGCAAGGCCCGGGCGAGGGCCACGGCCGCGATGGTGCCGCCGGCCCCGAGCAGCAGCGACAGCACGAAGCCGATGGAGGGTTCCACCTCGCGTTCGATGTTGGCGCTGCGCATCGCGCGGCGGAGCAGCATGGGAATCACGAAGCCTTTGAGCAGGACGGTGGCGACCGCCACGAGCAGCACCATCCAGTTGTACCCGTGCTTTTCGTGCTCCATGAGCAGCGGCATCACGCCCAGCGCCATCCCCTGGACGGAAACCGCCCGGATCAGCGAGGGGAGCCGGCTGCTGCCGAGCGCGAGCAGATTGAGCCCGATGGCCAGGCCAATCAGGAGATTGAGGGACGAGTTCATGCGGTGCCGCCTTTCCAGGCGACGAGCAGGGCAAACAGGCAGAGCAGGAACGCGGTGGTCAGCAGCAGCGGCACGCGCCGAAACGCGACGCGGGCGAGCAGCGACTCGACCAGGCCGACGGCGATCGTGACCGCGAGGACGCCGCCCACGAGCGCGCCGCCCGCGGCGAGGGGCGGCCATGTGCCCAGCGGCAGCACCGCCTCGGTGAGCAGCACGGCGAACAGCAGCAATTTGACGGAGGCTCCGTGCAGGATCGCAGCCAGCGGCGGACCGCTGTGATCGAGAATCATGGCTTCATGGATCATCGTGAGTTCCAGATGCGTATTCGGGTCGTCGAAGGGGACCCGGCAGTTTTCCGCGAGGAGCACGGTGAAAAGTCCGGCCGCGAGCAGCACGGCGCCGGCGCCGGCCGCGGGCGCGAGCATGGTGGCCAGCGTGATGCTGCCGGTCTGCACGCTGAGCGACAGTACAGCGGTGATCAGCGCCGCTTCGGCGAGCACGGCATAACTGACCTCCCGCGCGGAGCCCATGCCCTCGAACGCCGAGCCGGTCTCGAGGGCCGCCCAGGCCGTGCCGAAACGCGCGAGCGCCAGCAGGTAAATCAGCAGCAGGACATCGCCGCGAAAGCTCACGACCGCACCCGCGGGACCGAGCGGCAGGAGCAGCGCGGCGCCCACAATCGCGACCCACGCGATGGCCGGCCCCGCCACGAAGCCCGGCGAGGCGAGCGTGCTGAGCACGACGCTTTTCCGCCACAGCCGGGCCAGATCGTAATAGAGCTGAAGCACCGGCGGGCCGCGGCGGCCGGCGACCCACGCCTTCACGCGATTGATGATGCCCGGCAGCAGCGGCGCCAGCACCAGCCAGCCAGCGAGGCGGAGCAGAGTTTCAAGGGTGGTGATCATCGCAGCGTTTCGAAAAGCACCAGTGCGCCGATGGAGGTGAGGCCGACCAGAACGTACGCAATATAATACTGGAGCCGGCCATGCTGGAGCCGTCGCACGAACGTGGAGGTCCGAAGGATCAGGCCGCCGACGGGCATGATGACCCGCTCCAGCACCGTTTCGGGGACGCGCTCGACGGAAAGCCCATCGGCGGGGAACAGGCCGCGCGGCCGGCGCAGGGAGCGCTCGGGTTGCAGCATCCAGGCGAACCAGCCCGCCGCCAAACCGCCGAACGAGCCGCTCGTGTATTGCATCCGCGCGGTGGGGCCGGCGTAGCCGCAATCCCACGTGAGCGCCCGGCGCACGCCGCGCTCGCGACTGCGTGACCATAATACGAATACAGCAAGGGCGGCCAGCAGCGCCAGCGTGAGCTGCACCGGCCCGAGGGTGACCAGCGCGAGGGGCGGCGGGGAGGTCTCGGCGCCCGGCGCCCAGGCTTCGACGGCGCGCGTCACCGCCGGCCAGAACACCAGCGGCGCCAGCGCCACGGCCACGCAACCGGCCGCGAGTGCCAGCATGGGTCCGCGCATCCACAAACCGGATTCGTGCGCGCGCGCCGCGGGCCGGGTGCGCGCCGCCCCGAGAAAGAGGATGGCCGCCGCCTTGACAAAAGTCGCCAGCGCCAGCGCCCCCGTCATGCCAAGCACAATGGCGGCGGGCATGGCCGCCCACGCCGCCGGCCCGTGGCTGCTCACCGCGTCAAAGAGCCCGAGGTAGATCAGCCATTCGCTGACAAACCCGTTGAGGGGCGGCAGGGCGCAAACGGCGAGGGCCCCGAGGGCGAAGAAGCCGGCCGTCCAGGGCATGGTGCGCCACAACCCGCCGAGCCGGCTCATCTCGCGGGTGTGGGTGGCATGCAGCACGGAGCCGGCGCTGAAGAACAGCAGCGATTTGAACAGGCCGTGGTTCCACACGTGGAGCAAGGCGCCCGCGAGTGCCAGCCGGCCCCAGGCGGCGTCGGCCTGCCTCGCGGCGAGCAACGCCGCGCCGATGCCGATGAGAATGATCCCGATGTTTTCGACCGACGAATACGCGAGCAGCCGTTTGAGATCGTTTTGGCCGAGCGCGAAGGCGATGCCGAACAGCGCGCCCGCCGCGCCGAGCCCCATGACCACCCAGCCGGCGGCGGCCGGCACGTCGAGCCAGCCGCTGAACCGGAGAATGCCGTAGAGTCCCATTTTGAGCGCGACCCCGGAGAGCATGGCGGAGACGTGGCTCGGCGCGTTCGCGTGCGCGGATGGCAGCCAGATGTGCAGCGGGAAAAGTCCGGCCTTCAAACCGAAGCCGGCCAGCCCGAGCCAGAACAGCGGGGAAAGCTGCGGCTGGTTGCGCATGGGCCCAAGTTCCCAGGTGCCGTTTTGGGCGGCGAGGGCGGCGAAAAAGGCGAACAGGCAAAGGGTGCCGGCGTGCGAGGCCGCGAAGAAGAGCCAGCCCGCGGCGCGCACGTCGCGCCGCTGCCGATCGAGCGTAATCAGAAAATACGCGCAGAGGGCGAAGAGCTCCCAGGCAATGAGGAAGTGCAGGCCGTTCGACAACAGGAGGACCAACGCCATGCTCAGCACCAGTCCGCTCCACCACCGCCGCCCGCGAGGCGCCGAGTGCGGGTAGTATTCGTCAGACCAATACTCATGGGCGTAGACGGCACCCAGCCCGCCCACCACGGCCAGCAGGGCGAGGAAGAATGCGCTGATGGCGTCGAGCCGCAGGTGCAGCAGTTCGCCGCCCATCCGCCAGCCGCTGTGCCACTCCCAGGCGGGAGCGCCGAGCAGGATGCCACTCGCGGCGAGGAGCGCGGCGAGGGCGCCCGCGGTGGTCAGCCCAATCCAGAGCCGCGGTTGCGAGCCGCCCCGCAGGATTCCCGCTGCGAGGCACGCCGCGGCGAAGAGCAGCAGCGGCCCGGCCGTCATGAAACGGCCCCCCGGCTGACCGTTCCGATCGCGTTCGATGCGTCCGCCGCGCCGACGGCGAGGAAGATGTCCTGATCGGATGCGTCGCGCGCGATCAGCTCGCGCAACGGACCGCGTGCCAGCAGCCGGCTCAGGCGGCCGAGCAAATCCAGATGCGCGCGGGGCGACGGGGCGAGGAAGAAGAGCAGCCGCGTGACGGGCACCTCATCGGGCGGCGGCTCGGGCATGGGCAGCGGATCGCGCAACAGCAGCAGCGCGAGCGTGCCGGCGTCCCGGCCGAGCGCGATCCGCGCACTCGGGTGCGGCAGGGCGAAACCCCCGCCGACCGGCGCGAGCGTGATGCCGCCCGGTGTGCGCAGTCGCTGGGCGACGAGCCGCCGCACGGTCGGAGCGGTGCCGGGTAGCGCGTCGACCATGCGGTCGAGCATGGCCGGCACGTCCGCCGCGGCCACGTTCCGCCAGATGCCACCGGCGCGCAGCAGCGGCTCCAGCTGCCAGCCGGTCGTAAACGCGGGAGTGGTGTTCGCCAGAAAGCCCACCTGGGCGGCGAGCCCCCGGGCCGCCGCCCAGTTGGCCACCTGCGCGCGATCGAACAGCAGCCGGCCGCGTTCCGAGATGTGCGGCAGCTCCTCGGCGCGGATCCAATCCGCGATGATTTTCTCGGACACGCCGAACGACTCGGCGAGCTGGACGAGGTTCAAGTACATGGCCGGACGTCAACAGAACGGATCGGGCGTGCGGCGGGAGCGCTGGCGTGGCATCGGGAGGACAGGGTGACGACGGTGAAGGAGAGGGTTTCGCGAGGGAAGCGGCAATCTTAGTGGGGGAGCGGCTGGCGTCTGCGCATTCATTGCCAAACGTCCAGCACCACCAGACTCGCGAGGGCCGCGACGCCGACCAACAGGTAAAGCAGGTACGCGTGCAGCCGGCCATGTTGGAGCTGCCGTACCACCGCGACCACCTGCATCACCCCGCCGGCGCCGGGCTGGACGACATGCTCGAGGACCGTTTCGGGCGTGTGTTCCTCGAAGCTGGCGGTCGCCGGAAACGGTTCCTCGGGTCGATGCTCGTGGCGTTGCGGCCGCAGGATCCAGGCGAACCATTCCGTGATGATCGCCGCAAAGGAGCCGGCGGTATACTGCATGCGGGCCGAGGGCGCATCGTAACCACAATCCCAGGTCGGCGCGCGGCGGAACCCGCGTCGCCCCGTCCGGTGCCAGAGCCAGGCGGCGGCCGCGAGCGCAAGCCCGGCCAGCGTGGCGTGCGCCCAGCCCAGCGTGACGAGCGAGGGGGGCACGGGAGTGACGGCCGCGGCCCACGCCGGCCGCCATGCCGCCACCGCCCGGGAGACGGCGGGCCAGACCAGCACGGGCGCCACCCCAATGGTCACGCACGCGGATGCGAGCACGAGCATCGGCGCGCGCATGGCGAGCCCGCTCTCATGCGCATGAGCCGCCGCCGGCGAGCGCGGCGCGCCCAGAAACACGACGCCGCATACCTTGACGAAACACGCGAGCGCCAGGGCGCCGGTTGCGCCCAATAGAATCACGGCAGCGATCAGCGTCGACGCAGCGGGACCATGTTCGATGACACCATCGAAGAGTCCGAGGAAAACGAGCCACTCGCTGACGAGGCCGTTGAGCGGCGGCAGCCCCGAGATCGCCACCGCGCCAAGACCAAAAAGCGAGGCCGTCCACGGCATGGCGCGCCACAAACCGCCCAAGCGGCTCAGTTCACGCGTGCCCGTCGCGTGCAGCACAGAGCCGGCGCCGAGGAAGAGCAGGGCCTTGAACAAGCCGTGATTCCAGACGTGGAGGAATCCACCGGCGAGGGCGAGCCGGCCCCAGTCGCCTTGTCCGGTTGCCGCGGCGACGAGCGCGAAGCCCAATCCGATCAGAATGATGCCGATATTCTCCACACTGTGATAGGCGAGCAGTCGCTTGAGATCGTGCTGGCCGAGCGCAAAGGCGACCCCGAGCACGGCGCTGGCGACGCCGAGCAGCGCAATCACTCCCCCCGCCGCGGTCGGCACCGGCATCCAGCCGGTGAAACGCACCAGACCGTAGATGCCCATCTTGATGGTGACGCCCGACAGCAGCGCCGACACATGACTGGGGGCGTTGGCGTGGGCGGATGGCAGCCAGATGTGCAAGGGAAACATGCCGGACTTCAAACCGAAGCCGAAAAGCGCGAGCCAGAAAAGTGGCGCCAGATCGGTGCGGTCGTTCATCGGCCCGATATCCCAGCCGCCGTTGCGGGAGGCGAGTGCGGCGAAAAATGCAAAGAGGGCCACGGTGCCGGCGTGCGAGGCCGCGAGGTACAACCAGCCGGCGGCCCGCACTTCGCGAGACTGCCGATCCAGTGTGATCAAGAAATAGCCGGCGACGGTGAAAATTTCCCAGCCCAGGAGAAAATGCAGCCCGTTCGACGCGACGAGGACGAAGCCGAGGCTGAGCACCATTATGTTCCACCAAAGCCGCCCCGCTGCAGCGGAGCGGGGGTGAGCCTTTTCGGACCAGTATTCGCCTGCGTAGACGGCGCCGGCGCCGCCGAGCAGCGCGAGCAAGGCGAGGAAAAACGCGCTCACCGCGTCGAGTCGCAGATGGAGCGGTTCGCCGCCCGCGGCAAAGCTGCTCCGCCATTCCCAATTGGCCCCGGCGAAGAGCACGCTGCCCGCGGCCAGAAGCGCGGCGGTGGCGCCGAGCAGTGTCGCCACAACCCAAATACGTGGACTGCGCCGGCCGGCGAGGGCGGCGAGCTGGCCCAGTGCAGCGCTGAGAAGCAGCGATCCGAGACTCACGTCGGGAGACCATGAGCAAGCCGCCTTGCCGTGGCCAGAACTCTCCGAGTCATCCGCGGCAACCCAGAGTTGAACCGCGAATGGACGCTAATACACGCGAATGCAAGGCACCGATTCGGAGCACCAGCGGCGCCGCCCACTCGCGTGGTGCTCGCACCGACGGAATCGCGACGCGCTCCGCTTCTGATTCTTCCCATTCGCGTCTATTCGCGTCCATTCGCGGTTAACAGTCAGCCTGGCTTTTCGCCTTGGTTGTGGCGCCACCGGTGGCTCGATTTGGAATGGCGGGCGACCGGAAGGATTGCCTTTCGAGCGCGGCGCGCTGTGCTCACGAGCATGCCTTCCACTCGACCTCCTATTCTCGTTTTGATGGCGGCTGCTTTTGCTTTCGGCGGCTGTGCGACGATGGACACTGGCGACGCGTCGACTTCATCCTCCAGTTCAGGCGAGGAATCAGCGGCCAGGAGTGAGGCCACGCCGGAAAAATCATCCGCTGAACCGCGCCGTTCCGTGGCCGCGGAAAGTTCGTCCAAGGCGCGCGAAACCGACAAGCCATCGTCTGCGAAAGCCACGGGGGATGCGAATGACTCCAACGCGCGGCTCGTGGCCCAGCTCAATGAAGCGTCACGCGAACTGGCCACGCTGCGCGCGGCCAACGCCCGGTTGCGCGCCGAAACCGAGCGCGGCCCGACGGCCACCGCGGCTCCGGCCCGCACGACGGCGCCGGCGCGCGCCGATGCGACCGACGCCAAGGTGGCGGCGAGCCTGCGCTCATACAGCCAGTTCCGGCAGGATCTCGCCGCGTTCATCGCCGAGACGGAAAAGGCGCGCTCCGATTATGCTTCGCTCAGTGCGAAATTGAAGGAGGCGTCCACGCGGGCCGACGAGGCCAAGACCGCGGCGACGCGGCTCGAGAGCGAATTGCGGAAGGAAAAGGCCGCCCGCGTCGAGACGGAGCAAGCGGCGGCCAAGCTGCGCGAACAACTTCGCGTGATTGCCCGCGCCATGGCCAGTGCCGGTCTCAACGCCGACAAGATTGCGGGCGACAGCGCCTCCAGCGGAAAATAGGCGTCGGTTTCGACGTTGCCCTTTCCGGTGGTTTGCCCCGCGGCGCGTGGGTTCAGCGCGCGCAGCGGCTTAGCCGAGCACTTCGCGCAGCACCTTGCCCAAATCGCCGACGCGATATGGCTTCGACAAGTACCCGCAAAATCCGCGCTCCATGAACTGCCGCGCCATTTCATCGTTGTCGTAGCCGGTCGCGATAATCGCGCGGACGTCCGGATCGATTTTCTTCAACTCGTCGAAACACTCCTCGCCGCCCATGCCGCCGACAATGGTGAGATCCATGATCACGGCGTCGTATGGCCGGCCGATGTTCTGATATCGTTTGTAGAGCGCGATCGCCTCGGCGCCGTTCTTCGCGACATCGAACTTGTAGTCGAGGCTTTCCAGCATGTTCGCCGTGATGTCGCAAATGCTCTCATCGTCGTCCATGAACAGGACGCGGCCGGTGCCGAAGCGCAGCGAAGCGGCGCGCCGCGCTTGGATTTCAACCGGAGCTTTCGCTTTCGGCAGGTAGACGGTAAACGCAGTGCCCACGCCAATGAGCGTGTCCAATCCGATCTGACCACCATGTTTGCGCACCAGCGAGAGGACGGTTGCCAGTCCGAGCCCGGTGCCGTGTTTTTTGGTGGTGAAGAACGGATCAAAAATCTTGTCGATGTACTCGGGCTTGATGCCCGTGCCATTATCGCGCACTTCGACCTCGACATACTCGCCCGGGGCCAGCCCGGGCACCTGGTTTTCCGCAACGGACGTGTTGCCCGCCCGAATCTGAAGCCGCGGCTGGTGCGGCGCCTCCGGCATGGCTTGCAGGGCGTTGACCATCAGATTCTGGAACACCTGGAGCATTTGTGCACGGTCGACGAGCACCGCATGCACGCCCTCTGGTACGTCCACGGTGACCACGGCGGTGGATCCCGCCGCGGCAAGCTTGATTGAATCCTGGAGGATGCTCTTGAGCTCGCAGACAGTCTGCGTGCCGGTGTCGCCCTTGGCGAACGCCAGAAGCTGCTTCGTCAAACTTTTCGCGGCCAGGCATGCCTTCTCGGCATCACCGAGCACGCTGTCATCGTGATTGTCCTTCGCCAGCGACACCCCTCCGAGGATCGTGGTGAGGATGTTATTGAAATCATGGGCGATGCCGCCGGCGAGCAAACCGAGCTCCTCCAGGCGGTTCGCCTTCACGAGTTCGTCCGGCGTGAGCGTCATCTCCTCCGGATTGCGGAACACGACGACGACGCCCACGGCCTGGCCGTCGGAGCCGTAAGCCGGCCGTGCGGTCCACACCACCGGAGTGGGTGCGTCACCCTCCGTGGCCGGCGCGAGCGCGTCGGCGTTGATGAGCGGCAACGGCTTGTCCCCGACCAGGGCGCGTTCCACCGGGTCTTCGGCCGGTTTATGACTGAGCCGGTTAATCAGCTTGAGGACGTCGGCCACACGGCGACCGCGTATGTCTGCGACCGATACGTGCAGCGACCGGGTTGCCGTGCTGTTGGCGTACAGGATTTTGCCCCGAGCATCCGAAATGATGATACCCTCGGCGAGTGCCTCGAACGCCGCATCGCGCAACGCCGGGAGCAGGGGCTCCACCTCTGCAGCGGCGACGGGTAGCGCACAGGCAAAGCCGACCACGCGGAGCAACTCGCGCCGGCGCGTGACCGATCGATGAAGGCCGAGGAGCACGGGCACGGGCGTCCCGCTCTTCGCCTGCAGCCGCACGGCCTCGAGCACCTCGGGTTGGCCCGCGCCCCGCGCAAGCAGCCAGGCCTCGAGGCCGGCGGACGCGTCCTCCGGTGGCAGCGTGGCGACGAAGGAGGCCGGTTCCCGGGCCAGCTCGCCTTCGTCATAACCGAGCAACCGTTCGAACGCCGGGGAAAACCAGAAAAGGTTGCCGGCAAAATCCAGCTCGAAGGCCCCCAGGGGGCCGCTGGTGCTCAGGTCCTGGAGCCGCGCATCGTTGGCGACAAAACCGTCTTCAATCTCCTTTCGATCGCTGATATCCAGGTGCAGTCCGACGACGCGCTCGAGTTCACCCGACGGACTCAGTAGCTGCACGCCCAGACATTGGATCCACGTCCAGTGTCCGCGGCGATGCCTCATCCGGAATTCCAGGTTGAACGGGCGGGATTCCGTCGAAATTTTTCTCGCGAGTTTGTCCGGAGCGGCCGCCGAATCGTCGGGATGGATGAGTCGGTGCCACGTCTCCATCGTGTCGGGGAGTTCGGACGCGGTGTAACCCAGGAGCTTCTTCCAGCCGGGCGAGAAATAGTAGCGTCCGGCTTTCAATTGCAGGTCGAAGAATCCCACCGCACTTTGCGCCAGCAGAAGGTGGACCGCGGAACTCTCCGCGTCGTCGACCGGTGCGCGCGCGGGTTTTTCCCCGGCCTGTGGTGCGCCAACGGCGGTCGGCGTAGCCGGGGCGGTTGATTCCGGCGAACGTAGCCGCACGGCGGCAATGTAGCCGGCCGAAGCGCCGCCGACTTTTTCGAGGTGCACCTGGACTTCGCACGGCCGTCCTGCGCGGGGCTTTGTCTTCAGCGTGAGCTCGCGGTCGAGCCCGCCGGCCAGAAGGGCCTCCCATTGCGTTTCAATGAAATCAGGGTCGCTCGAAACCACATCGAACGCGAAAAGCGAAACCACGTGCTCACCGGCGAGAGCGTCGCCCCCGGTCGGCCAAAGATTCCGCGCAGACCTATTCGCGTACGAAATGCGGCCAGCTCCATCGAGCAGCAGAACAGCGAAAAGGTCGGGAGGGCGGAGGCGGGCATCCAAACGGGCGGGCCCGGGAGTGGACGTTGTAGCGGGATCGTTCACACGCGGCCGTCAGTCAGCCAGTCCTGGGAACGCTTGGCGAGAAAATCGATGAAAGCGGGATGATCGTTGGGGCAGGGGATCTGGTTAAACGACTCCCCTCCAGCGCTGAGGAATGTCTCCTTCCCCTGCATGCTGATTTCCTCGATCGTTTCGAGGCAGTCCGCGACGAAGGCGGGGCACAGGATGAGCAGCCGTTTCTTTCCTTCCTTGGGGAGCCGCTCCAGTTCGAAATCGGTATAGGGCGACAGCCACGGCTCTCCGACCAGACGTGATTGAAAGGAAATCGAGTGCCGCCCGGGTGCGATGCCGCACCGGGCGACGAGCGCGCGCGTGGTGGCGTGGCACTGCGCGCGATAGCAGGTGGCGTGCACGGGCGAAGCGGTGGTGCAGCAGTCGCGCGCGATCGTGCAGTGCGCCTTCGAACTGTCGGCTTTGCGCAGGTGGCGGACCGGAATGCCGTGGAAGCTGAACAGGACAAAATCATGCGGCTGCGCGAGAAAGGGCGCACAGATCGTGTGCAGCACCTCGATGTAATCGGCGTCCGCAAAAAAAGGCTGCACGGTCGCGAGTCGCAGCGAAGGTGCCTGCCGCGCGAGTTCCTCCTGCACCTTGACCACGACCGTTTCCCAGGACGACATCGCGTAATGAGGGTATTGCGGAAACAGCAGGAACTCCGTGACTCCGTCGGCCACCATCCGGCCCACGACGGATGCAAGCGAGGGATTGCCGTAGCGCATCGCCAAATACACCGCGGCCGTCTCGCCGAGGGCGGCGGACAGCTTTTGCTGCACGCGCCGCGAAATGGCGACGAGCGGTGAACCCTCCTTGGTCCAAATCTGCTCATACGCATGGGCCGAATTCGGCGCCCGCTTGGGGATGATGATCCGTTTGACCAGGAGCGAACGAAAGGGCTCGGCAGGACGATCGATGACGCGCTCGTCGCCCAGGAATTCCTCGAGATAGCGCCGGACATCCGGGACGGAGGTGGAATCGGGGGAACCCAGGTTGACGAGAAGGACGGCGCGTTTGGGCATAGGTTATTGCTGCGCAAAAACCTGATTTAACCATTCGCCGCAAGGCGGAAAGCGGGGGAAGACTTTTCGGAGGTGGGGCGGGCTCTTGAAGCCGGCCGGTATCAAGACGATTCCCGGGCATGAAGAACGCGAGACATGGAAGAACGTTCCCCGTCTTCCCTGTCTTCCGCGTCTTCCCCGTCTTCCATGTCTTCCATGTCTTCGTCCGGTTGCGGCTCCGCCGCGCGGCCGGAAACATATGGGCTATAATCGGCCGCAGAACCGGAGTTGCGCGATCAACCGATGGACATTTTCGGGCGCGATTCGATCGGTGATCACGGACCGGGGAAAATTCGGCTCCACGTCGAGGCGCACGCCTTCCTCGGTGCCTGGCCGGATAAAATCCTTCACAAAGTCCATGCCGCCGCGGGGCCGAATCCAGTGCCAGTACGGGTCGGGATCCTCCGACTCGATCACGATTTCGGCGCCCATGAAAACGTGGCAGTATAACGTGAGGTCCCGGAACGACGAAAACCAGGTTGGCGGGGTCACCAGTTGATCTCGAATGATGAGGGCCATCGTCCGTTGCCGTTAAAGGGTGGTGCGCGTTTCGACCGCTCGGCCGCCAGTTTGAGCCATCGGGAATTTCAAGGAAGCTACCAAGAACCGCGGAACAAATCGGCGGCGCGGTGTCGCCGACCCCGGGGGCCTGGCGTGGAAGTTGAAAAAGTTCTTCCGCTTTGGCCCAAAACCTAAAGGTTAGGATTTTGTTTCGCAAAAACCTATGAGCACTCCGCGCCGGCCTGTCCTCCTTGTCATCCGCGATGGTTGGGGAAAAAATCCCGACCCCACCCAAAACGACACCAATGCGGTGGCGCTGGCGCAAAAGCCGTGCGACGACCGATTGCATGCAACCTACCCGCATACCCTGGTGAGGGCTTCGGGCCTGGATGTCGGCTTGCCGGCCGGGATCATGGGCAATAGCGAGGTGGGCCACGAAAACATCGGCGCCGGCCGAATCGTCGACCAGGAACTGGTGCGGCTGAACAAATTGTTTTCGGAAAAACGCCTCGCCACGAATCCTGCGTGGCACGGCGTACTTCAGCGGCTCAAGGGACGCACTGGCGCGAAGCTTCACCTGATGGGAATCGTGAGCGATGCGGGTGTGCATGGCATGCTCGAGCACCTGTACGGCATCCTGCGGCAGGCAAAGGAGGACGGATTGGCGGCAAACCAGGTTTTCATCCACGCGTTCACGGATGGCCGCGACACGCCGCCGAACAGCGGGCTCGGCTACGTTCAGCAGGTCGAGGCCCAGTGTCTCGCCCTCGGCGTGGGGCGGATCGCCAGCGTGTGCGGCCGGTTCTGGGCCATGGATCGCGACAACCGCTGGGAACGCGTCGCGAAGGCGTACGCCATGCTCACCGGGAAAGAAGCGGAAGCGACGGCGCCCAATGCGGCCGCGGCGGTGCAGGCCTACTACAACCAGCCGGCGAACGACTCGCAGAAGGGCGACGAGTTTGTCGTGCCGACCGCGATCGTCGGCGTGGACGGCCAGCCGATCGCCACGATTCGCGACGGCGACGCGGTGGTGTTCTACAATTACCGTGGCGATCGTCCGCGTGAGATCACGAAGGCGTTTGTGCTCGATGACTTCGAGGGATTCGACCGCGGGGCGAAGCTCGATGTGTATTTCGCGACGATGACGGAATACGAGTCCGGGCTGCCGGTGCATGTGATTTCGCCGAAGCCGGAGGCCTTGAAAAACATTCTGGGCAAAGTCGTGAGTGACGCCGGCATTGGCCAGTTCCGCTGCGCGGAGACGGAGAAGAACCCGCACGTCACTTTTTTCTTCAACAATTACCGAAAGGATCCGTTTCCGGGCGAAGACCGCGCGTGCCCGCCCAGTCCGAAGGTGCCAACGTACGATCTCCAGCCGGAGATGTCGGCGGCCGACGTCACCCGCGTGGCGAAGGAGGCGATCCTTTCCGGGAAGTACGGGCTGCTCGTGGTGAACTACGCGAATCCGGACATGGTCGGCCACACGGGCTCTCTGCCAGCCGCCATCAAGGCCGTGGAGGCAGCCGACCGCGGCGTGGGCGAATTGCTCGACGCGCTGGCGAAGGTCGGCGGGCGGGCGGTTGTCCTCGCCGATCATGGCAACGCCGAGCAGATGTGGGATCCCACGGTCAACGGGCCGCACACCGCGCACACGTTGAACCTCGTCGAGACCTTCGTGGTCGGCGAAGGGCTTGAATTGGGCCGGACGAAATTGCGCAGCGGTGGACGGCTCGCGGACATCGCGCCGACGGTGCTTCAACTGATGGAGCTGCCCAAACCACCCGAGATGACCGGCGTGAGTCTGATCGCCAGGTGAACAGGTAGCGCGGGACGACGCGTCACTTCGGCACCACGACGACGTCGTCCCCGTGCACGGCGCACCACACGTGGTCGCCGGCGTGAATCGCCGCACGCAGGGCGCTTTCATTCGCCGCAATGGCGGTGAGTTTCAGGCGCCCGGCGGCGGTCAACGCAAACCGGTCCGTCGCACCTCGAAAGACTTCCTCGTCCACCCGGGCCGCGAAGGTGTTTTCCCCGCCCAGGGGCGTTTTGCTCAAGTGCACTTTCTCGGGGCGGATGGAAACCCGGGTCTGCACCAGGCCCGAAGGCCAGCGGGCGGCCGGCACGAACAACTCGAACGCATCGCCGACGCGGATACGCGCCGCCTGCCCGTCGTGTGACATCAGTCCCGCGTCGAGCAGGTTGGCCTGTCCCATGAACTCCGCGGCAAACGCCGTCGCCGGCCGGTGGTAAGCCTCCGTTCAGCAACCCCTCCGATTTGAGGATCGTGATCCACGCGTAGGTGCGGATGAGAAAGCTCGTCCAGAACGGAATCATCACGAGCAGCAGCCAGGCGAAGAAAGGCGGGCGATGGCCAGAGACGATCACCGGGCCGCAGCCGTCTTCAGATCCGTGACCATCTTGTCGATGTCGGCAGCCGCTTTGCCGATGTCACGCAGCGTATTCAGTTTTCCCAGCTTCGGGTAGCTCTGCGCTTGCTCCACAATTCCTGCCAAGCACGTCGGCATTTGCCGGAGCGGCGGCTTTCCAGCCGCCGAAGTACGTTCGGTCGACCGGTCTCGGGCGACTGGAAAGTCGCCCTTCCCGTCAACCGCGCCCTTGGCGTGACGCCATACGCGGT